>DATBSK010000163.1:0-9873 GCA_036559825.1 Acidimicrobiia bacterium | reverse complement strand
GCTGCGGCTGCTGCCCGCTGCGGTGGGCGGGCCGCTCGCGGCGCGCGCCGGGAGGCACTGGGACCGCCGCCGCACGATGCTCGCGATGGACGCGCTGCGCGCCGCGATCATCGCCGCGGTCCCGTTCATCCGCGCGATCTGGTGGGTCTACACGTGCGCGTTCGTGCTCGAGGCGGCGAGCCTGGTGTTCCTGCCGGCGCGCGACTCGTCGATCCCCGACCTCGTCGACGAGGAGGACCTCCCCCTCGCGAACGGGCTCGTGCTCGGCTCGTCATTCGGCACCATCCCGCTCGGCGCGGCGCTGTTCGCCGCCGTGGCCGCGCTCCCGGTCGCGGACCTCTTCGACCGGCCGCTCGCGCTCGTGTTCTGGATCGACGCGGCGACGTTCCTCGTCTCGTTCGCGTTCATCACCCGCCTCACGATGCTGTCGTCGGACGGATCGGAGGTCGCGTCCGACAACGTGCGCTTCCGCGAGGCCTTCCGGATCCCGCTCGTGCGCGCGGTGATGCCCGCGACGACCGCGGTCGCGCTCGGGCTTGGGGCGCTGTTCTCGTTGGGCATCGTGTTCGTGCGCGAGGTGCTCGGCGCGTCCGACACCGAGTTCGGCGTGCTGATCGCGCTGTTCGGCGTGGGCGCGGCGTTCGGCTTGCTCATCCTCCAGCTGCGCCGCGGCCACGATCCGCTCACCGAGACGCGCCTCGGCGTCGTCGCGATCGGGCTGATCGTCGCCGCGTTCAGCCTCGCGGGATCGGTCTGGCTCGCGTACATCGGCGCGACCGCGTTCGGCGCTGCCGCGGCCTACACGCTGTCGTCGGGGATGGGCGCGCTGCAGTCGCGCCTCGACGGCCAGCAGCGGATCTTGGCGTTCGCCGCCTTCCACGTCGTGATCCGGATCGGGCTGAGCCTCGCCGCGATCGGCGCGGGCCTCGCCGGAGACCTCCTCGAGAACGTCCGCTGGCCCTGGATCGGCGAGCTCGAGCCGTCACGTGTCGTGCTGCTCTGCTCGGGGATCATCGTGGTGATGTCGGCCGCACTGGTGAGATTGCGCGAGAGTCCCGGGATGCAACTCGCACCCGAGGGTGATCCAACGACGTGAGCGTGGCAATCGTCACGGACAGCGCGGCCGCCCTCCCCCCCGAGCTCGCGGAGCGGTACGGGATCTCGATCGTCCCGATGTGGCTGACGGTCAAGGGCGTCCCCGAGCCCGAGGGTCGCCGGCCGCTGCAGGAGCTCGTCGTCGAGGACGAGGTCTCGACGTCGGCGCCGACGCCCGGTGAGTTCGAGCACGTCATCAAGGACGCGTCGCGCACGAACGACGGCGTGCTCGTGCTCACGATCGCCGCGTCGATGAGCGCGACGTACCAATCGGCGCTGGTCGCGTCCCGGGCGGTCGGTGGGCCCGTGCGCGTCGTGGACACCGCGACGGCCGGCGGTGCGGAGGCCTTGGTCGTGCTGGCGGCGGCGCAGGCCGCGCGCGCGGGCGCGTCGCTCGACGACGTCGAAGCGCGGGCGCGAGCCGTGCTCGAGCGCGTCCGCCTGGTCGCGACGCTCTCGTCGCTCGATCACCTCGTGCGGAGCGGTCGCGTCCCCGGGATCGCCGGGTGGGCCGGCCGCCGGCTCGGGATCAACCCGCTGTTCGAGTTCCGCGGGGGTTCCGTGCGGCGCCTGCGGCCTGCACTCAGCCGCGACGCCGCGCTCGACCGGATCGTGCAGCTCGTCCGGCGCGACGCGCCCGCCGACGGCCGTGGCCGCTTGCACGTCGCCGCGCTGCACGCGCTCGCGCTCGATGTCGCCGAGGTGCTCCTGGCGAGTGTGACCGAGCCGGGTGACGACGCGACCGCCTTCATCGGCGAGTTCGGCCCTGTCATGGTCGTGCACACCGGGCCCGGGCTCGCCGGGCTCGCGTGGTGGTGGGAGGACGCGGCAGAGCGCTGAGACCGCGCTCGTCTCACTCCTGCGCGAGGACCCAGTCGACCGCGGTCACGACCGGCTCGATCGACTCCGTGGTGAACGCGTGGCCCATCCCGTCGACCAGCTCGAGCCGCCGCGGCTCCCGCGCGGCTGCGTGCAGCAGCTCCGCGTCGGCGACGGGGATGAACGGGTCGGCGCGTCCGTGGACCAGCGCGAGCGGACAGCCGACCTCCGGCACGAGCTCCAGCGGGGGTGCGGGTCGTGGTCCGGGCTGCGCGATGCGCACGCCGAGCCAGCGGCGGGCGATCCAACGGCCCGGCGGCGTGTGGGTGAGTGCCGCGGACAGCACGCCGCGGGCGTTCAGTGGCAGCGTCCAGCGCGCCGGGCAGCTCACCGTCACGATCCCGGCGACGCTCGACGTCGCGGCGCCGACCACGTAGCGCAGCGCGCCGATCGCGCCCATCGACGCGCCGACGACGACGACGGGCGCCGGGCCCGCGACGGTGACCGCGGCGTCGACGTCGAGCCGCTCGTCGTCACCCAGCGTCGCCGCGCCGTCGGACGATCCGTGGCCGCGCGAGTCGACGGAGATGACCGCGTGCCCGTGCTCGACGAGCGCCTCCGCGACCGCGACGAGCTTGCCGTCCGTGCTCGACGCGCCGAACCCGTGCACGAGCACGACGGACGCACGGTGACGCGACGGCGGCTCCCACTGGCGACCGCGGAGCCGGACGCCGTCCGCGGCGACGAGCTCGACCGCGGTCGCGTTCACGCAACCGCTCCCAGCACCGCGCTCGCGAGCTCGGGGCGGCACACCACGAGGTCCGGGAGCCACGGGTCGCGGCGGTTGTACTCGAGTGAGGATCCGTCGAGGCGTGACACGTGCAGCCCCGCCGCGGCGGCGACGGCCGTCGGCGCCGCCGAGTCCCACTCGTACTGCCCGCCCGCGTGCACGTAGGCGTCGACGGTGCCGTCGACCACGGCCATGGCCTTCGCGCCCGCGGACCCCATCCCCACGAGCTCGGCGCCGAGCGCGTCCGCCACGCGGCGGGCGGCGGCCGGGGGGCGGGTCCGGCTCACGACCACGCGCGCGGGGCGCCCGTCGGGCTCGGGGACCACCGGAGGGCTTCCCGTGGCGAGGACGCGGTCCTGCGCGGGCAGCGCGACCGCGCCGGCGACGAGCCCCTGGCCGCGCGCCCAGAGCGCGACGTGCACGGCCCAGTCGGTGCGGCCGAGCTCGGTGAACTCGCGCGTCCCGTCGAGGGGGTCGACGATCCAGACGCGCGCCGCGTCGGTGCGGCGCGGATCGTCGGCGGACTCCTCCGACAGCACCGCGTCGTCGGGGTGCTCGTCGTGCAGCAGCTCCAGCAACCGGCGGTTCGCGAGCACGTCCGCCGCGTCGCCGAGGGACCATCGCGACCAGTCGTCGCCGTCGGCCTTGCCGCGCAGCTCGAGGAGCAGCGTGCCGGCTTCCGCCGCGTACCGTGCGGCGTCGTCGTGGTCGCTCGCAGGGGTCATCTCACGGCATTCTGGTCGACGGCCGATGGACGTCTTGGCGCATGCCTCGCACCGACTTCACAGGCGCCTCATGTCGCCACGGTTCGATGTTCGGGACCACATCGATCCCCCCAGCTCGATCGCCATCGAGGAGGACCACACAATGAGGAAGGCCAAGACATGAGGAAGGCCGAGACATGAGGAAGCTGATCGCCGTCCTGACCGCCGCCGCGGTGCTGGTGGTCGCGGGCGCCGGCGTCGCCGTCGCGCAGTCCGACACCGGGAGCGGGTCGGGCTCCACGACCACCGAGCGCGCGCACCACCGGCCGCGCCGCGTGGTGATCCGGATCGCCGCGACTGCCGCGGCCGAGACGATCGGCGTGACCATCGCTGAGCTGCGCGAAGCCGTGCGCGGCGGGCAGACCGTCGCCGAGGTGGCGCAGTCGAAGGGTGTCGACCCTGCCGACGTCGAGCAGGCGATCGTCACCGCGCTGACGGAGGCGGTCGACCGCGCCGTCTCCGTGGGAAAGATCCCCGAGGAGCGCGCCGCGAAGATCAAGGAGCGTCTCCCCACCTTCGCCGAGCGCCTCGTGAACCACGAGCCGAGGCAGCCGCACGACGCCTCGTCGACGCAACCGACGCAGGTCTGACGCTCGCGGCGTTCCCGGCGCCCCCTCCCCTCCTCCGCTACGGTCCCTACGTTCTGGCGGGGGAGGGGAGCACCAGCGGATGACCACGCCACCACCCGAACCGACGATGCCCATCCCGACGGGCGGCGAGCCGACGATGCCGGTGCCGCCGGGCGGGGGCGACGCGACGATCCCGACGCAAGGCGAGACCTTCGGAGGCGGCCCCGGTGGCCCGGGTGGCCCCGGCGAGGACGAGTTCGAGGAGGGCGACAACCGGCGGCTCTGGCTCATCGCCGGCGGCATCCTCGTGCTCGGTCTGATCATCGGCGTGATCATCGCGGTGGCCGCCAGCGGCAGCGACGACGGTACCCCGACGACGACGACGTCGAGCTCGACCACGTCGAGCAGCACGACGTCGACCAGCACGACCACGACGACCACGCCGCCGACGACCGCGGCTCCCGCGCCCGTGATCACGCAGTTCACCGTCGGTCAGAACCCCGTCAGCTGCCCGCAGACGTCGCAGGTCTCGCTCAGCTGGGTGACCCAGAACACGACCGGCGTCACGATCAGCATCGACAACCCGAATGGGCCGTTCGGCAACTTCGGCCCGACCGACACCCAGAAAGTGCCCTTCGCGTGCGGCAACGGCCCCGGGCCGGTGCAGCACACCTACTACCTGACGGCCAACGGCGCCGGCGGTCAGACAACGCAGAAGCAGGTGACCGTCACCGGCAACTTCTCGGGAACGTCGTCGTCGAGCAACCTCACGGTGCCCACCATCTGACAACGGCGAAGTCCACGTAACGGACCGAAGCCGCCAAATTCAGTTGTCAAGGTGCGGGTGGGGAAGATCGGGCTCCTGTCGCGCTCGCCTAAGGACTGGGTCCGGCGCGGGCGTCGATGAGGTCGTCCTGGTGGACGAGGCGGAGTCCGTCGATCTGTTCGGGGTCACCGACGAGGTGCCACGGCCCGTGGGGCACGAGCATCCGGTGGTGATACGGGCAGACCATGGCGAGGTTGTCGATGCCGTCGTGGCCGCCGCGACAGCACGGCACCAGATGGTGCGGCTGGAGCCGGCGGGTGTGGGTGCAGCCCGGGACCCGACAGTGCCGGTCGCGGTCGCGCACGTGGCGCTCGATGTGCGCGGGCAGCGGTCGACGGGCCCGGCTGGTGGCGCGCTCGCGGCCGTGGGGATCCTCGCGGCGAGCCTTGACCGCGGCGTCGGGTCGCACTGCCGCGACCGTGGCGGGCGCGAGCTCGAGACCGTCGCAGTCGGCGCTGCCGTCGTCGCGCACGTGGGTCACGATGGTGTGGCGGAACTTGCCGGTCGGTTCGACGTCGGCGTAGTTGGTGCACAGGTCGATGAGGGCGTCGGCCTTGCGGTGCGCGAGCGAGTCCCAGGGCTGACCGGGGGCGGGGCGGAGCTGTTCGGCCATGTGCTCGAACACTCGCTCGACCAGGATGCCGTCGAGCTCGGGGATCCGGAACCGGCCCGCGACCATCCCGAGCTCGGGTTCGCGCCAGGTCCGCAGCTCGCGTGCCTCGGTACGGGCTCGGGTGTCCTCGGCGGTGAGCGTGCGGGCGCGGCGCGCCAGCTTCTGCAGGTCGAACGGCGTGCAGCTCGGGCCCCGTTGCGCCCACTCCTTGTCGGTCTCGGGTGTCGCGATCCGGGTGAGGGGCTCGAGCTGCTCCCAGCTCAGCGCACCATTGACGGCGGCGTCGGCCAGCGCCGGTGTCGACTCCAACGCGCGCGCGACTTCGACGCTGGCCTTCTGCGTGCTCATGGGCACCGATGCCTCCGGGAACGGATCCAGCGCCTGGCGGTCGTCCAAGACCTTGGTGAGCGCGAGCTCCTCGACCCGCAGCCGGCGTTGCTCCCGCCGCACCTCGTCCCGACGGCTCCGGACCCAGGCGGTCTCGTGACAGCGGAACCGGTCGACCATCTCCTGGTAGGTCATCGCTGTCACCTCCTCCGCCGTGGGGCCGGGCACTTCGGGGAAGCGCTCCAGTATCGAACATATGTTCGCCTTTGTCAACCCCTAGACCCAGGAATTCGTGAGCCGTGACCGAACGCCGATGTCTCCGCCACGTGTTACCGACTGGTAACTTGTGGGTAGACCGCGGCCAGGAGGCACCGGGATGTCCGAGTTCTCGCTCGACCTCAACGAGGACCAGCTCCAGATCCAGAAGTGGGTCCACGACTTCGCGGAGAACGTCATCCGCCCCGCCGGGCGCGAGTGGGACGAGCGCGAGGAGACGCCGTGGCCCATCATCGAGGAGGCGGCCAACATCGGCCTGTACTCCCTCGAGTTCTTCGCCAACTGCACGGCCGACCCCGCGGGGCTGATGCTCGCGCTGGCGAGCGAGGAGCTCGCCTGGGGTGACGCCGGCATCACGTTGTCGATCCTCGGCAGCACGCTCGCGGTGAGCGGGATCATGTCGAGCGGCACGCCGCAGCAGGCGGGCGAGTGGCTGCCGCAGTGCTTCGGGACGCCCGACAAGATCCAGCTGGGCGCGTTCTGCGTGAGCGAGCCCGACGCGGGCAGCGACGTCTCGAACCTGCGGACCCACGCGATCTACCACGAGAGGTCCGACGAGTGGGTCATCAACGGGACGAAGGCGTGGATCACCAACGGTGGGATCGCCGACGTCCACGTCGTCGTCGCCGCGGTCGATCCCGAGCTCAAGGGGCGCGGTCACGCGGCGTTCGTGGTCCCCCCGGGCACGCCGGGGCTGAGCCAGGGCCAGAAGTACAAGAAGCACGGCATCCGCGCGTCGCACACCGCGGAGGTCGTCCTCGACGACGTCCGTGTCCCCGGCTCGTGCCTGCTCGGGGGGAAGGACAAGCTCGACCAGCGCCTCGCGCGCGCCAAAGAAGGGAAGGCGACGCGCACGCAGGCGGCGATGAGCACGTTCGAGGCGACGCGGCCGCTCGTCGGCGCACAGGCGCTCGGCATCGCACGCGCCGCGTACGAATACGCGCTCGAGTACGCCAAGGACCGAAAGGCGTTCGGACGAGCGATCATCGAGAACCAGGGCATCGCGTTCAAGCTCTCCGACATGCGGATGGAGATCGACGCGGCGCGCCTGCTCGTCTGGCGCGCGTGCTGGATGGCCGCGAAGAAGAAGCAGTTCGTCGCCGGCGAGGGCTCGATGAGCAAGCTCAAGGCCGGCGAGGTCGCGGTGAAGGTCACCGAGGAGGCGATCCAGATCCTCGGCGGCTACGGCTACACGCGCGAGTACCCCGTCGAGCAGTGGCACCGCGACTCGAAGATCTTCACGATCTTCGAGGGGACCTCCGAGATCCAGCGTCTCGTCATCGCCCGCGCGATCTCGGGCCTGCACATCGCCTGATCCGAAGAGGCGGAGCACCGGACGGCTCCACCTACTGTTGCGTCCGCATGGCTGGTCCGGCGATGCAGTTCGCGACCTACCACGTGTTCCAGTGCCCGCCCTGGCAGGATCCCGCGCGGGTCATGCGCGAGGAGCTCGAGCGGGCGCTGCTGTCGGAGCAGCTCGGGTACGACGGCATCTGGGTGGCCGAGCAGCACTTCGCGCCGTACTGCCTGACCGGTGACGCATTGCTCGTCGCCGGCGTGCTGGCCTCCCGTACCGAGCGCGTGCACGTGGGCACCGCGGTCGTCAACCTGACGTTCACGCATCCGCTGCGCTTCGCCGAGCGCGTGGCCATCCTCGACCACCTGACCGGTGGGCGGATGGAGGTGGGCGTCGGTCGTGGCTACCAGTTCCCCCAGTACGGGGTCTTCGGGGTGCCCATCGACGAGACCCGGCCGATGTTCGAAGAGGCGCTCGACATCGTGCTCCGAGCCTGGGAGCCCGACGAGCTCACGTACGACGGCACGTACTTCAAGATCCCACGGGTCCGGATCTGGCCGGTGCCGCAACGCCGTCCGGATCAGGTGCTGCTGCACGCGGTCAACAGCGCCGAGAGCGTCGGCCGGTCCATCGAGCGAGGGCTCCCCCCGCTGATGGCGCGTCCGATCACGCCGTTCGCCGATCAGCTCGCCGAGCTGCGTCACTACCGCCGTGCAGTCGAGTCGGCCGGACTCGACGCGGACGCCTTCTTCGCACGCGCGACGGTCCTCAAGTACGCGTTCCTCGCGCCCACACGAAAGGAGGCGCGCACGCTTCCTCGTGCCGCGTTCGAGTGGGATCTCGACGTGCTCCAGGAGCTGACGACCCCCACGACGACCGAGATGCCCCGTGGCTACGAGTTCTACGAGGGACGCGGTGGTCGTCTCCCCCCGTTCGTGTACGACGAATGGCTCGAGGCCCGGTTGCTCTTCGACGATCCAGACGGCTGCGCGGAGAAGGTCGCGGCGCTGCGCGACGCCGGCGTCCGGCGCCTCCTGCTCTGGATGGGCGTCGGTGGCGTCGACCACGATCTCGTCGTGCAGTCGATGCGGCTGTTCGCCGAGCAGGTGATGCCGCAGTTCCGCTGAGCGCCCGGACCCCTCAATCCGGAGGCCCGGCCCAGACGTAGAACCGTGCGACGGACCGAGGAGGGCACATGCGCCGTGTGATGGTCGTGGCTGCGCTCGTGGCGAGCGCGGCTCTCGTCGCAGCCTGCAGTGGCGGCGACTCGAGCGTCAGCAGCACTCACCGGAAGCGGAGCACGAAACCAACGACGACGACCACGACGCTCCCGGCGAAGCCGACCGTCCAGGTCGCCCAGTCGCCCCTCGGAGCGATCCTGGTCGACGAGAACGGGCTCACCCTGTACCAGCTCGACACGGACACCGCCACCGCCGTCACCTGCACCGGAGCGTGCGCGACCACCTGGCCTCCGCTCACCGTCAAGGGCGCGCCGGTCGCGGGAGCCGGTGCGGACCCGGCCCTGCTCTCGACCCTGGACACCGCGTCGGGCAAGCAGGTCACCTACGCGGGCCACCCGCTCTATCGGTTCTCGGGTGATCAATCGGCGGGTCAGACGAACGGCTTCGGCGTCGGTGGCGTCTGGTGGGTCCTCGCGGCGGACGGCACGAAGGTCGCGCCGCCCCCGCCGCCTCCCGCCACCCAGGCGCAGGTCGCGCCCGCGCCCACCTCACCTCCCACGCAGGCGCCCCCGCCGCCACCACCACCACCTCCGTCGATGGGGTCCCCGGGCTACAGCTACTGACGCCGCGACGCGCCGATCAGACCGTCGTCTCCGGGATCACGTCCCCGAGGTCGGAGGGAGACGCAGCGTGTAGCCGACCCCGCGCACGGTGTGGATCAAGGGAGGATCGACGTCGTCGATCTTGTGCCGCAGGTAGCTGATGTAGGTCTCGAGCACGCTCGCGTTGCCGACGAACGTGTAGTCCCAGACGTGCTCGAGGATCTGCTCGCGAGTCAGCACGCGGCGGGCATTGGCGAGCAGGTAGTGCAGCAGCTTGAACTCGGTGACCGTGAGCTGGATGAGCTTGTCGCCACGCCAGACGTCCCGGGTGTCCTCGTCGAGCACCAGGTCCGTGTAGCTGAGGCGCCGCTCGCCCGGTCCGGCACCGGAGGTCCGGCGGAGCACCGCCTTCACCCGCTCGATCAGCTCCTCGATGCTGAACGGCTTCGTCACGTAGTCGTCGCTGCCGAGGCGGAGCCCGTCGATCTTGTCCTGCGTCGTGTCGCGCGCGGTGAGGAAGATGATCGGCAGGCGCGCTCCCGCGCCTTCGTCGCGTCGCAAGCGGCGCGCCACCTCGAACCCGTCGAGGTCCGGCAGCATCACGTCGAGGACGACGAGATCGGGCCGGTGCTGCTCGATGGCGTCGAGCGCCTGACGCCCGGTCGCAGCCCGATCGACGGTGAATCCGTGCAGGCCGAGACCCATCGCGAGCAT
>DATBSK010000162.1:0-8334 GCA_036559825.1 Acidimicrobiia bacterium | reverse complement strand
CAGATCGTGCCGGTCGACGTGTACGTGCCCGGGTGCCCGCCGGGCCCCGAGACCCTCATGCACGGCATCCTCTTGCTCCACGACGAGATCCGCCGCGGCGAGATCATGAAGCGCCGCGGCAAGGACCGGGGCGCGGGCATCGAGATCGAGCAGCTCGACGGCACGCCGTCGCACGTCCAGCCCGTGACCCTTTCGCGGTCGGCCTGATCGAGAGCCGTGGGGGACGGGCGATGACCGACGACGCGAACGCTCGTGAAGAGATTCACGAGCCTCCGGCGCCGGCCCCGGTGAACGAGCTGGCGGCCGCCGTGGTCGAGCGCTTCCCCGACTCGGTGCCGCACGACTCGCACGGCCAGGCCGTCGTGTACCTCGACCGCGCCACCTGGCTCGACGCCGCGCGCTTCCTGCGCGACGAGCAGCGCGTCACGCAGTGCCTCGACGTGACCGCCGTCGACCACCTGCACGACGAGACGCGGCTCTCCGTCCCGGGCGTCGCGCCGGAGCGCTTCGAGATCGTCGCCAACTACCTCTCGCACCCGCGCAACCTCCGACTGCGCACGATCTGCGAGGTTCCGGCGGACGACCCGACCGTCCCGAGCCTCGTCGAGGTGTACCCCGGCACGGACTTCGGCGAGCGCGAGGTGTTCGACCTCTTCGGCATCACGTTCGAGGGTCACCCGGACCTCACGCGCATCCTCATGCCCGACGACTGGGTCGGCCATCCCCTCCGCAAGGACGACGCGCCCGCCCGCGTGCCCGTCACGTTCAAGGAAGACCCCGCACCTCGATGAGTACCGACATGAGTCCGATGCGGAGCGAACGGCCGCGGGCAGGCGTCGGGTGGCTTTGCCTCCCGACGCCGGTGGAGACGGAGCTTGCGGAGTCGACCGAGGCGGCGGGGTATCCCCGCCCGCAGAGAGCGACGCCGTAGTGATGAGCCCGACGCACAAGGTGCGCGACGAGGCGCGCCTCGAGCAGCAGACCGACGAGGGCGCGCAGGTCCTGCAGCCGTCGACGCGCGAGCTCGTCGTCACCGGCGGGCTGTGGCCCGACGCGACCGAGACGACGATCATCAACATGGGGCCGCAGCACCCGTCCACCCACGGAGTGCTGCGCGTCATGCTCGAGCTCGACGGTGAGACCGTTCTGCGGCTGAAGCCCGTCGTCGGCTACCTGCACACCGGCATGGAGAAGACCGCGGAGGAGCTCACGTACGTCCAGGGCGCGACGAACGTGACGCGCATGGACTACGTCTCGCCGCTCTCGAACGAGCTCGTCTGGTCGATGGCCGTCGAGCGGATCCTCGATCTCGAGATCCCGCCGCGCGCGACCTGGATCCGCATGTACCTCGTCGAGCTGAACCGGATCGCGTCGCACCTGCTCTTCCAGGCGACGAACGGCATGGACATCGGCGCGCTGTCGATGATGGTGTACGGCTGGCGCGACCGGGAGGAGACGCTCCGCCTGCTCGAGAAGATCACCGGCCTGCGGATGAACCACAACTTCATCCGCCCCGGCGGCGTCGCCGCGGATCTCCCGGAGGGCTGGGAAGAGGACACGATCGCCCTGCTCGGCGACGTCGAGAAGGGCGTACGCGACTACTCCGACCTTCTCAACGAGAACCCGATCTGGCTCGAGCGTCTCGTCGGCGTCGGGGTGCTCACCAGGGAGGACGCGCTCGCGCTCGGGGTCACGGGCCCGATCCTCCGGTCGACCGGCTTCCCCTGGGATTTGCGCAAGTCGCAGCCGTACCTCGCCTACGACGAGGTCGACTTCGACGTCGTCTACACGCAGAACGGAGACTGCTACGACCGCTTCCTCATCCGTCTCGACGAGATCCTCGAGTCGGTGAAGATCGTCCGCCAGTGCATCGAGCGCATGCCGGCCGGCGACTTCCGCTCGCAGGACCGCAAGGTGACGCCACCGCCGCGCGCCCGCATCGACGAGTCGATGGAGGCGCTCATCCACCACTTCAAGCTGTTCACCGAGGGCTTCAAGGTGCCGCCGGGCGAGACGTACACCGCCGTCGAGTCGGCGCGCGGTGAGATCGGGTGCTACCTCGTGGCCGACGGCACCGGGAAGCCGGTGCGGATGCACATCCGCGGGCCGTCCTTCTACAACCTGCAGTGCACGGCGACGATGGCGGTCGGCACGCTCGTCGCCGACACCGTGGCGATCATCTCGACAGTCGACCCGATCATGGGGGAGGTCGACCGGTGATGGCGCGCCCATGGTGACGGTCCCCATCGATTCGGGCGCGCGGCAGGGGCTCACCGACGCCGACAAGCGGCGCGCCAAGGACATCGCGTCGCGCTACCCGCACGAGAAGTCGGCGCTGCTCCCGCTCCTGCACCTCGCGCAGGACCGCAACGGGTGGGTCACGCCGGCAGCGATGGAGGAGATCGCGGAGCTGCTCGACCTCACCCCGGCGCTCGTGCTCGGGACGTGCTCCTTCTACACGATGCTCAAGCGCGAGCCGGTGGGTGGCCTCATCGTGTCGGTGTGCACGAACGTCTCGTGCCTCGTGAACGGCGGGCCGGAGCTGCTCGAGGCGCTGCGCACGCGCTACCTCGACGACGACGACGTCCTCGTCGAGGAGGTCGAGTGCCTCGCCGCGTGCGACGTCGCGCCGGTGCTGCAGGTCAACTACGAGTTCCACGGCCCCGTCACCGTCGAGGCGGCGATCGACCTGGTCGAGCGGTACCGGCGAGGCGACCTCGCCGCGCGCACGGTCTCCGGGACGACGGCCGCGGGAGGCGCGTGATGCCCGCTGAGGAGACGCGCATCGTCACGGAGTTCCTCCGATCACGCCCGGACGACTCGTGGACCTTCGAGGCGGCGCGCAAGCACAACAAGGCGTACTCGATGCTCGAGAAGGCGCTCGCCATGGAGCGCGCGCAGATCGTCGAGGAGGTGACGACCTCGGGCCTGCGCGGCCGCGGCGGCGCGGGCTTCGGCGCGGGTCAGAAGTGGTCGTTCCTGCCGAAAGACGTCTTCCCGCGCTACCTCGCCGTGAACGCCGACGAGGGCGAGCCGGCGACGTTCAAGGACCACATGCTCATCGAGTGCGATCCGCACCAGATCATCGAAGGGGCCGCGATCACGGCGTACGCGATCGAGGCGCACTACGCGTTCATCTACATCCGCGGCGAGTTCGCGCTCGGAGCCGAGCGGCTGCAGCAGGCCGTCGACGACGCGTACGCGAACGGCTATCTCGGGAAGAACATCCTGAAGTCGGGCTTCGACCTCGACGTGATCGTGCACCGCGGCGCCGGCTGCTACATCGCCGGCGACGAGACGGGACTCCTCTCCAGCCTCGAGGGTGAGCGCGCGATGCCGCGCATCAAGCCGCCGTTCCCGGCGGCGCAGGGCCTGTACGCGGCGCCGACGGTCGTCAACAACGTCGAGACCCTGTCGACGATCCCGCACATCATCCGCAAGGGCGGGAAGTGGTACTCGGAGCTCGGCGTCAACAAGTCGACCGGCACGCGCGTCTTCTCCGTGTCGGGGATGGTCGAGCGTCCCGGGAACTACGAGGTCGAGCTCGGCATGTCGTTCCGCGACCTCATCGAGGGCCTCGCCGGCGGCATCCGCGGGGGCAAGAAGATGGGGTTCTTCATCCCGGGCGGTGCGTCCGCGCCGTGGCTGATGCCCGAGCACCTCGACGAGCCCCTCGACATGGACCGCGCGTCGGAGCTCAAGACCATGCTCGGGTCCGGGGCGATCATGGTGTTCGACGAGACGGTCGACCCCCTGCTGGTGTCGTGGCGGCTCGCGAAGTTCTTCGCTCACGAGTCGTGCGGCAAGTGCACGCCGTGCCGCGAGGGGTCGGGCTGGATCGAGAAAGTGCTCTACCGGATGGCGAACGGGCTCGGACGCCCGGACGACCTCGACCTGCTCCTCGACTTCGGCCAGAACATCGTGCCCGGGCTCAACGCACCGTTCGCGCAGACGACGATCTGCGCGCTCGGGCCGTCGACGATGAGCCACGTCGTGAGCCTCGACCGGTGGTTCGGCGACGCGATCCGCGAGCGCCTGCAGCGCGACACCGACCGTCGGACGCGCCTCGAGGTCCGGTCGGCATGACCGCGAACGCGGTCCCGATGTCGCAGTGGCCTTCGGACTACGCCTACACGATCCCGGTCGCAGGCGACCAGGACGTCGTGACCGTCACGATCGACGACAAGGTGGTGCAGGCGCCACGCGGTGAGCTGCTCATCAAGGTCGCGCAGCGTCACGGCACCTACATCCCGCGCTTCTGTTACCACGAGCGGATGAAGCCCGTCGGCATGTGCCGGATGTGCCTCGTCGAGGTCGACGGGATGCGCGGCCTGCAGATCAGCTGCGCGACACCGGTCACGGACGGCATGGTCGTGCGCACCGAGTCGGCCGCGGTGAAGCAGGCCCAAGACGGTGTCCTCGAGTTCCTCCTCATCAACCACCCGCTCGACTGCCCGGTGTGCGACCGCGGTGGCGAGTGCCCGCTCCAGGACCAGACGCTCGCATTCGGACCGGGTGAGTCGCGCTACGTGGAGGAGAAGCGTCACTTCGAGAAGCCGATCCCGATCAGCGACCTCGTGCTCCTCGATCGTGAGCGCTGCATCCAGTGCGGCCGGTGCACGCGGTTCGCCGCGGAGGTCGCCGGCGACGCGCTCATCGACTTTGGCGGGCGGGGTGAGGAGACCGAGGTCATCACCTATCCCGGCCAACCGTTCACCTCCTACTTCTCGGGCAACGTCGTGCAGATCTGCCCGGTCGGCGCGCTCACCGCGCGGCCGTACCGCTTCAAGGCGCGACCCTGGGACCTCGAGGCGGCAGAGACGTCGTGCCAGTCGTGCGCGGTCGGGTGCCGCGGCGCGGTGGAGTCGACCACGAACCGCGTCGTGCGCCTCCTCGGCGTCGACTCGGAGCCGGTCAACCAGGGCTGGCTCTGCGACAAGGGCCGCTACGGCTACGAGTGGATCCACGCCGACACGCGCGTCGCCGCGCCCATGGTGCGGACCGGCACCAGCCGCATGACCGAGGTCTCGTGGCCAGAGGCGCTCGACGCCGCGGCCGCGGCGCTCCGGCGCGTGCACGACGAGCACGGGCCGTCCGCCATCGCCGTGCTGGGCGGCGCGGACGGGACCAACGAGGACGCGTACGTGTGGGCCCGCCTCGCGAAGGGTGTGCTCGGCACCGACAACGTCGATGCGCAGCTCGCGGACGGGTTGCCCGCCGAGGTCGTCCTCGGGATGCCGCGGGCGACCATCGCGGATCTCGACCGGGCGAAGGCGATCGTCGTGCTCGGCGTCGACACGCGCGAGGTGCTCCCGATCCTGCACCTGCGCCTGCGCCAGGCCGCCGTCGACCGCGGCGTGCCGCTCGTCGACGTCGCGACACGCGACACGCAGCTGACGCGCCATGCAACCGCGGTCCTCCGGCACGACCCCGGCGCGCCCGCTGACGCCGTGGAGAAGCTCGTCGCCGCGCTCGGCGGCGAGAAGCCGCGTACGAAGGCGCTCGACGCGCTCGCCGACGCGACGGCCGGCCGGAGCGGTCCGGTCGTCGTCGTGCTGGGGCGGCCCTCGGTCGCGGAGCCCGCAGCACCCACCGTGCACGCGGCGGCGCTGCTCGCGGGGGTCGCGGACGTGCGGTTCCTCTCGGCGCTCGGGCGCGCGAACGTGCACGGAGCGCTCGACCTCGGGCTCGCCCCGGGCTTCCTCCCCGGGCGCGTGGATCTCGAGAGCGGGCGTGCGCACGTCGGGGAGGTCTGGGGCGTGGTCCCCGATGCCGTGGGGCTCGACGCCACGGGGATCCTCCGGGCCGCGGCCGCGGGTCAGGTGCGCGCGCTCGTGCTGCTCGGCGCCGATCCGCTCGTGGACTTCCCGGACCGCGCGCTCGCACGCGACGCGCTCGAGAAGGTCGAGCGCGTCGTGTGCGTCGGTGCGTTCCCGTCCGACGGCGTCGAGCACGCGGACGTGGTGCTGCCACCGACCGTGTGGGCGGAGCACCACGGCTCGACGACCAACATCGAGGGCCGCGTGCAGCGGCTCGCGCGGATCGTGACGGCAGAGGGGTCGACGATGGAGGCGTGGCGGATCGCCGCCGAGGTCGCGGTGCGCCTGGGGCACGACTTCGACCTCGAGTCCGTCGAGGAGGTGCAGGACGAGATCGCGCGCGTCGCCCCTGCCTTCGCCGGCGTCGATGCCTTGCTGCTCCGCCGCGCGCGTGACGGCGTGGTCGTCCCGCTCGCCGATCACGTCGACGAGCTGACGCTCGGTGCTGCCCCGCCCGGCGCCGGCGTCTCGTGGGAGCCCATCCCGCCCCAACCCGCGGAGGCCGACAACGGGGCTGTCGCGACGCCGGTCGCGACGCCGGCGCCAGCCGTCGCGCTGCACCGGTGGTCGGGTGTCGCACCGGCCCCAGCCGCAGCACCCGCTGACGCGTACAGTCTGCGGCTCGTGGCGGCCGCGACCCTGTACGGCGCCGATCGCGTTGTGGTCGCGTCACCGTCGCTTGCACGGCTTGCCGAAGACGCCGCGCGCCTCTTCGTCAACCCGCGTGACCTCGAGTCGCTCGGCGTCGCCGACGGCGATCGCGTGCGCGTCACATCATCACGCGCGACCGTGGAGCTGCCGATCGCGGCCGACCGCGCCACGCCGCGCGGGACGGCGTTCGTCGCCAGCAACCTCGCCGGTGCCGGGGCCGCCGACCTCATCGACATCGACGCGCCAGCCACCGACCTGCGCGTGGAGACCCTCACGGAGCGGGAACGGTGAGCGAGCGTGAAGCGAGCCGGGTATCCCGGCTCGCAGCGAGCGGGGGCCGAGCGCCCCGGCGGCGCAGCCGCCAGGAGCGGGAACGGTGAGCGAGCGTGAAGCGAGCCGGGTATCCCGGCTCGCAGCGAGCGGGGGCCGAGCGCCCCGGTGGCGCAGCCGCCAGGAGCGGTGAGCCCGATGCTCGCCGCCGACCCGCTGCTCCAGGGCGACATCGACCTGACGGTCGTGCTCATCGTGATCGGCAAGGTCATCGCGATCTTCGCCCTGCTGCTGATCGCGGTCCTCTTCTACATCTGGTTCATGCGCAAGGTCATCGCCGACATGCAGAACCGCATCGGCCCGCAGCGCGCGGGTCCGTTCGGCATCCTGCAGACGCTCGCCGACGGCATCAAGCTCTTCTTCAAGGAGCAGTCGTCGCCGACGACCGCCGACCGGCCCGTCTACCTGCTCGCGCCGTACCTGTCGATCATCCCGGCGTTCCTGGCGTTCGCGATCGTCCCGATCGGCGGCACGGTGTCGATCGCGGGCCACACGACGGAGCTCCAGCTCGCAGACCCCGCGATCGGCGTGCTGTGGCTCCTCATGATGTCGGGGATCGGCCTGTACGGCGTGATGCTCGCTGGCTGGTCGTCCGGGTCGAAGTACCCGTTGCTCGGCTCGGTGCGCGCGTCGGCGCAGCTCCTGTCCTACGAGGCCGCCTTCGGCCTCGCGGTCGTCGGCGTGCTCGTCCACACCGAGACGCTCTCGACGCGCGCCATCGTCAACCAGCAGTCGTGGGTCGACCTCGGCTCGCTGGTCAACGACTGGCTCTGGTTCCCGGCGATCGGCGCGCTCGTCATCTTCGTGATCGCAGCGCTCGCGGAGACGAACCACCCGCCCTTCGACCTCGTGGAAGCGGAGCAGGAGCTCGTGGGTGGCTTCCACACCGAGTACACCGGCATCCGCTTCGCGCTCTTCTTCCTCGCCGAGTTCATGAACCTCATCACGATGTGCGCGATCGCCGTCACGCTCTTCTTCGGCGGGCCGTCCGGCCCGAGCCTGACCGGGCTCGGCGTGCCGGCCGACAGCTGGGTGAACACGTGGCTGATGCCGATCGTCTGGTTCATGGCGAAGCTGCTCGTCCTCCTCTACGCGACCGTCTGGGTCCGGGCGTCCCTGCCGCGGCTCCGGTACGACCGGCTCATGGATCTCGGGTGGAAGGTGCTCATCGAGGCCGCGTTCCTGTGGGCGATGGTCACCGGCCTCATCGTCGTCGCGCGCAACGAGGGCTGGAACCTCTGGATCGTCACCCCCGCCGCCGCCGTCGGCGCGCTGCTCGTCTACGGGATCCTCATGCTCTGCGTCCCCCGCCACGACGAGATCGAAGAGATCAAGTGATCGTCCCAGCGGGGACACGCCCACACCGCCGCCTCGTCGCTCGCCTCCCGGAGCCGGAGCCCCTGCTCCCTCGCTGGCGCTCGGTCGGCTCTTCGAGCCGGGTCTCCGCCTCCTTCGGCGAAGTGGCTCCTCGGGGGGTGTGGGCATGTCCCCGCAGCGCGATCGGTGGTGGGGCAGGTGGGTAGGTTCAGCGGCT
>DATBSK010000161.1:0-12925 GCA_036559825.1 Acidimicrobiia bacterium | reverse complement strand
GCTACCTCGATCGACCAAACAGGAGTCGCCGCGTCGCGTGAAGCACCGTTACCTCGGGAGGCCGAGGATGCGCTCCGCGATGATGTTGCGCTGGATCTCGCTCGTCCCGCCGGGGATCGTGGCCGCGAAGGAGTGGAGGTACTGCGATGCCCACGAGCCCGCGCTCCACAGGCGAGGGCCGGCGTGCGCCAGGTCGAGCGCATCGACGCCCACCGCCTCGAAACCCGCGAGCAGCAGGCGCTGGAGGATCTCGCTGCCGTAGAGCTTCAGGACCGAGTGCTCCGGCGCGGCCTTCCCGCGCGCGGCCTTCGAGAAGCCCCGGTAGCCCATCAGCAGCAGCGACTGCGCGTCGACGTGGCGCAGCGCCACCTCGTCGCGGTACCGCGTGTCGTCGCGCATCCGGCGTCCGTCCACCGTCGGGCGATCAGCCACGGCCAGGAGCGCGTCGAACGCCCGCTCGACCTCGTATGCCGTGTCGATCCAGAGCATCGCCCGCTCGTGGCCGAGCGAGGCGCGGGTGAGCGGCCACCCCGCGTGCAGCTCGCCGAGCAGATGCTCACGTGGCACGACGACGTCGCTGAAGAAGACCTCGTTGAAGTCGAAGCGATCCGGCGTCGTGAGCTCGGGCAGGGGTCGCGTCTCGATGCCCGGGCTTCGCATGTCGATGATCAGCACGCTGATGCCCGCGTGCTTGGGCGCGTCGGGATCGGTGCGGACGAAGCACATGCACCAATCGGCGTGGTGGGCACCCGAGGTCCAGACCTTCTGACCGTTGACGACGAAGGTGTCGCCGTCGAGCGTCGCTGCTGTCCGGAGACCCGCGAGGTCGCTCCCGGCGTTCGGCTCGCTCATCCCGACGCACCACGCGATCTCGGCGCGCAAGGTCGGCAGCAGCCAGCGCTCCAGCTGCTCCGGGGTCCCGAAGTCGTGGAGCGACGGCGCGACGATGCCGAGTCCCTGCGGGTTGAGGCTGCGAGGGATCGCGCGGCGCGCGATCTCCTCGAAGTAGATCATCTGCTCCGTCGGAGCCGCGTCGCGCCCTCCGAGCTCGGGAGACCAGCCCGGGACGAGCCAACCGGCACGAAAGAGAGCGAGCTGCCAGTCGCGCGCCCAGTCCTCGAGGTAGGCCGTCGACCGCTTCGGCGCCGCGAGCACCTCGCGCGCCGGCGCATGCGCGTCCAGCCATGCCACGAGCTCCGCGCGGAAGGCCGCTTCCGCGTCGGTGTCGCCCAGCCGCATCGTGCCCCTCCTACCGGCTCCGGAGCCCGTCGAGGAACGTGGCCGCGAACTGCTCGCCGATCTCCGCGAGCGTCATGGCACCGCCGGGTCGGTACCACCGGTGCGACCAGTTCAGCATCCCGATCAGGCCGAGCATCGCCAGCCTCGGATCGACGTCGTCGCGGAGCTCACCGGTCGCGATCCCCGCGGCGACGATGCCGGCCATCGCGCTCGCGTACTCGTGGGCGTTCGCCTGGATCTCGTGGTCGCGGCCCGACATGAGCAGGCGGAGGTTCTCGGCGAGGAAGATGCAGAGCTCGGGAGCCTCCTCGAGCGAGCGCATGTGCTGCACGACGGCGCGACGCAGGCGCTCGCTCGCCGGCAGGTCGAGGGCCGCGATCGCGCGCAGGTCGCTGGTCATGCGCTCCAGCGGCTCGTCCACGATCGCGACCAGCAGCTCTTCCTTGTCGGCGACGTAGTAGTAGAGGGTCGCCCGGTTCAGCCCCACCTCACGGGCGACGTCCTCGAGGTTGGCCTGCGCGAAGCCGAGCCGCCGGAACACCTTCGACCCCGCGTCGACGATCGCCTCCCAGCGCTCGTCGGAGGCGACCCGGTCGGAGCGACGCCGGTCGGCGCGCCGCTTCGCCATCGTGCTCTGCCCGCCGCGCACCGATCGTGAGACGGTCATGCCCGGACCGCCGCGAGCTCGGCGTCGACCGGGACCACCGCGCCACTGAGGAGCTCGGCTGCACCGGACAGCAGGAACACCACCGTGTCGCAGAGGCCGGCATCGGTCGCGCCATCGATGCCGCGCGGCACGACCACGTTCACACGCACGTGATCGGCCGCATGCTCGACCGCGACCTGCTTGCACAGGTTCAGCAGCGCGCCGGTGGCGGCGGCGTCGGTCACCGACCCGCGCCTCGGTGCGAGCCCGCCCGGCGAGGCGAGCACGACGATCGACCCGCCTCCCGCATCGCGCATGGCCGGGACCGCCGCTCGCATCCACTGGAACGGGCCGGTGAGGCCGGCGTCGAGCGCCTGCTCCCACAGCTCGTCGCTGCAGTCCACGAGGCTGCTCCGTGCCTCGACGACCGGGGCGAGGACGAGCGCGCGCAGTGGGCCGCGGGCGAGCGCCGCGTCGACCGCGCGGGCGGCGTCCTCGTCGATCTCGGCGACGACGACGGCTGCGCCTGCTGCCGCGCACGCGTCGGCGACCGCTCGAGCCGGCCCGCGTCCGTCACCGATCACCATCGCGACGCCGCCCGCCAGTCGCTGCTCCACCGTCACAGGCGTGCCACCAAGCCTCCGTCGACGGGCGCCACTGCGCCCGACACGTACGCGGTCGCGTCGCTCGCGAGGAGCAGGGCGACGTGGGCGACGTCCTCGGGCCGGCCGAGCCTCCGCAGCGGGATCCGCGCGGTCGCCCGCTCCACGTAGGCGTCGTAGTCGTCCTCCGTGCCGTGCGCCAACCGGTACATCGGTGTCTCGATCCCACCGGGCGCGACGACGTTCGCGCGCACCGCCGGGCCGTAGTCGATCGCGATCTGACGCGTCAGCGCGACGACGCCCGCCTTCGACGGGCCGTAGGCCACGTAGCCGGGTGCCGCCGCATCGGCCCCCACAGACGCGGTGTTCACGATGCTCCCGCGACCGCCGGCGACCATGTGCGGGACCGCGGCGCGACAGGTCCAGAAGATCGCCGAGAGGTTGGTGTCGATGGTCGCGTCCCAGTCGTCGTCCGAGCAGTCGAGCAACGCGCACGGGATGTACCGCGCGGCGTTGTTGTACAGCACGTCGATGCGGCCGCACGCGGCGATCGTCGCGTCGACCATGGCCTCGCAGTCGGCGCGGCGCGAGACGTCCGCATGGACCGCGACATGCCGCTCGTCGCTTCCGTCGAGCAGCGCCACCGTCTGGGCCGCGGCCGTGTCGTCGATGTCGGCGACCACCACCCGCGCGCCGTGGCGAGCGAACAGCTCGGCCGCGGCGCGCCCCTGCCCCGAGCCCGCGCCCGTGATCAGCGCGACTCGGTCCGCCAGCAGGCGGCTCCAGTCGAGCTCGGGCGCGGGCGGAGTCAACAGAGGTGTTGACGAGGCTACTGCCGAGGCCCGCGTCCGGGCCCTCCCGCCTACGATGCGGCCGATCTCGGTCGGAGGGGGGCACCGATGACCCGTCACACCCGCGTCTCCGCGTGGGTTGCCGCGCTCGCGCTCCTGGTCGCTGCGGGATGGTCGACCGGCGTCGCGGGAGCTCGGGTGCGAGCCGCCAGCGACGCGGAGGGCGTCACCGACACCGAGATCAGGGTGGGCGGGGTCGGCGGCTTCAGCGTGAACCCCGTCAACCTTCCGTACGACGAGATGGTCGACGGCGTCAACGCCTACTTCGCGATGGTCAACGAGGAGCAAGGCGGGGTCTTCGGCCGGAAGCTCAAGGTCGTCAAGATGCGCGATGACGCGTCGCAGAGCGTGAAGAACCTCCTGCAGACCCGCGCGCTCGTCGAGGAGGACCACGTGTTCGCGGTGATGCCCGTCGCCACGGTCGGGTTCGCCGGGGCCCGCTACCTGACGAAGAACGGCGTTCCCGCGTTCGGCTACCACATCAGCAACGACTGGGAGAACGCGCCCAACCTGTTCGGCGAGACGGGGTCGGCGACCTGCTTCCAGTGCGCCGACCCGACGTATCCCTGGCTGGCCAAGCAGCTCGGCGCGACGCGCGTCGGGGTGATCGGCTACAACGTCGACATCGCGCAGGACTGCGTGTCGTGGCAGGTGAAGTCGTACAAGAAGTTCGGCGTCAAGACGCCATACGTGAACGACGTGCTCGCCTTCGGGTTCACCGAAGCGAGCTTCGCCCCTGACATCGAGAAGATGAAGCAGGCGAAGATCGACATGCTCTCCACGTGCATGGACTCGAACGGGAGCCTGCTCATCAAGCAAGCGATGGACGCGGCGGGATTGCACATCCCGGTGCAGTGGGGCGAGGGGTACAACCACGACTTCCTCGCACGGTTCGGCCAGGAGCTCGACGGCCTGCACCTCTCCATCAGCGAGCAGCCGTTCGAGGACCCGATGCCGAGCGAGGGCATGCAGCAGTACCAGGAGTGGATGCAGCGGACCGGCGGAAACGTCCACAAGATCTCGTTGGCGGGCTGGATCGTCGCCGACCTGTTCGTCGAGGGTCTGCAGGCGATCGGCAAGAACCCGACACGCTCGAAGCTCATCAAGGCGATCAACAAGATCGACGACTTCACCGCACACGGCATCACGTCGGGGATCGACTGGACGAAGGCGCACCACGACAACAACGCGGGTCAGGCGTGCCGCGCGTTCCTGAAGGTCGAGAACGGCCAGTTCGTGCAGGAGTTCGCGGAGCCGGGCAAGCCGTTCGTCTGCCTCGACGGCAAGACCAAGAGCCTCGACGACTTCACGGTCCGCGCCGCCGGACTGGGGTGATCACCGGGGCGCGAGGTGCTCGACGACGCGCTCCGATACGTCATCCAGGGTGTCCCGATCGGGTGCGTCTATGGGTTGATGGCGCTCGGTCTGGTCCTGACCTACAAGACCTCGGGCGTCTTCAACCTTGCGTTCGGCGCGCAAGCGTTCCTGTGCGCGGCCCTGTACAACGAGCTCCTCGACTCGGGCTGGTCGATCCTGCCTGCGGCGATCGTGGCGGTGGTGATCGTCGCGCCGCTCGTCGGGCTGCTGCTCGATCGGCTCTTGTTCCGCTTCGTGCGCGGTTCGCCGTGGCAGGTGAAGCTGATCACCGCGCTCGGTCTGCTCGTCGGGCTGCCTGAGGTCGTCAAGCTCATCTTCGGCCGCGAGGGGGTGGTCAACCCACCGGCCCTCGTGACGAACCCGGAGGACGTCGTCCATCTCGGCGACCAGGTCCTCAAGGCCAAGGACATCGTCGCCATCTCGGCCACGGTGGCCGTGGTCGTCCTCCTCGTCGTGCTGTTCCGGTACACCGCGCTCGGCCTCCAGATGCGCGGCATCGCCGAGAGCCCGCGCATGCTCGAGCTCGCCGGCGTGAGCTCGGAGCGCGTCGGGATGGCGGCCTGGATGCTCTCGAGCTTCATGGCCGGCCTCGCCGGGGTGCTCTTGGCACCGCTGTACGGCCTGCTCGATGCCAACAGCTTCACGGTCCTGCTCGTCGTCGCGATCTCCGCGGCCGCCGTCGGGCGGCTCACGAGCCTGCCCCTGGCGTTCGCGGGAGCCATCGGTCTGGGCATCGCGCAACAGGCGTTCGCGGGCGAGCTCGACCCGAGCAGCCCGTCCGAGCTCGTCCGCGTCCTCTACGAGGGGCTCCGCCCGTCGTTGCCGTTCGTCGTGCTGTTGCTCGTGCTCATCCTCTCGCCGACCTTTCGCAACCGGCGCGAGATCGTCGATCCGCTGCGTGGCGTCGATCCGCCACCACCGAACCTCGCGGTCACGTACCACGACGCGCGTCTGCGGCGGATCAACGCGATCGTCTTCCCGACGTTCGTCGTCGCCGTCGTCGTGCTGACCCAGACCTGGTTGAGCGCGTTGTGGGTGTCACGCTTCACCGACGGCATCGTGCTCGCCGTGTCACTGCTCTCGATCACGGTCATCACCGGCTTGGGTGGCGAGGTGTCGCTCGCGCAGGCGACCTTCTCGGGCATCGGCGGGTATGCCGCCGCACAGCTCGCGGTCGACCACGGGTTCGGCACAATACCGGCCATGCTCGCGGGGGCGGCGCTCGCGACTGTCGCAGGCGCGCTCGTCGCGATCCCGTCGCTGCGGCTCGGTGGCCTCTACCTGACCCTCGCCACGCTCGCGGTGGCGCTCGCCGCCGACGCCGTGCTGTTCAAGCTCGACGACTTCACCGGCGGCGCCGACGGCATCTTCATGCCCGAGCCGAGCGTGTTCGGCATCGCGCTCGACACCGACCGCAAGTTCTTCCTCTTCGCGTTCGCCGTGTTCGGGATCGTCGGCGTGCTCGTCCTGCTCCTCCGCAAGGGCACCACCGGAAGACAGTTCGCCGCGATCCGCGGCAGCGAGGTCGCGGCACCGTCCATCGGCATCAACCCGACCGCGGCGCGCATCAAGCTGTTCGCGTTGTCGGCGGGGATCGCGGGGCTCGGCGGCGCGCTGTTCGCCGTGTATCTCGGGTCGCAGTTCGGTGTCCTGAACGAGTCGAACGAGCGGTTCAACGTCTTCTTCGGCGTCCTCCTCGTCGTCGTCGTGGTGACGCTGGGGTCGCGGACCGTCGATGGCGCCGTGAACGCCGGCCTCGGCTTCGTGCTCTTCCCGCTGCTGCTCGAAGAGCTCTCGTTCCCCGTCGAGCTCTCGATCGTCGGCTTCGCGTTCGGCGCGATCACCTATGCGCGCCATCCGGAGGGCATCGTCGAGTTCCAGAAGCTCAAGAGCATCCGCGCGCAGATCCATCACCGCGCCGTGACAGCGCGCGTCCGCGCCCTCGAACGTACGGGCCGCGCGCGGCACCGGCTGGCGCCACCGGTGCTCGTGGCACTGTGCGCGGTGCCGGCGTTGCTGCTGCTGGCCGCGCTGCTCGTGGCCGGCGTGCAGCTCGGACCGACCGAGATCCTGGTGTACGGGCTGGTCCTCGGCATCCCGGTCGGTGCGCTCGCGCTGGCGGTCCAGCACGAGGTGCGCCGGGCGCGCGGACGTGGCCTCGGCACCCTCCCCGCGGTGGGTCTCCTGGTCCTCGCCGGCGTCGGCCTCGTGCTCGCGCTCCCCGATCAGCTCGCGCGGCTCGGGCGGGAGCAGGGCGTGCGCCTCGGTCTCGGCATCGGGTGGGTCAACGGCGTCTTCGCCGCCTTCATGATCGCGTTGAACATCACGCTCCAGTTGCGACGCGGGACCGAGGACGCGCCGACCACGCTCGGCTGGGCCCTGATGCTCGCCGTGGGCACGATCGCGATCGTCTCCTGGCTCGCGACCGTGCTCTGGGCGGTCGCGGAGTACCGCGTGCACGAAGCCGAGACCAGCGCCGCGGCCGAGGACGCGGCCATGGCGACTGTGGTCACCGCGGCCCCGGCGGACTGAAGGGGAGCGCGCGCTACTGGGTCGTCTGCTTGGCGAGCGCGGGCGTCAAGGAGTTCACGGCGCGCTCGACGAGGGCGTCGGAGCACGGTTCGAGCAGGTAGAGGTTGCAGAGCGAGTACAGCGTGATCCGCCACGCTCCCTTCGCGGTGCCGTTCTGTTCCTTGCCGACACACATGAAGAACTGCTGACCCTGGTTGATCTCCTGCTCCGGACCGATCGTGATCGTGAGCTCTCCGATCGCGGAGCGCTTGTCGGGGAACGTGACGTTCGCGATCGGCTTCGCCCGCACGCCGGTCACCGGGTTGCTCGCGTCGACCGCCTTCACCTGCTCCTTCACCGCCTTGAGGTTCCCCCACTGCACGACCGACAGGCGCTTCGTGAGTGAGTTGTCGGTGTTCGCGTTGACGTCGTAGAGCGGGGCGATCTGCGCGGCTGCCTTCTTCGGGTCGCACGTGGGCTTCTTCTTGGCCGCGTCTGCGGCCGCTCCGGCACCACCGGCCAGCGCAACCCAGCTCGTCGTGGACACTGCAAGCGAGAGCGCGATCAACAGCACTGCACGAGCGCGCATGAGCCCTTCCCCCGTCTCATTCGCCAGCGGCACGATAGATGGGCGCGATGGTACGGTCAACGCCGCTGTTGACGCGGAGGGCTGTGCGCGTGGACGACGGCATGGTGGTGATCGACGGCGACGGCCACCTCATGGAGCCGCCCGACCTCTGGTCGCAGCGCATGGATGCCGGCAAGTGGGGCGACTGGATCCCCCACGTGTCGCCCGACGATCAGGCCTTCTACATCGGCGGCGTCGCGCGCATCGGCGGAACGGGGATGAACGAGCAGGTCGCCGCGATCAACGGCGTGACCGTCGACGAGCTCCTCGCGTCGTACGCACGCACGATGGCGTCGACGGACTCGACCGGAGGTCACGATCCGCACGCGCGGATCGCGGCCATGGACAGCGACGGCCTCGACGCCGCGGTCGTGTACCCGACGAAGGCACTGCAGTTCGGCCCGTGCGACCCGATC
The DNA here is from genome assembly GCA_036559825.1 of Acidimicrobiia bacterium. Taxonomy (GTDB): domain Bacteria; phylum Actinomycetota; class Acidimicrobiia; order IMCC26256; family PALSA-555; genus DATBSK01. The sequence continues at coordinate 4,655 of DATBSK010000161.1, read as the reverse complement.
GCGGCGATCCGCGAGAACGTCGAGTTCGTGCACGACTGCTTGCGCGCCTACAACGACTGGGCCGCCGAGTACTGCGCCGCGTACCCGGACCGGATCTTCGGCATCGCGGCAGTGCCGCTGCAGGATGTCGACCGCGCGGTTGCCGAGGCCGAGCGAGCCGTGAACACACTCGGGTTCCGTGGAGTCGCGATCCGACCGTCGGCGTACGTCGGTGAAGCGCCCTTCTCGAACCGCGTGTACGACCCGTTCTGGGCCGCGTGCCAGGACCTCGACGTGCCCATCGGGCTGCACCCGATCGCGCACGTCGACACGCCGGGCGCGAACCGCAAGTTCCGGCTGCTGCGCGACCATCCGAGCCTGAACATGACGAACTCCGCGGTCGACGAGGAGCACGGTGGGTCCGCGCTCGGCCAGGCGATCGGCAACCCGGTCGACATGATCGTCAGCATGGGCCGCCTCCTCATGGGCGGCGTGTGCGAGCGCTTCCCTCGTCTGCGCTTCGTCTTCCTCGAGTCGGGCGGGGGATGGTGCGCGACCCAGCTCGAGCGGATGGACGAGCAGATCGAGGCGTTCCCGCTCGAGGGACGTCGCCTCTCGATGCTCCCGAGCGAGTACTTCCGCCGCCAGTGCTACATCAGCTTCGACCCCGGCGAGTGGAACCTCGCGGCGTCGGCGGAGTTCATCGGCGCCGACCGCATCATCTGGGCATCGGACTATCCGCACCCGGAGTACACGCCCGAGGTCGTCGCGAACCTGCAGCGCTCGATCTCGTCGCTCCCCGAGGACGACCGGCGCCGCATCCTCGGCCTCAACGCGGCCGACGCATACCGCCTTCCGGTCGCTCGCGCAGCGCGTGCATGAGCGGAGAGCTCGACACCTCTGATCTGGACCAATGGATCGGCCAGCCCATGGGTGGCGGCCAGCTGCGCGAGCCGATCACCGTCACCGACATCCGCCGCTGGGTCCAGGGCATGCAGTACCCGAACCGGCTCCACTACGACGACGAGTACGCGGCGGCAACACGATTCGGTGGCATCGTCGCCCCGCAGTCGTTCATGGTGTGCTGCGACATCGGGCACGGCTCGATGCCGTCGGTGTTCGGGAAGATCCCCGGTTCGCACATGATCTTCGGCGGCGACGAGTGGTGGTTCTACGGGCCGCGGGTGGTCCCGGGCGATCGCATCACGATCGAGCGTCGTCATGTCGACTACCGCGTCCGTGACACCAAGTTCGCCGGCCCGACGGTGTTCGGGCGGGGCGACAGCACGCATGTGAACGACCGCGGTGAGCGCGTGTCGACGCAGCGCTCCACGTCCGTGCGATACCTCGCCGAGGAGGCGCGACGGCGCAGCTTCTTCGGGACGACGGCGACGCCCCCGGTCTGGGGCGCCGCGGAGCTCGACGAGATGCGCCGACGCCGTCGCGAGTGGATCCGCTCGGCCCGTGACGGCGCCTCGCCCCGGTGGGGTGACACCGACGTGGGGACGCGGCTCACGACCTGCGTGATCGGGCCGCACACCGTGCAGTCGTTCACGACCGAGTGGCGGTCACACATCTCGGTGGTGTGGGGTGCGACGCAGGATCTCTGGGCGGACTTCAGCGGGCTCGACGGAGGCTGGCTCCCCGAGATGTCGCGTGACGAGGACGCCGCTCGCGAAGACCCCGCGCTCGGCGACGGGATGTACGCCGGCGCGTCGCGCGGTCACACCGACGCCGACGCGGCGCAGCTCGTCGGACTCCCCCGGGCATACGGCTACGGCGCGTCCATGGGCGCGTGGGCGCTCAACTACGCCGCGTACTGGGCCGGCCACGACGGGTTCGTCCGCCACTCCGAGGTGCAGTACCGGTTCCCGCCCTTCGAAGGCGACGTCTCGCTGCTCGACGCCGAGGTCGTCGAGAAGCGACGGGACGACGATCTCGGCGTGCCGATCGTGACGCTCGAGCTCGCGATGACGAACCAGGACGGCGCCACGCTCGCGAGCGGCACCATCGACGTGGAGCTGCCCGCGTGATCGATCCTGACCGCGCCACACCCCCCGAGCTCGCGCAGCGGTACGTGCGCGACGGCTACTGGAACGACGACACGCTGGGCCAGCTGCTCGACGGATACCTGAGCGCCGCCCCGTCCCTCACGTTCCGGATCTGGTCGGCGACCCGGCCGTACGAGGGCACCTATCGCGACGTGCACGAGCTCGCGCGTCGCGTCGCGGCCGGCTTGCGCGCGCGCGGCGTCGGGCCCGGCGACGTCGTCGCGTTCCAGATGCCGAACTGCGTCGAGGCCGCGGCGACCTTCTGGGGCCTGAGCCTGATCGGCGCGGTGATCGTGCCGATCGTGCACTTCTACGGCGCGCACGAGATCGCCTTCATCCTGCGCGAATCGGGCGCGCGCGTGCACCTCACGGCCGACCGTTTCGGCCACAGCGACTATCTCGCTGCGCTCGACGAGGCGCGCCCCGAGGCGCCGGAGCTCGAGGACGTGTTCGTCGTCGGGTCCGCCGGCGACGGGTACTCGTCGTTCGCGGATCTCGTCGATGCCGAGCCGATCGCGTCGCCGATCGCGGTCGATCCGAGCTCGGCCGCGTTCATCGCGTACACGTCGGGCACGACGGCGAACCCGAAGGGTGTGGTGCACTCCCACCGGAGCGCCGTCGCCGAGGTGCGGACGAAGATCCCCTACCGCGTGCTTCCCGCGGGCGATCCACCCAACCTCGTGGGTGCACCCGTCAGCCACGCGATCGGCATGCTCGGCGGGCTGCTCGCGCCGCTCGCGTGGCGCGAGCCCGTCCACCTCACGGATGTATGGGACCCACCCGCGGTTCTCGCCGCGATGCTCGCAGGGCACCTGACGGCTGGGAGCGGATCACCCTTCTTCCTGACGAGCCTGCTCGACTGCCCCGAGCTCACCGACGCGCACCTCGCCCTGATCCGGCACGTCGCGATCGGGGGCGCACCGGTCCCGACCGCGCTCGCCGACCGTGCCCGCGCCCTCGGCATCTCGATCGTCCGCGGCTACGGGTCGACGGAGCACCCGTCGACCACGTCGTCGTTGCACGAGGATCCCGAGGACCAACGGCTCCGTTCGGACGGCGTGGCGCAGCCAGGCGTCGACCTCCGCATCGTCGACGACGACGGCCGCGAGCTCGGCCGCGGCGAGGCGGGTGAGATCCAGAGCCGCGGCCCCGACCTGTGCACGGGGTACACCGACGCCGCGCTGACGAAGGCCGCGTTCGACGACGACGGCTGGTACTCGACGGGCGACGTGGGGACGCTCGACGAGCGCGGCTGCCTGCACGTGATCGACCGGAAGAAGGACATCATCATCCGCGGCGGTGAGAAGGTGAGTGCCGTGGAGGTCGAGGGGCTCGTGCTCCAGCTGCCGAGCGTCGCGGAGGTCGCGCTGGTGCCCGCACCCGACGCCCGGCTCGGCGAGCACGGCTGCGCGTTCGTGCGGACGCACCCCGGTCAGGAGCCGCCGGATCTCGCCGGGCTGCGAACGCACCTCGAGGCGTGCGGACTCGCGCGCCAGAAGTGGCCCGAAGAGCTGCACGTCGTGTCCGACTTCCCCCGAACGGCGTCCGGCAAGATCAAGAAGCACGAGCTCCGCGACCGTCTCCGCACCGGAGGACATGCATGGGGGTAGCACCCGAGCCGCTGTTCGACCTGACCGACCAGGTCGCCATCGTCACCGGTGGCGGCACCGGCATCGGACGCGCGACCGCGCTGCTCTTCGCCGAGCACGGCGCGGACGTCGTCCTGGCGAGCCGCAAGCGCGAGAACCTCGAGCAGGTTGCCGGTGAGGTGGCCGACCACGGGCGTCGCGCGCTCGTGGTCCCGACCGACGTGCGCGATCCGGACGCGTGCGCCGCACTCGTCGCGGCGACGGTCGACGAATTCGGGCGCATCGACATCCTCGTCAACAACGCCGGTGGCTCCCAGTCGCGCGCGCTCGACGACTGGGACCTCGCCGGGTGGGAGAACTCCGTCGACCTCAACCTGCGCAGCGTGTTCCTGCTGAGTCAGGCCGTCGTGCCGCACATGAAGGCGGCGGGGCGAGGCGCGATCGTCAACATCTCGTCGGGCGCGGCCGAGAACGGCCTGCCGTTCGTCATGCCCTACGGCGCGGCGAAGGCAGGCGTCGAGAACCTCACGCACACGTACGCCGCGGGCCTCGCGCCGTGGGGCATCCGGGTGAACTGCATCGGGGTGGGCGCGATCAAGTCGGAGGGGTTCATCCGCTCCATGAAGAAGATCGGCATGGACCCCGACCACGTCGGCGGCCAATCGAACGGGTTCCGTCGCGCCGGGCTGCCCGAGGAGATCGCCGGGCCCATCCTCTTCCTCGTGTCGGACGCGGCGAGCTTCCTCTCGGGCCAGACCATCTGGGTCGGCGGCCCGCCGGTCGTGCCCGGGTTCGCGGCGCCGGGGGCGAAGGCGTGAACGCGGAGCTGCTCACCCGGGTGCGCGACACGCTGCCGCCGAGGCTGAACGCCGGCATCCTCATGGCCGACGGCGGGTTCTGCATCCTGGGCTGGATCGTGATGAGCGCGGGCTTCCACCCGATCGTGATCTACGGATCGACGTTCTGGGTGAACGATCCCGAACAGGGCGGCACCGCGGTCGAGGTCGTCGCCCGGCTGTGCGACCTCCCCGCCGAG
>DATBSK010000160.1:0-18758 GCA_036559825.1 Acidimicrobiia bacterium | reverse complement strand
TGGATGGAACGACGGGAGCACGGCGGACCGAGTCTCGACGAGCATCGCCCGGGCCTGGCCGACATCGACCTCGGGAAAGTCGTGGCCGAGCACCCAGACGAAGAGCTCAGCCAACGCACCGGCCATCTCGACGCCGGTCGGGCCGGCGCCGGTGATCACGAACGTGAGCACGCCGTCGTCGATCAGCGACGGCTCCACCGCCGCCTGCTCGAAGCAACGCAGCATGTGGTTCCGCAGCGCGGCGGCGTGATCGAGCGTGTAGAGCGGAAGCCCGAACTCCTCGGCGCCCGGCACCCCGAAGTAGTGCGTCGCCGCGCCAACCGCGACCACGAGGGTGTCGTAGGCGATCCGCTCCTCCCCGTCGATGAGCACCTGCTTGGCATCCGGATCCACACCGACGACCGTTCCCATGCGGGACTCGACGTTGGGCTGGTTGCGCAGGATCGCCCGCACCGAGTGGGCGACGTCGCTGGCATCGAGCCCCGCCGTCGCGACCTGATACAGCAGCGGCTGGAAGGTGTTGTAGTTGCGGCGGTCCACGATGACCACGTCGACCGGCTGGTCCGCGAGATGCTTGACGACGTTGAGCCCCGCGAAGCCGGCACCGAGCACGACCACACGATGGCGGCCGGCCCTTTCGCCCACGGATCGGATGCTATGGCGATCGTCTGCGCGAGCAGCGGCCGCGGCTACCTCACGTAGACGTTGCCGTCGCGCTCGCTCACCTCGCCCCGTCCGAGGGGCAGGACGCGGGTGAGAAGCTTGTACCCGGCATCGAGCCCCGGGACCTTGGCGAAAACGCCGCCCGGGCCCTCGACCATCCGGCCGGTGTCGACGTCGTAGCGGGCCCCGTGCCATGGGCAGACCAGACAGCCGCTGCCATCGATCGAGCCCCCGGCGAGGTCGGCCCGGAGATGACGGCAACGTCGGGTCACCGCGAACCGGTTCCCGTCGGCGTTGCCCACGGCGAAACGACCGGCGCCCTTGATCGTGCCGGGGCCAAGCTCCGAGGCCGGGCCGACGCAGATCTCGTCCGTCATGACACCTCATGATCCGCTCCACACGCGGCGACCGCAAGCGGGCGCCGGTGGGGTTGCGCGCGACACTGGCTGCCACGGCAAGGGGGGTTGATGTCGCAGGAGCTCGTGGTCGATGCCGACGGCCACGTCATGGAGGCCGACGACCTCTGGCTCGAGCGCATGGATCATCGCCGGTGGGGCGACTGGATCCCCCGGAAGGTGCTCGAGGACGAGGTCTACGAGTCGGTCTACGTCGGAGGCGTGATCCGGTCCGGTGGTCGCGCCCTGCGTGACGAGATGGCGCGCAAGGTCGGCAAGACGCCGCGCGAGCTCTACGAGCTCCTCGAGAGCATCCGCATCCCCGGCGGGTACGACCCGCACGCGCGCATCACCGACATGGACCGCGACGGGATCGACGTGGCGGTGCTGTACCCGTCGCTCGCGCTCTTCTTCGGTCCCGTCGACCCGATCCCGGCCCTGCACGACCTCGACTTCGTGACCGATTGCCAGCGCGCCTACAACCAGTGGGTCGCCGAGTACTGCGCGCCGTACCCGGACCGCCTGTTCGGGATCGCGACGGTGCCGCTCCAGGATCCCGCCCGCGCCGGCGCCGAGGCCGAGCGCGCCGTGACCGAGCTCGGGCTGAAAGGGGTCACCGTCCGCCCGTCGCCCTACGTCGACGAGCTCCCCCTCAACCACTCGGTGTACGACCCGTTCTGGGCGGCGTGCCAGGAGCTCGACGTCCCGGTCGCCTTCCATCCCGGCGTGCACGTGGACACGCCGGGCGCGTGCCGCAAGTTCGGGCTCGTGGCCGAGAGCGAGAACATGATGGTGTGCAACACCGCGGTCAGCGAGCTCCACGGCGGCTCGGCCCTCGGTCAGGCGATCGGCAACACCGTCGACATGATCGTCACCCTCGGGCGGATGCTGATGGGCGGCGTGTGCGAGCGCTTCCCGCGCCTTCGGTTGCTCTTCCTCGAATCGGGCGGCGGGTGGATCCCCACGCAGCTCGAGCGCATGGACGAGCAGGTGCGCGCGTTCCCACTGGAGAAGCGCTGGCTCTCCCTGCTGCCGAGCGAGTACTTCCGGCGCCAGTGCTGGGCCGGTTTCGAAGCCGAGGAGTGGAACCTCGCCGCCTGCGCGGAGTGGCTCGGCGTCGAGCGCGTGCTCTGGGCCTCCGACTACCCGCACCCGGAGTTCCATCCCGGGATCGTGAAGGAGGTGCAGGCGCGCGTCGCGCACCTGCCCGACGCGGATCGCCGCCGGATCCTGGGCCAGAACGCGATCGACGCGTACCGACTCCCCCGCTGATGAACCTCGGCCTCGAGGGCAAGGTCGCCCTCGTCACCGGCGGGAGCCAGGGCATCGGGCGGGCGATCGCCCTGACGCTCGCGGCCGAGGGCGCCGATCTCGCGCTGTGCGCGCGGCGCGAGGGGCCGCTCGCCGCCACGGGTGAACAGGTGGCGGCACTCGGGCGCGAGGTGACGACGGTCGTCGCGGACGTGGCCACCCCCGCCGGCGTGCGCGCCGTCACCGACACGACGCTCGAGCGGTTCGGCCGCGTCGACATCCTGGTGAACAACGCGGGCAAGGGCACCCCCCGTCCGATGCTCGAGCTGACCGATGACGACTGGCACGCGAGCCTCGAGCTGAACCTGATGAGCGCGGTCCGGCTGTCGCTCGCGTGCGTCCCGCACATGCAGGCTCGGGGCGCCGGGCGGATCGTGAACATCTCGTCCCGTGTCGCGCGCGAGCCGGACCCCTTCTTCGCGCCGTACGCGGCAGCCAAAGCCGCGCTCATCAACTTCTCGAAGAACCTGGCGAACGCGTTCTCGGTCGACGGGGTGCTCACGAACTGCGTCGTGCCCGGGCTCATCCGCGGCGAGGGCGTGCAGCAGGCGGCCGAGCAGAGCGCGGCCGCGACGGGCAAGACCGTCGACGAGGTCTACGCGGCCACGCTGGCCAAGCGCCCGATCCCCGCGGGTCGGCTCGGCGAGCCCGAGGACGTGGCCGGGCTCGTCGCGCTCCTCGTCTCGGATCTCGGCTCATGGATCACGGGCGCGTGCTTCACCGTCGACGGCGGGATCGTCAGGGGCGACCGCTGACCGATGGACTTCGCCTTCGATCCCGAGGAGGAGGCGTTCCGCACCGAGCTGCGTGACTTCCTCGACGCGGAGCTGCCCGACTGGTGGCGGGGGATGTTCACCGAGGACGAGCGCGCGATCCCGTTCACGCGTCGGATGTGCCGCCAGCTCGCGGCCCGCGGCTGGCTCACGATGGCCTGGCCTCCCGAGCACGGCGGTCAGGGCGCCAGCATCTGGATGCAGGCGATCCTGCGCGAGGAGATGTGGGCCCGCGAGGAGCCGCGCGGCCCGCAGTACATGAACCTCAACTACATCGGGCCGCTCATCATGCGGTTCGGGACGCCGGAGCAGCAGCAGCGCTTCCTCGAGCCCATGGCGCGCGGCGACGTGATCTGGACCCAGGGCTTCTCCGAGCCCGACGCAGGCTCCGACCTGGCCTCGCTCACGACACGCGCCGAGGATCGCGGCGACCACTTCGTCGTGAACGGCACCAAGATCTGGTCGAGCTACGCCGACGCACCCGCCGACTGGTGCCTGCTGCTGGCACGCACCGATGCCGACGCGCCGAAGCACGCGGGGATCTCGGTCCTCCTTGTCGACATGACATCACGGGGGGTGACCGTGCGGCCCATCTCGACGATGGCGGGCCCGCACGAGTTCAACGAGATGCACTTCGCCGACGTCGTCGTTCCGCGCGACTGCCTCCTCGGGCCCCAGGACGGCGGCTGGGACGTCGTCCGTGCCGGGCTCACGTTCGAGCGCGTCGGCAACGCGCGGTACGCCCGGGCCGCCCGGATCATCGACCGGCTCGTCGAGCACGCGAACGCGACCGGCCGCGCGCGCGATCCCGTCGTGCGCCAGCAGCTCGCCGACCTGCGCACCCGATGCGAGGCGGCCCGGCTCCTCAGCTACCGCGCCATCTCCCTCCAGGCGGCGGGCGGGGTTCCGAGCACGGAGGCGTCGATCGCCCGCATCCATGCCACCCAGCTCGAGCAGCTCGTGAGCCAGGTCGGCCTCGAGCTGCTCGGCGCGCCCGGGCAGCTCCGCGCCGACGACGAGCGCGCACCGCTCGAGGGAGAGGTCCACCGGCAGTGGCTCCGGAACATCCCGACGACCGTGGCCGCGGGCACGCTCGAGATCCAGAAGAACATCGTCGCCCGACGCGGTCTCGGGCTCCCACGGTGACCATCGATCTCACGCTCGACGACGAGCAGCAGCTGCTCGCGGAGTCGGTCCGTGCCTTCGTGCAGCGCGACTGCCCGCCGGACCGGGTCCGCGCGGGCGACGGCCGACACGACGCCGGGCTCTGGCAGACGATCGCTGCGGCCGGTTGGACGGGGATCGCGCTGCCGGAGGCGACCGGCGGCTTCGGTCGCGGCCTGCTCCACCTCGCGGTCGTCTGCGAGGAGCTGGGGCGCGGCGCGGTCTCGTCACCGCTCGTCGCGTCTGCGGCGGGCGCGGCGCTGCCCATCGCCTGGGCCGGCACCGACGACCAGCGCCGCCGGTGGCTGCCGGCGCTTGCAAGCGGGGAGCGCGTGGGCACGCTCGCGCACCTCGAGCCCGGCATGCAGCACGCGTCGGACCCGGTCGGCCTGTCCGGCGCCGTGCCCCTGCGGGGCACGAAGGTGCTCGTGCCCTGGGCGCCGGTCGCGGACCTGCTCGTCGTGACGACCAAGGACGGCGTGCGAGTGATCGACGGAGCGGCCGGCGACGTGGTGCGCGTGACGACCCACGCGGGATTGGGCGTCGAGCCGCTCGGGACCGTCGAGCTCGGCGATGCGCCCGCGGAGCCGCTCGGAGACCGTGACGCGAGCGGCGTCGTCGGCCGCGCGCTCGACCACGCCGCAGTTGCCTCCCTCGCGTACGCGGTCGGTGTGATGGAGTCGATGCTGGCGTCGAGCGTGCAGCACGCGCGCGACCGGCACCAGTTCGGACGGCCCATCGGTTCCTTCCAGGCGGTCGCGCATCGGTGCGTCGACATGCGCACCGACATCGACGCGTGCCGCTACCTCGCCTATCAGGCGGCGTGGGCGCTGGATCGCGGCGAATCAGCCGAGGTCGAGGTCGGCGCCGCGTTGTCGTACGGCCTCGATGCGGCGCGGCGGGTCGCGATGCACGCGCATCAGGTGCACGGTGCGATCGGCTTCTCGACCGAGCACGACCTGCACCTCTCCACTCGGCGCGCGAAGGCGTTCGAGCTCACGTACGGCCCGGCATCGTGGTACCGGGAGCGACTCGCAGGCGCGATGGGCCTGCACACGAGCCTGTGAACGGCTTCGCGGCCCTGCTCGGCGACTGGGCGCGTCGCCAGCCGTCGAAGACCGCGGTGGTCGAAGACGCGCACCGCCTCACGTACGCGGAGCTGGACGCGCGCGTCGACGCGATCGCCGCCGAGCTCCAGCGGCGCGGCGTCGGCCCCGGCGACGTCGTGTCGTCCCAGCTGCCCAATGGCATCGCCTCGATGCTGCTGTGCTTCGCCGCCGGTCGGATCGACGGGATCCACAACCCGGTCATCCCGATCTTCCGCGCGCGCGAGGTCGGCTTCATCCGCGACCAGGCGCAACCGGCCCTCTTCGTCGCCGAAGGAGATCCGCTCCTCGCGACCGCGGCCGGAGGCCAGCCGTCGCCCGTCTCGGCCGACCTCGACGCGCCGCGCTTCCTCCTCTACACGTCCGGGTCGAGCGCGGACCCGAAGGGCGTGCTCCACTCCGACCGCACCTTGCTCGCCGAGTGCCGGGCCCAAGCGGCGTACCACGCGATGGGCACCGACGAGGTGTTCGTCATGCCGTCGCCGGTGGCGCACGTGTCGGGGCTGCTGTACGGGATCCTGCTCCCCGTGCTCCTCGGCGCGACGAGCGTGCTGATGCCGACCTGGGACGCGGGTCGGTTCCTCGAGCTCGTCGAGGCCGAGCGCGGCACCGTCTGCGGAGGCGCGACCCCGTTCCTCCGAGGAGTGGTGGATCACCCCGAGCTCGAGCGCTTCGACGTGTCGTCGCTGCGCCTGTTCCCGTGCGGGGGCGCCGACGTGCCCCCGGACCTCATCCGGCGCGCGATCGCCCGTCTCGGTGTGCGGAGCGGACGCGGCTACGGCTCGACCGAGTTCCCCAGCATCACGAGCTCGGCGGGACCGGACGAGCCCGACGACAAGCGAGCGGAGACCGACGGGCGACCGATCGGCGACAACCAGGTTCGCCTGCGGGATGGCGAGATCCAGGCGCGCGGCCCCGAGCTGTTCCTCGGCTATCGCGATCGCGCGCTCGACGCCGACGCGTTCACGGGCGACGGATGGTTCCGCACCGGCGACCTCGGCGTCCTCGATGACGACGGCTACCTCACGGTGACCGGGCGGTTGAAGGACATCGTCATCCGCCAGGGCGAGAAGATCAGCGCTCGCGAGATCGAGGACCTGCTCGCCGCGCACCCGACGGTCGATGCCGTCTCCGTGGTCGCGCTCCCGGACGATCGCACCGGGGAGCGGGTGTGTGCCGTGCTCGTGCCCCGCGCCGGCTCGCAGCCGCCGACGCTCACCGAGCTCTGCGCGTACCTGGTCGCCGAGCAGGTGTCACGACGGAAGCTGCCTGAGCAGCTCGAGATCGTCAGCGCGCTCCCGATGACCGCGAGCGGAAAGGTCAACAAGCACGCGCTCAGGTCGCGCTTCGACGCCGAGCGGTAGCGTGCGCGCGATGACCGGGGTGACCACGCTGCAGCTCGAACGTGTCGACGCGGTCCAGTGGATCCGCCTCGACCGTCCCCAAGCCCGCAACGCCATCGACGTCGTCATGCGCGAGGAGCTCATCGCGCTCCTCACCGAGCTCGATGCCGATGACGCGGTGCGCGCCATCGTCGTGACGGGACAAGGCGCGGACTTCTGCACGGGTGCCGACCTCGCGCCCTCTCATGACCCCGGCATCGCGGCCCGTCGCCCGACGAGCGTGCTCGACTACCGCCGGGCACCGGGACCGTGGCAGCGGCTCTTCCGCACCTACTGGGAGCTCGAGACGCCGGTGGTCAGCGCGGTCAACGGCACGACCGCGGGGTCAGGCTGGATGCTGGCGCTGCTGGCCGATCTTGTCGTCGCGGCCGAAGGGGCGCGCTGGATCCACGCGTTCGCGCGGCGCGGCATGGTGCCGCACGCCGGCGACCCGTTCTTCCTGCCGGACGTCCTGCCGTGGCACGGCCTCCTCGAGGCCGCGTTGCTCTCCGAGACGCTCACGTCCGAGACTCTGCACGCGTGGGGCGCGGTCAATCGCCTCGTCCCACCCGCGGACGTCGAGCGCACCGCGGGCGAGCTCGCGACGCGGCTCGCGGCGGGACCGACCAAGAGCCTCGGTGTCGCGAAGCAGCTGTACCGACGCGCGCTCGTCAGCGACATGGCCACCGCCTTCGCCGAGGAGGCCGCCGCCACCGCGCTCGTGTCACAGACGCACGATCGCATCGAAGGCGTGCAGTCGCTGCTCGACGGGCGCCGGCCCGACTTCACCGGCACGTAGCGGATGGCCTTCCTCGACGATCTCCGCGTCGTCGAGGTGGCGCTCCTCGCGCCCAACATGCTCGGCATGCACCTCGCGGATCTCGGCGCCGACGTGATCAAGGTCGAGGACCCGCAACGCGGCGACTACACGTGGCGGGTGGGCGCGGCGACGGCCGGCGGACTCTCCTTCCTCCACCTGCGCTGGAACCGGGGAAAGCGGAGCCTCGCGCTCGACCTCCGGACCGCCGAGGGCGCGGCGCTCTTCCGCGACCTGGTCGGCACCTGCGACGTGGTCATCGAGGGCCTGCGCGCGGGCGCGCTCGAGCGGCGCGGACTCGGCTACACGTCGCTGGCTGCCGCTCGTCCGCAGCTCGTGTTCTGCAGCCTCTCCGGCTTCGGGCAGACGGGCCCCTACCGCGATCTCGCGACGCACGGGGTCGCGTACGACGCCTACGGCGGGCTCGCGCCGCCGGAGCGGACCGAGGACGGGTTCCCCACGATCCCCCGTCGCTACCTCGACGTCGGGACGCAGGCGGGCGCGCTCTACGCAGCGGTCGGAGTGCTCGCAGCCGTGCTGCACGCGCGCGCGACGGGCGAGGGCGCGTACCTCGACGTCGCGCAGGCCGATGCCGCGGCCGCGTGGAGCGCCGCCGGACGCATCGATCCGTTGCTCAGCGGTGCCGCGGCCGACGACGCCCGACCCGACATGCGGGAGTCGGTCCGGTACCAGTACTACGCGACCGCCGACGGCCGGACGATCCTGTTCCAGGCATCCGAGCGCCACTTCTTCGAGCGCTTCTGCCGTGCCGTCGGGCGCGAGGACCTCGCGACCGAGGGCGGCGCGGAGTTCGGCGAGCACGCGCACGGCGACGTGTCGCTGCGGCGCGAGCTGGCCGCGCTGTTCGCGACCCGGACGCAGGCCGAATGGGTCCAGCTGTTCATCGACGCCGACGTGCCGGGTGCGCCCGTGCACACGCCCCCCGAGCTGATCGAGGACCCGCAGTTCGTCGCCCGCGCGGGGGTCGTCGAGCAGCACCACCCGGACGCCGGTCGCATTCGCCTCCTCGACTCGCCGATCCACGCGGACGGCCGCGGACCGGTCCGACCGGCACCACGGCGCGGTGAGCACACCGACGAGGTGCTCGAGGACCTGGGCGTGCCGGCCGAGCGCGTGGCGGCGCTACGAGCCGCTGGCGTCGTCGGCTGAGCCGTTCCAGAGGTCGATCAGCTCGGCGGTCGTGGTGACGGCCGCGATCAGCGACAGCGTGTTGGCGTACACCGCGTCGACGTAGGCGTCGTCGACGCCTGCGGTGGCGTCCCGCGGCAGGACGACCTGGTATCCGCGGTTCACGCCCTCGAAGGCGAGGCCGAGCAGCGCGACATTGATCGAGACCCCCGTCGCCACGATCGTGGTGATGCCCTCGTTGCGCAGCACGGCGTCGAGCGACGCGTCCGTCATCGGCGAGACCCCGTGGGCCCGCGGCAGCACGATGTCGTCGCTCGTCGCACCGATGGCCGGGTGCGGGTCGGAGTACCCGGGCGGAGGTGAGCCGCGGCTCCGGGATCGCGCGAACAGCCGCGCGTTGCGGTTCGTCCCGAACCCGCCCGGCAGCGACGCGAACGTGCAGTGGATCACCGCGACGCCGTGCCGGCGGGCCGCGCGCAGCAGCTCGCCGATGCGCTCGAGCGTGCCGGCAGCGGCGACGGCATGCGCGAGTGCCGGCATCGCGGCCGCGTCGCCGACGACGCCGTTCTGCACCTCGACCGTGACCACCGCGGTGTGATCCGGCGCGACGAGCGCCGAGAGATCGACCGGCATGCTGCGACGCTAGCCCTCGGGTCGTGATGCTGAACCGACGCGCGACGAGCGGGAGCCGGTCACCCCCAGCGAGCGACGCGATGACACGCGTCGATTGCGCGATCAGTGACCCGAATGATGGCCGTGCGTCGCTTGAGGCGGGAGGCCCGGAGGCGTCGCCCCTGACGCCGGGGGACCGTGGTCCTCACCCGCGTGACTCACCCCACCACTCGCCGCATCCGAGACCGCGGCGCCCTTCTCGAGACCCTGGAGCGCGGGATCGTGTGCGATCGCGGAGATCTCCGCGCCCTTCGTGCCCTCGGGCGGTGAGGAGCGCGGCGCCGCGTTGGTGTCGGGGGGCACCGCGGTGGGGACGTGATCGGACGACTTGCCCCGCGTGTTCGGGTGCTCACCCGCGTTGGCGTTGGGCACCGGTGTCTCGACCGACGGGGTCGGCCCGGAAGCACCGGGCAGCGCGCCCGCAGCGGCGAGGCCGCCGACCAGCAGTCCGCCAGCCGTGACCGCGAGGATCGTTGCGCGTCGCGACCACCGCGTGGGCGCGGAGGACGACGCGACGATCGCGGTCATGTGGGCCACCACCTGCGCCTCGTTCACCGGGTCTGCGGCCGTCGGTGCCCTCAGCGCGGCGACGAGCCGGGCGACGTCTCGGCACGCCGGTGGCGCGGCGTCAGGGTCCAGCGTCCCTCCGAGCAGGCGGTCGGCAGTGTCGAGGGCAGGCATGGTGCGCTCCAGCGTCCGAGTTCCTTCTGGTAGCAACGCTGGTCCGCACGGCGCTTTTCGCATCTCGATCCACTCGAACGCTGTGAGTGAGATCTGAGGGTGAGCGCGGAGTCGTCTCAGCAGTCTGCGGGCTGCCAGGCCTGCAGGTCGTCTGCCGGCCGGTCACCGAGCGCGCGCGCAGGCTGCGGTCGGCCGAAGAGGTATCCCTGCGCGAAGTCGCAGCCGATGGTGCGCAGCGCTGCGAGCTGCTGAGGCGTCTCGAGCCCTTCCGCGACGGCCTCGAGCCCCAAGGAGTGCGCGAGGCTCACGACAGCCGTGACGATGCTCGTGTCCTCCGGCTCGACGCCGAGACCGTCGACGAAGGTCTGGTCGACCTTGAGCGCGCGGATCGGGAAGCGCCTGAGGTGCGCGAGCGACGAGTAGCCGGTCCCGAAGTCGTCGACTGCGATCTGCACGCCCCGGTCGCACAGTGCGTGCAACGAACGGCTCGCGCTCTCGGTGTCGCCGATGAGCGCGCTCTCGGTCAGCTCGAGCACGACGGTGCGCGGATCGACCTTCGTGCGGGTGAGGATGTTCTCGAGCTCGTCGGGAAGCGTCGGCTCGGCGAGCTGGCGGGCCGAGAGGTTCACACTGATCGACAAGGGCTTGCAGCCGTTTCGCATCCGCTGCCAGCACACGATCTGGCGGCACGCCTCCTCGAGCACCCAGAGCCCGATGGGAACGATCAGGCCGGTCTCCTCGGCCAGCGGGATGAACTCGCTCGGCTTGACGACGCCGCCCACCGGGTGCGCCCAACGGACCAGCGCCTCGAATCCGGTCACGAGTCCCGTGTCGAGCGCGACCATCGGTTGGTAGTAGACGTCCAGCTCGCCGCGCTCGACGGCGTGGTGCAACTCGGTGCCCGTCTGGACGTGGTGCACAGCTTGGATGCGTGCAGCCTCGTCGAAGAGCACGACACGAGCACGCCCGAGGTCCTTGGCTTGATACATGGCCGCATCCGCGTCCCGCAGGAGGTTCTCGGCTCGCGCCGGGCCCTGGCTCGACACCGCCACTCCCAGGCTCGCGGTGACGAAGATCTCCTGACCGGCGACCGAGACCGGGGACGCGATCACGTCGGCGACGCGCTCTGCGACGTCCATGATCGCAGCGGTGCCCTCCATGCCCTCGCACAGCACGACGAACTCGTCGCCGCCGAACCGTGCGACCGTGTCACTCGGTCGCATCGCCGTACGAAGGCGGTCTCCCAGGATCTTGAGGAGCTCGTCGCCGGTGACGTGACCGAGGCTGTCATTGACGAACTTGAACCGGTCGAGGTCGAGGAAGATCACACCGATCTGGCCCCCGTTGCGCCGTGCACGTTCGAGCGCGAGTCCGAGCCGGTCGGTGAGCAAGGTGCGGTTCGGCAGGCCGGTGAGAGGATCGTGGATCGCGGCGTGGGTGAGCTGCTCCGAGATCGCCCGCCGCTCCGTGATGTCTTCGATCTGGCCGATCTGGTAGAGCGGCTCACCGTCGGACGACCGCACGAGGGACACGCTCAGCGACGTCCAGATGCTGTGGCCGTCGGCATGCACGTAGCGCTTCTCGAGCCGGTAGGCGTCGATCTCGCCGGCGGCGAGACGCCGCATCTCCGACCCGCTGGAGTCGCGGTCCTGCGGATCGGTGATCTGCGAGACGTGCACGCCCAAGAGGTCCTCCGCTTCGTACCCGAGCAGGTTCGCCATCGACGTGTTGACCCGGAAGAGGTGACCGTCGAGATCCGCCAGCGCCATCCCGATCGGTGCATCCTCGAAGGCACTGCGGAACCGCGCGTTGGCCTCGGCGAGCGCGCGTCGATCGGCGACCCTCTCGTCGATGTCGCGCAAGTTGGCGACGATGCCATGCACCGCAGGGTCCTCGAGGAGGTTCGTGACACTGGCGTCGAACCACCTCCATCTCCCCGTGGCGTCCCGTAACCGGAGCTCGGCGCGCCCCGTGTGATGCGGCGCGAACTCCGACGACGCGACGGCGGACCGCGCCAATGCCTCGCGGTCGTCGTCGTGCATCAGCTGTCCGGCCTTGCTGCCGAGCTCCTCGGCGAGGTCGTAGCCGAGCACCCGCTCGAAGGCCGGGCTCGCGTACGTGAGATCCCCGTCGGCGTCGACGACCATGGTCACGTCCGAGGAGTGCTGCACCAGCGCTCGGAAGCGCTCCTCGCTGGCGCGCACCTCGCGCTCAGCGGCCTCCTTCTCGGCCGTCGTCCAGCCCAGCAGCAAGATCGTGAAGCCGACACCCATGCTCGCGAGCACCGAGAGTCCGTGCACCAACGGCTCAGGGACGAGTGACGGCGCCACTCCCGCCGCGATTGCGAGCTGGCCGACCGCGATGCCGGCGACGCTCCACACGAGCGCCGGGAGCGTCGCCTTCGATCCGGATTCACGCAGGTTGTCGGCGACACCGACCAGGAGCCCGATCGCCAGCGTCGGCCCCCAGCCGATCGCGTACATCACGAGGAGGATCGACCACTGCTGGATCCCGACGCGGAGGAACAGACGCCATCCCGACTGCCGACCGGGCCAGAGCGCGTACGCGATCGCCGTCGTCCACTGCGCCGTGAACAACACGCCGAGCAGCGTCCAGATCGAGACGTCGGCGACCATGCCGATCCGGGTCCCGAGCCAGAACACCGGCACCACGGCCAAGGTCAAGAGCTGCATGTGGCCCGACAGCCGCGCCCGCAGCCGTGCGCCGAAGCCCGGACCGCTTTCGGCCATATCGCTGTATCGGCCGGTCTCGGAGAGCCTTGACGACCGGGTCGACCGATCTGGTCTACGTCAGGTTCGTCGTGCGTCGCAGGACGGACACCGAGTACGCGCCGGACCGCGCCAGCAGAATCGGGTCGTTGCTGCACTCGACCCCGTCGGTCACCCTCGTGGGATCGAAGACGAGGATGTCACCGTCGCGTTCGCGATCGAACGCCAGGCTCGTGATCACCAGTGAACCGAGCCGGTGCCGGATTCGGTCGTCGGGCCAGACGGCGGTCGAATCGTCGACCGGGTCCTCGGGCGCTGCGAGCGTGACCTCGAGATGGAAGACGACCGGCGCACGGGCGAAACGCTCCGCCAGCTCGTCGTGCAGGTAGTCCGGGGACGCGGCCGCCGCATCCTCGTCACTCAGTGGCGGAAGCTCTTCGTCCGCCACCAGATGAAGACGTCCCGCGCGCCGATGATCGTCGGCATCGACGAGCCAGTACGTGTGCAACGCGTGGTAGTCGAGGTGCGCGTAGCTGGCCGGAATCGGGTGCGTGATCGCTGCTTCGACAGCCGGCAGAGCCTCGGGGTGCCGACCCAGGTACTCACCGACCGCTGCCGGATCCGGCGCCCCCGTGGCTGGGTCGGGCCGCCGCGCCGCGTTGAAGTCCAGAAGATCCTGTGGTGACCGGGCGAAGAACGCCGGGAGCGAGATCGCGACGACGTCGGTTGTCGAACCGTCGGGCAAGTACCACTTCACAGCCATTCCGCGGGCGTCGCGCTGACCGTCGGGCACGTCTGGGTTGCCGCTGCCGTTCGAGAACCGCACGTGCGCCCGGTACGGCGCAGCACCGGTCGACAGATGCGCGGCCCGGCTCACGGCTAGGGCAGACGGCGACGGGCTGAACTCGGCCGTGCACAGCACACCCTTTGCGTGCGCCGCACGACGACCGGCATGCACTCCGTACGTGGTGTTCAGCGAGTCAACCAACCGCTGACTCAGGTCGTCCGTCACCACCGGCCTCCGCGGCGTGCGTCAGCCAGCCGTCGGCTCGGCCGCGACCGCGGGCCCGGCGCCCACACCGAGCGCGGTCACGACAGCCAGCGCTCCGACAGCCCTTCGAACCCATCGACTCATCTCGCGCTCCTCTGCTCGAGTGGAGGAACGTACCGCTCTCTCAGAGGGTCAGGCCGGCTGCAGGCTGGCGATGAGGTTGTCGTACCGCTGGTGGCGGAACGGCCACACCCATTCGGCGGGAACGGTCTGGACGATCCGACCGGTCTGGGTCTGGTGGCTCTCGGTGTAGGTGATGCTCACGATCCGGCGCACGGGGAGGTCGGCGACCGGGTCGAAGGGCGACTCGCGCAGGATGATGTCGGCTTCGACGCGCTCACGGAGGCGGTCCTCCTGTGTGCGACGGACGTGCACGAGGGCCGGGTCGGCGTCGAACCCCCCGCCCTCCGGATCGAGCAGGAACTTGTAGTAGAAGGCGAACCGCTCGTTGAGCGGCTCCGGCTCGAGCGTCTCGGCCACCCGGCCACGGATCTCGACGATGTCGACGCCTTTTCTGCTCATCACGCCGACGACCTCACCGCCGTCGTGGTGCAGCGACGCGTCACCGATCTTCTTCGGTTCTCCGAACGTCTCGCGCCCGCCGAGCACCGCACCCTCGGTCGTCATGATCATCAGGAGGTCGAAGCAACCGTGCACGTCGCCGTGGCGGCACTTCACCGAGAAGGTGCCGGCACCGAGCGGCCCGGTCGGCATGTCGACCTGCGCCAGGTTGATGCGCACGTGGGGTTCGGTCGGCTCGAGCGGCTTGGGCAGGACCGCCGCGACGATCTCCGGGTCGGTCTCGTAGAACGCGACGAGGTTGCGAGCCCACATCTTCGGAGCCTCGGGAGCGGGGTCGATCGCCGGCTCGTCGGGCATGGCGGCGTAGCGAACCATCTGGATCCTCCTGTTGGGAGCTCGGGCTATCCGGGAACCTCTGCGCCGGTGAGCCAGGGCCGGCCCGCTTCCCGGTAGCGGTCCCACTTCGAGAGCACGGTGTCGTCCGTCTGGCCCAGGTCCGCCGGAGTCGGCGCGATGCGGTCGGCGACGGTCGAGAGCTTCTCGATGTCGAAGCCGTAGAAGTCGGCTTGGTTGAGGCCGAGGATCCGGGCGGTCTCGTCGACAGGGATGTCCCAGAACCGGTCCTTCAGGAAGTCGCGGGTGTACGGCCAGGTGCCCTCGGGGTGCGGGAAGTCGTTGCCCCACATGATGTTGCCGACGCCGATCTCGTACCGTCGCTCGAGCTCGCGCCGGCGCGTGTTCGACGCGCCGATCGCGCAGTTCCGATCGAAGTACTCGCTGGGCAACATGTGCAGCGGTTCCGTCGCACCCACCAGCTTGCGCATGCCGTGCTCGCGCGTTGCCATCAGGTCGAGGCGCCAGAGCAGGTCGGCTGCCCAGTAGCAGCCGGCCTCGGTGACGGCCATCTTGAGCCGCGGGAACCGCTCGAAGACGCCCGTCATCAACATGAACCACAGCGGCCGCGCGGTGAAGAAGATGGTCTCGAAGCCGTAGACGCTCATCCACCCCGGCGCGTCGCCGTAGTCCTCGTGGGGCGCCGGGCCCGAGTGGCAGTGCACCGGGAGCGAGAGCTCCTCGCACACCGCCCACACGGGGTCGTAGCGCGTGCTCGTGTACGACGGGTGATTCCCCCACCGCGGGGGGATGATGATCCCGCCCCTGAGCCCGTCGCCGTGGGCGCGGCGGATCTCGTCGATGGCGCCCTCGACGTCGTCGACGATCGGCGCCACGATCAGGCCGACGCGTCGATCCGGGCTGTCCTGGCAGAGCTCCGCTCCCCATCGGTTGTACGCCTGCGCGCCGGCGATCAGGTGGGCCGGACTGCGTGTCGCCACCGGGTTGAACCCGGCTCCGAACGGCGCGCCCATCGTCCCCATGACCGCGTCCGGACCCGGGAAGACCACCTCGCCGCACACGCCGTCGTTGTCGAGCTCCTTGTCGCGGGTCGCGGCGTCCCACCCTCCCCGCAGGCCCACCTCGTGCAGGCTGTTGCCGTCCTCGTCCTCGCCGAACCACTCTTCTTGGAACTCCTCGTCGCCGGTGAAGAGCCGACGCTCCTCGATCAGCCGCTCGCGCTCGGCCAGCTCCTCGTCGAAGTCGGCGCGGTACTCGGGATCGAGGTAGTCGCGGTAGACGGGCGCGTTGGGCCCGGCGTGGCAGTCGGCGGAGATGATCACGTAGTGCTGCACGGCTACTTCTTGGGGACGTTGAGGCCGGACTTCGTCAGCAGGTAGTCGGGCTGCGTGCGCTCGCGCATCGACCGGGCACGCGCCTCGATCATCTCGGCGGATCGCTCGCTCGGCACCGTGATCCAGAAGCGGTCCTCGAGGATCCCCTCGAGCGCGATCTCCGCCACCTCTTCGAGGGGCGCGAACGTGATCTCCTCCCCCGCCGCTTGCATCGATTCGAGGAACGGCGTGAGCGCGTCCCGGCCCTCGACCGGTGCCTGGCCGGGCCGGTCGTACCGCGCCGGGCGGTTGCGGCCGGGGCGGAAGATGCCCGTGTTGAGGATGCCGCGTGTGCGCGTCGACGGCAACAGCAGCGACACGCTCACGTCGGCGCCGATCGAGCGCAGCTGGCCCCAGAGGCACTCGGTGATCGTCGTCACCGCCGACTTGGTCGTCGAGTAGACCGCGCTGTTGAACAGCGGGTAGTAGGTGCCGTTCGACGACGACGTGTTCACCACATGGCCTGGGCCACCTTGCTCGAGGAGCACCGGCACGAACGCGTTGATGCCGTGGATGACGCCGAACACGTTCACGTCGACGGTCCAGCGCCAGTCGTTCACGTGGTGCTCCCACATCTGGCCGTCGGAGCCCGAAGGGATGCCGGCGTTGTTGCACACGAGGTGCACCGCGCCGTACTGGTCGAGCGTCGCGTCCCGCAGGTGCTCCACCGACTCGTTCTGCGAGGTGTCCGTGGGGACGCCGATCACCTCGAGGTCGCGATCCCGCAGCTCCTTGACGGTGCCGTCCAGCACCGCCTCGTCGATGTCCGCGAGCACGACCTTCATGCCTTCAGTGGCGAAGCGCTCGCCCAGCGCACGGCCGATCCCGGCGGCGCCTCCCGTGACGACGGCGACCTTGCCGGGCAGGTCCCTCACGTCGCGGCAGCGTAGCGGGCATGGCTAGGGTCGCTTCCGTGGATCGCTACATCGTCATCTCCGCCGACTGCCATGCCGGCGCCGAGCTTCGTGCCTACAAGCCGTACCTGGAGTCGCGCTACCAGGACGAGTTCGACGACTGGGCGGAGCACTACGTGAGTCCGTTCGGCGATCTCGAGCGGCCCGACGCCGATCGCAACTGGGACGGTGACAAGCGCACGCATGACCTCGAGGGCGACGGGGTGGTCGGCGAGGTCATCTATCCGAACACCGTCCCCCCGTTCTTCCCCAAGTCCGGCCTCACCGCGACCTGCCCCAGCGCCGAGGACTTCGAGCGGCGCCTCGCGGGCTTGCGGGCGCACAACCGCTGGCTCGCCGAGTTCTGCGCCGAGACGCCCGAGCGGCGCGCGGGCGTCGGCCAGATCCTGCTCAACGACGACGACGAAGCCGTGCGCGACGTCCATTGGATCGCGGACCACGGCTTGCGCGGAGGTGTGCTCCTCCCCGGTCTGCCGCCCGGCGCGGGGATCGCTCCGCTGCACGCGCCCGACCACGACCCGGTCTGGCGGGCGTGCGAGGAGCGCGGCGTGCTGATCGCGGCGCACGGCGGCAGCCAGTCACCCGACTACGGCGAGTACCCGGCGTCGCTGTCGATGTGGCTCATGGAAGCGAGCTTCTTCTCGCACCGGGTGCTCTGGTCACTCATCCTCTCGGGCGTCTTCGACCGCTTCCCCGACCTTCGACTCGTGCTCGCGGAGCAAGGCAGCGGGTGGATCGCCGGCGCACTCGGCACGATGGACCAGTTCCAGTTCGCCATCGAGCACGGCGGGATCGGCGAGCTCAAGTTCGTCGAACCCCAACGCCTCGAGCACAAGCCCACCGACTACTGGACGAGAAACTGCTTCGTGGCCGCGAGCTTCCTGCACCGTGACGACTGCGAGCGACGGGACCGCATCGGGACCGAGAAGATCATGTGGGGCAGCGACTACCCGCACAGCGAGGGGACTTTCCCCTTCTCGAAGGAAGGCATCCGCAAGACCTTTGCCGGTATCGACCGATCCGAGGTCCAGGCGATGCTCGGCGGCACCGCGGCCGACGTCTACGGCTTCGACCTCGCGCTCCTCGCGCCGCACGCGGCGAAGCACGGACCGCCCGTCGACGCCGTCGCCGCGGGTCTCGACGCCGTCCCGCAGGGCGCGACGAGCCTCGCGTTCGCCGAGCGGGTCGTCGGCAACGTCTGAACGATCTGCGTTCGTGCCCGACCTGAGCGTCGTCCGCGATGGGCCGCGGACCTTCGTCGTCGAGGTGCGGGGCGAGAGGACGACGCGACACCTCGTCGAGGTGCCGCCCTCGCTGCTGGCGGATCTCGGGTTGGGCGCCGACGACGGAGAGCTGCTCGTGCGCGAGTCGTTCTCGTTCTTGCTCGAGCGGGAGCCGGCCACGTCGATCATGAGCGCGTTCTCGCTCGACGTCATCGAGCAGTACTTCCCCGAGTACCGGGAGGATCTGGGCCGCAGGCTCTCCTGACGACGGTCAGGGGCGGATGAGCCTGTCCAGCTCGCGGTGGAAGTGGGTGAGCGCGCCCTCGAAGCGGCCGAACTCGAAGAACTCGTTGGCGTCGCTCGGGAGGCCGCGCTGGACGGCATGCGTGATGGCAATGTCCTCGGCACCGCCTGCGAGCACGAAGTCGCTCGCCCGCTCGCGTTCTTTCGGGCCCGCCCGTTCGTACCGGCCTGACGGC
>DATBSK010000159.1:0-13424 GCA_036559825.1 Acidimicrobiia bacterium | reverse complement strand
TACCACGGCGGGTTCATGCCGTACGGCGCGACGTTCCTGACGTTTAGTGACTACATGCGCGGCGCGGTGCGGCTCGCGGCGCTGTCCGGCTACAAGGTCGCGTTCGTCTGGTCGCACGACTCGGTCGGCGTCGGTGAGGACGGACCCACGCACCAGCCGATCGAGCAGCTCGCAGCCCTCCGCGCGATGCCGGGCCTCCGACTCATCCGCAGCGCCGACGCCAACGAGGTCGCGCAGACGTGGCGCGTGCACCTCGATGGTGACGGCCCGACCGCCATCATCCTCACGCGCCAGGACGTCCCGGTGCTCGAGGGGACGGCGGAGCGCGCTCCCGACGGCGTCCCGCGTGGCGCCTACACCCTCGTCGACGAGGGCGCGGACCTCGAGCTCGTGCTGATCGGCACCGGGTCGGAGGTGCAGCTGTGCGTCGCAGCACGCGAGACGCTCGCCGGCGACGGCGTCGGCGTTCGCGTCGTGTCGATGCCTTCGTGGGACCTCTTCGAGGCGCAGGACGAGGGATACCGAGAGCGGGTGCTGCCGGCAGGCGTCCCCCGTCTCGCGGTCGAGGCCGGCACCTCGTTCGGTTGGGACCGCTACGCGGACGACACGGTCTCGATCGACCGCTTCGGAGCGTCGGCGCCCGGGGACACGGTCATGCGGCAGCTGGGCATGACCGCCGAACACGTCGTCGAGCGCGCGCGAGCGCTGCTCGGCAGGCACGGAAGGAGCTGATCCATGGCGTCTGCGATCGCACGGCTGAACGACTTCGGCCAGAGCCCGTGGTACGACAACCTGGCCCGCTCGGTGCTGCAGGACGGCGGCCTCCGCCGGCTCATCGACGAGGACGGCATCAAGGGCGTCACGTCGAACCCCACCATCTTCGAGAAGGCGATGGCCGCGGGCGAGGGCTACGACGAGGAGCTCAAGGCCTGCGCGGCAGAGGGGCTCTCGATCGAGGACTCGTACTGGCGCCTCGTGGTCGACGACGTGGGCACCGCCGCCGACATGCTGCGGGACGTCTACGACGCCACCGGCGGCGCGGACGGCTTCGTGTCCGTCGAGGTGTCGCCCGAGCTCGCCCACGACACCGCCGGCACCATCGCGCAGGCACAGGAGCTCTTCGGGCGGTTGGGGCGGCCGAACGTGATGATCAAGATCCCGGCGACGCCCGAAGGGCTCCCGGCGATCCAGGCGAACGTCGCTGCGGGGATCAACACCAACGTCACGCTGATCTTCGCCCTGAGCCGCCACGACGAGGTGATCGAGGCGTACCTGTCGGGGCTCGAGCAGCTCGTCGCCGGCGGCGGCGACCCTTCGACGGTGTCGTCGGTGGCGTCCTTCTTCGTCAGTCGCGTCGACACCGAGACGGACCGGCGCCTCCCCGAGGGCAGCCCGCTCCGCGGGACGACGGCGGTCGCCAACGCGAAGCTCGCGTACCGGCTCTTCCAGCGGCGCTTCGCGGGCGCGCGCTGGGAGACCCTCGAGCAGCAGGGCGCCCGGCTCCAGCGACCGCTGTGGGCGTCGACCTCGACGAAGAACCCCGCCTACTCGCCGACCCTCTACGTGGACGAGCTCATCGGGAGGCACACCGTCAACACGCTCGCGCCCGCCTCCATCGAGGCGTTGCACAAGGGTGACACCGGGCAGAAGGCCGACGCGGTCACACGGGACGTCGCAGGAGCCGAGCAGGTGATGGCCGACCTGAAGGCGGCAGGCATCGACTTCGACGACGTCACCGCGACGCTCGAGCGCGAAGGCGTCGACTCGTTCGCCGCGAGCTTCCACGACGCGTTGGCGACCCTGGAGAAGCGTCGCGGCGAGGTCACCTGAGCGTCGACAGCGCGAGCGCCGCGCGGAGATGGTCCGCGAGCGAGGCCACGGTCGCGTGCGCGTTCAGGCCGCTCGGGTTCGGCATCAGGTAGGCAGGGACGCCGCCGAAGCCGCCCACGATCTCACCCGCACGCGCGGCGCGATCGACCGCGGCGCGGTACCCGGCGAGACCGACGAAGCACACCGCGCCCGGTCGGAGCCACTCGACGAGCCGCTCCACTCGCGCGAGCCCGGATCGGTACTCGTCGGGAATGAGAAGGTCCGCGCGCGGTGTCGCCCGCTTCACCAGATCCGTCATGCCGACACCGTGCGCGACGAGGGCATGGCGCGGATCGCGGTCGCGCGTGACGATGCCCGCTGCCAGCGCCGCGGGCCAGAACCGGTTACCGGGGCGGGCGAAGCCCACGCCCGCGTCGGCCGCGTACTCGCTCGGGTTCAGACCGCACACGAGCAGGCGCATCCCGGCATCGACGAAGTCCGGCAGCGTCCGCGCTCGGCGGGCCGCGACGGTGATCCACTCCTCGCCGTCGTGCTCGCACTCCTCGACGTCGAAGCCCGCGCCCACGTGCACGTCGGCGAGCGCGTCGGGCTTCCACTCGGCGAAGAACCGCCCCGGAAAGTCGCCCTCGTCCTTCACGCTCGCGGCGACGTGGCCGAACGCGTAGACGAACTCGGCGGGCGCGCCCACCTGCAGCGCATCGTGGAGCTCCATGAGTGACCACGGCAGCCGTGTCGCCGGGACGTGCAGGTAGCTCGCCCGCGCCCACGAGCCGCTCAGCCCGGATCGGCGGAACGGGAGGTGCTCGAGGTCGGCCTGGACGGCGAGCGCGTTCGGCGACGCCTCGCGTGCGAGGGCGACCATGGCGAACGCCGCATCGAGCGCGACCACGGGCCTTCCGAGCGCGGGCAGGTGCAGGCCCGCACCGCAGCCGAGGTCGACCCGCGGCGTCCCCGGGGGCAGCGTTCGCCCCAGCCGCTCGGCGCGGTCGATGAAGCGCGCCGGCCGCGTGTCGCGCCAGCGCGCGGCGCCGCGCTCGTAGACCTCGATCGTCGACCGGTCCATCGCCGTATCATCGCCCGGTGTTCGGTGACGTGCGACTCGTCGACCACGTTCCGCAGGCGTTCGCCGCACTGGTGGAGGAGCGTGCGCCGCGATCCATCGCGCTGTCGGGCGGCGACACAGCACGGCAGTGCTACGAGCTGCTCGCCACCGCCGACGTGCCCTGGGCCGACATCGACGTGTACTTCGGCGACGAGCGCTGGGTCCCCGTGCACGACCCGGACTCGAACGAGGGCATGGCACGCGTCACCTTCCTCGACGAGGTCGGGCCCCGGAGCGTCCGCGGCATGTACCAGCCGGATCGCACCGCCGAGCAAGGCGCCGACGACTACGACGCGCTCGTGCGCTCGGCGCCGCCGATCGAGCTGGTGCACCTCGGTCTCGGGCCCGACGGGCACACGGCGTCGTTGTTCCCGGGCGCGCCGACGCTCGAGGAGCGCGAGCGCCTCGTCGTCACCGCAGGGGACGCGCTCCATCCTCACCCCCGCCTCACCTTCACCGTGCCGGCCATCGAGCGCGGCCGCCTGGTCGTCGTGACCGTCGCCGGAGCCGAGAAGCGCGATGCATTCGCGCGCGTGCAGCGTGGTGAGGACCTCCCGGCCGCTCGACTCCCCGGGGATCACCTCGTCTGGCTCGTCGACGAAGCCGCCGCGTCGGGGTCGTAGTCTGCTGACCATGTCGGACCGCGGGGCCGCCGACGAGCTCCTGACCACCGACCTGGCCGAGCTCGTCGCGGAGGCCGGCCGGCTGCGCGACATCGGCCACGGCGACCGGATCACCTACTCGCCCAAGGTCTTCGTGCCGCTGACGATGCTGTGTCGTGACCGCTGCGGCTACTGCACGTTCGCGAAGGCCCCGGCGCGGCTCGCCGCGCCGTACCTCTCGATCGACGAGGTGGTCGAGCTCGCGCGCCGAGGCGCTGCCGTCGGGTGCCACGAGGCGCTGTTCACGCTCGGTGAGGCGCCCGAGGCGCGCTATCCGGTCGCCGCCGAGTGGCTCGCGAGTCACGGCGCCGGGTCCACCATCGACCATCTGGTCGCGGCAGCCGGCGCGGTGCTCGCGGAGACCGGGCTGCTCCCGCACGCGAACGCCGGCGCCCTGAGCCGGGCCGACCTCGAGCGCCTCCGCGCCGTCAGCCCGTCGCAGGGGATGATGCTCGAGACGCTCGCGGCGCGCCTCGGCGGGCGCGGCGGCCCCCATCACGGCGCACCCGACAAGACCCCGGCACGCCGGCTGGCGACGCTCGAAGCGGCGGGAGAGGCACGCGTGCCGTTCACGACGGGGATCCTCGTCGGCATCGGCGAGACGCGCGCCGAGCGCCTCGACGCGTTGCGCGCGATCGCCGCGAGCCACGCGCGGCACGGCCACGTGCAGGAGGTGATCGTCCAGAACTTCCTCCCGAAGCCGGGCACGGCGATGCACCGCGCTCCCCGATGCGATCCCGAGGAGATGCTGTGGTCGGTCGCCGCGGCGCGCATCGTGCTCGGCCCCGCGATGCACCTGCAGGCACCTCCCAATCTCGCGGACGACTTCGGTGCGCTCATCGAGGCTGGCATCGACGACTGGGGCGGCGTCTCGCCGGTGACACCGGACCACGTCAACCCCGAACGGCCGTGGCCGGCGCTCGACGCGCTTCGCGCCGCCACTGACGCGGCAGGGAAGAACCTCGCGCCGCGGCTGACCGTGTATCCCGAGTACGTCGACGATGCCGACACGTGGCTGCACCCGGATGTGCGCGGTGCGGTGCTGGCGGCGTCCGACGGCGAGGGGCTCGCGCGTGACGACGCCGAAGCGGGCGCCTGGCATGCGGGCGGGCACGACGAGCCGTCGCGCGTGCTGCCCCCGAGCGTGCCGGGGCGAGCGGGTGGCCCCGTCGGAGAGGTGCTCGACGGCGTGCTCGCGGGCGAGGAAGCAGGTGTCGACGAGCTCGCGATCCTGCTCACGGCACGCGGCCGCGAGGTCGCACACGTCGCGGCAGTGGCGGACGACCTGCGCCGCGCGATCGTCGGCGACACCGTGACCTTCGTGCGGAACCGGAACATCAACTACACGAACGTCTGCACGTTCCGGTGCCGGTTCTGCGCGTTCTCGAAGGGGCCTCAGTCCCTGAACCTGCGCGGTGCGCCGTACCTCCTCGACCTCGACGAGATCCGGCGGCGTGTCACCGAGGCCGTCGAGTGCGGCGCGACCGAGGTCTGCCTCCAGGGAGGCATCCATCCCGACTTCGACGGGGACTACTACCTCGACGTCACGCGCGCCGTTCGCGATGCAGCGCCCGAGATCCACGTGCACGGGTTCACGGCACTCGAGGTGACCGAAGGCGCGCGGCGCCTGGGGGTGCCGCTGCGCGACTACCTCGAGGAGCTCCGGCAGACCGGCTTGTCGACGCTGCCGGGAACGGCGGCAGAGATCCTCGACGACGAGGTCCGCGCGGTGATCTGCCCCGACAAGGTCACCACGGACGAGTGGCTCGAGGCGCACCGCACCGCGCACGAAGTCGGACTCCGGTCGAACGTCACGATCATGTTCGGCACCGTCGAGCGCCCACACCACGTCGCGCGGCACCTCGTCCGCACACGGTCGCTCCAACGGGAGACCGGCGGGTTCACGGAGTTCGTGCCCCTGCCCTTCGTCCACATGGCGACACCGATCTTCCTGCAGGGTCGAGCGCGGCGCGGCCCGACGTTCCGCGAGGTGCTCCTCATGCACGCCGTCGGGCGCATCGCCTACCGCGGCGCGATCGACAACGTCCAGGTCTCGTGGGTGAAGACGGGCGTCGCCGGGGCGCGACAGGTCCTGTGCGCCGGCGCGAACGACCTCGGCGGGACGCTCATGGACGAGAACATCTCGCGCGCCGCCGGCGCCAGCCATGGGCAGGAGCTCGACGAGTCGAGCTTCGCGGAGATCGTCGCACCGCTCGGGCGAACGCTCGAGCAGCGCACCACGCTCTACGGGCGGACGTCGACGGTCGGGCGGAGGCTCCGGCCGCTCGAGGAACCGGCCGCGGCGGTGCACGTGACGCTGCGGACCGGCGCGTCCTCCACCGCGTGACCGCCGGCGCAGGCCCCGCGTCGCTCGACGTCGTCGGCATCGGCAACGCCCTCGTCGACGTGCTGAGCCACGAATCCGACGACTTCCTCGAGCGCCATGGGCTCGTGCGCGGCGCGATGTCGCTCGTCGACACCGACCGGGCACAGGCGCTCTACGACGCCATGGGCCCCGCCATCGAGATCTCGGGCGGGTCGGCGGCCAACACGATGGTGGGCGTCGCGTCGCTCGGCGGGCACGCTGCGTTCGTCGGGCGCGTGCGCGACGACCAGCTCGGCCGCGTGTTCGGGCACGACATCAGCGCCGCGGGCGTGCGCTTCGAGACCCCGCCGGCGCGACACGGTGGCCCCACGGGGCGCTGCCTCATCGTCGTGACATCGGACGCGGAGCGGACGCTGAACACGTTCCTGGGTGCCGCGGCGGAGATCGGGCCGGACGACGTGAGCGGCGAGCTCGTCGCCGCGGCCCAGGTCACCTATCTCGAGGGATATCTCTTCGACCAGCCGTCGGCGAAGGAAGCCTTCCGCCACGCCGCTCGCCTCGCGCATGGGGCCGGTCGGCGGGTCGCGCTCACGCTGTCCGACGGGTTCTGCGTCGACCGGCACCGCGACGACTTCCGGGCGCTCGTCGAGCACGAGGTCGACATCCTCTTCGCCAACGAGTCGGAGATCTGCTCCCTGTACGAGGTCGATGCGTTCGACGACGCGCTCCAGAACGTGCTCCACCACTGCGAGATCGCCGCCTTGACGCGCAGCGCCAAGGGTTCCGTCATCGTGAGTGGCGACGACGTGCACGTCGTCGACGCGCATCCCGTCGACGGAGCAGTCGTCGACACCACCGGCGCGGGCGATCTGTACGCCGCGGGCTTTCTCTACGGCTTGACGCACCGGTACGACCTCGGTCGCTGCGGACGGCTCGGCGCGCTGGCGGCGGCCGAGGTCATCTCGCACATGGGAGCCCGTCCCGAAGTCGCGCTCGCGGAGCTCGCGGCACCGCTCCTCGTTCCGTGACCGCCGCGCGGCAACGCATACGAACCCCGTGAGGCTCCCGCGATACCGCAGTGGCGACCCCGAGCTCGACGCGCTGGTCGCCGAGCTGCTGGAGCGCGCCGGGCCCGACGTCCCCAACCTGGATCTCGTGTTCGAGCTCATCGCGTCGGCACTCCGGCTTGCCCGTGACGGTGCTGATCGGGGTGACCTCAAGATCGCCAACGCCGCACTCAAGGAGATGCGCTACACGTTCCACGTCTTCGCGCCGTACCGGGACGCGCGGAAGGTCGCGATCTTCGGGTCGGCACGAACCGAGCCCGACGACCCGCTCTACGCCCAGGCACACGCGTTCGCGGCGGCGATGGCCGAGCGCGACTGGATGGTGATCACCGGTGCCGGGCCCGGCATCATGGAGGCCGGGCTCGCAGGCGCCGGACCCGACCGCGCGTTCGGCGTCAGCATCCGGCTGCCGTTCGAGGCGTCGACCAGCCAGTTCATCGCCGGCGACCCGAAGCTCGTCAACTTCCGGTACTTCTTCACGCGGAAGCTCGCGTTCATCAAGGAAGCGGACGGGTTCGTGCTGCTCCCCGGCGGCTACGGCACGCTCGACGAGGCCTTCGAGCTGCTGACCCTGGTGCAGACGGGCAAGGCCCAGCCCGGGCCGATCGTCCTGCTCGACGTTCCCGGCGGCACGTACTGGCGCTCCTGGGCACGATTCGTCCGCGACGAGCTCATGGACCGCGGCTACGTGGGCGAGCACGACCTGTGCCTCGTCGAGATCACCGACGACGTCGCCGACGCCGTCGACGAGGTCACCGGGTTCTTCGCGAACTACCACTCGCAGCGCTTCGTGGACGGCCGGCTCGTGCTGCGCCTGCACCACGCGCCCGACGCCCACGGGCTCGCGCGGCTCGGCGAGGATTTCGCCGACATCGTGACGCGCGGATCCATCGAGCGGATCGCGCCGACTGCCGCCGAGGTCGGGGACGCGGACCACGTCGAGCTCGAGCGGATCGCCTTCTGGTTCGACCGGCACGGCTGGCCCCGGCTGCGCGAGCTCATCGACCGCCTGAACGGCCGGCGGCCCCATTCCTGAGCGCTGGACCCGTCAGGCAGCGTCGTCGGGCGCCGGGGCGAGCGCCCCGATCGCACGCTCGAGGGCGCGACGCGCGACGAGGATCCGCTTCTCGTCGTCGGCGGCGTCAGGATCATCGCCGTCGGCTGCAGCGCGCAGTCGCTCGTAGGCGAGCTCGCGCAGCCGCTCCTCGAGCGACCGGAGCTCGCGCACCACGTCGTCCAGGTCGCTCATCGTGAGCCTCTCTCGTCGCGGTCCGTCACCAGGGCATCGCGCAGCAGCTCGGCGGGATGCACCACGTCGAGCCCCGCCGCGGCGAGGTGCATGATGCAGCCCGGGTTCGCGGACGCCACGCGGGCCGGCGCGTCACCCGCCGCCGCCCTGATGGCCGCCGCCTTGCGGTCCCGGATCGCTCCGGCCAGCTCGGGCCGCGCGAGGGCGTAGGCGCCGCCGGCACCGCAGCAGAGCCCGTCGTCGTCCGTGTCGACCACGATGTACGCCGTCCGCAGCGCGACGCGCACGGCATCGGCGCACCGCTGCACGTTCCGGAGATGACACGGGTCCTGGACCACGACGCGCTCCCCCGTCGGAGCGACGCTCGGTACACCGGCGTCGACGACCCACTCCGAGAAGTCGCGCACCCGCGCCGAGAAGCCCCGCGCCTCGTCGGTGCCGAGCCACCGGCCGTAGTCCTTCATGGCCGCTCCGCATCCCGCGCTGTCGACGACGATCGGCTGGTCACCGGGCATCGACTCGATGACGCGCGCCGCGAGCCGATGCGCCTCGGCCGTGCGGCCCGCGTGCTCGTGCAGCGCGCCGCAGCAGTCGCCGCCGCGGGCCGGGCCGGCGACGCGCGTCCCCGTGGCGCGCATCACGTCGAGGGCGGCGCGGTGCACGTCGCGCTGCCAGGCGTCCATCACGCACCCGGTGAACAGGTAGGCACCGGCATGCGCGCGGGGATCGAAGCGGAGCCGCCGGAGCGCGCGAGCGCGCAGTCGTGGCAGGCCGAGTCGGCGCGGCAACAGCCGCTGCAGGACGAGGAGCAGCCACGTCACCGCCAGGAGCACGCGGTGGTGCGGGAGGACCCAGCGGAACCCGACGTGCTCGACGGCTCGGCGGACCGACGGCGGCCGTCGCGGAGGCGCCTCGTGCAACGCGGCGCGGGCACCCTCCATGAGGGTGCCGAAGGGGACGGATGCCGGGCACGCGGCTTCACACGCGCGGCACTGGACGCACGCCTCCATCGCGTCTGCGAACACGGCGTCCCACGCGGCGTCCTCGAGCTGGACCGCACGCATCGCGGCGAGGCGGCCCCGGGGCGAGGCGATCTCGAGACCCGTCACGCGGTAGGTCGGGCAGTGGGGCAGGCAGAGCCCACACGCGATGCAGGTGACGAGGGCGTCCTCGTCGAGGTGCAGGGTCACCCGGTCTCACCCTCAGGTCGAGGTGGAGGGAACGGGAGGCGGCCCGGCGCGAGCTTCGCATCGGGGTCGAAGGCGTCGCGGACCCGCGCCATCAGGTCGGCGTTCGGGAGGTCGACACCGAAGCCGTCGAGCCCTCGAGCGCCTGCCTCGCGCAGCATCCAGCCGCCGGCCCGCGCCGTGGCATCCCGGGCGCGCTGCAGCGCGTCCTGGGTGTCGGCGGCGATGTGGATCGTGCCGACACCGATCTCCGCGAGCCACCGGACGTCGGGCATGCCGGCCAGCATGCGGCCGAGCGTCACCACCGCCGAGACCGGGACCGACGCGCGGCCACGATGCGGCCCGTCAGGGAGTGGCGGTGCGTCGCACGCGTGGAGCCCGACGCGCTCGGCCGTCGCGCGGACATCGTCCTCGTGGCCCTCGGTCAGGACGCGCGTCCGCTCGCCGTCCCACACGACGGCCGACGGCCGGAAGCAGCGCGCCGCGACGGCTTCCGGCGCGTCCGTCGTCGAGCCCCACGAGATGTGCGCCGGGCGGGGTCGGCACCGCAGGATCACCCGGGTGGCGACACCGACGGTCCCGAGCGAGCCGACGAACAGCCGCGGCAGGTCGTAGCCCGTGACGTTCTTGACCGTGGGTCCCCCGCCGCGCACCAGGCGCCCGTCGGCGATCGCCATCCTCACCTCGAGCACCTGGTCACGCACGGGACCGACCCGCAGCCGTCGCATGCCGGAGAGACCGGTCGCAAGGGTGCCACCGACCGTCGCTGTGTCGTCGCGTGGGTCGAGCGCGCACTCCTGTCCGTGCTCGCCGAGCGCCGACTGCAGCTCCGCCACGGTCGTGCCCGCGCCCAGACAGACCGTGAGGTCGGCGGGCTCGTAGCTGACGATCCCGGCAGGCGCTCGCACCGGCTCGGCGCCCACCGGCGGCGGACCGCCGACCTCGCGGTGCGTGCCCGAGCCGAGCGGGTCGACGACCCGGGCGCCGGCGATCGTCTTCGCGACGTCGAGCTCCGCGGCCATGAGGTCCAACGGAAACGTCTCAGATCCACGTTCCGGCGGGGACCGTCGCGAGCTCCCCGCAGCGGCTCCCGGCGGGGAGAACCTTGTCCGGGTTCGCGAGGCCGGCGACGTCGAACGCGTCTCGGAGCCGCGCCTGCGCGTCGAGGTCGTCCGGGCTGAACACGAGCGGCATGGCGTCGCGCTTCTCGAGGCCGATGCCGTGCTCCCCCGAGAGGACGCCACCAGCCGCGACACACGCTCGCAGGATCTCGTCGCCCGCCTCCTTCACGCGTGGCCAGATGCCCGGCTCCCTCGCGTCGAACGCAAGGAGCGGGTGCAGGTTGCCGTCGCCGGCGTGGAAGACGTTCATGACCGTGAGTCGCTGCTCGGCGCAGATGGCGATCACGCGCCGGAGCACGTCGACGAGGCGCGTGCGCGGGACGACGGCGTCGTGCAGGTAGTAGTCGGGTGCGACGCGTGCGATCGCCCCGAACGCCGACTTGCGTCCCTTCCACAGCAGCGCGCGCTCCGCCTCGTCGGCCGCGACGCGCACCGACCGAGCGCCGTGCTCGCGTCCGATGCGCGAGACCGCATCGACCTCCGCCAGCACGCCGTCCACCAGCCCGTCGACCTCGACGAGCAGCACCGCGGCCGCATCGCGCGGGTATCCGGCACCGACGAAGTCCTCGACCGCCCGGGTGATCTCGGCGTCCATCATCTCGAGCGCGGCCGGGATGACACCTGCCGCGATGATCCCGCTGACCGCGGCTGCGGCGTCGTCGATCGCGGCGAAGTCGAGCAGCATCGTGCGGACCGCCGGCGGGTCGGGCGTGAGGCGCACCGCGATTCGCGTCGCGATCCCCATCGTGCCCTCGCTCCCGACGAAGCACCCGCGCAGGTCGTACCCCGGGGCGTCCGGCGCGAGCCCGCCGAGCCGCGCTTCGCTGCCGTCGGGGAGCACGACGTCGATCGCGAGCACGTGCGCCGACGTCACTCCCGCGGCGAGGCAGTGCGGGCCACCGGCGTTCGTCGCGACGTTGCCGCCGATGGTGCACGCCGCCTGTGACGAGGGGTCCGGCGCGTAGTGCAACCCGAGATGACGCACGGCGCGGCTGAGATCGAGGTTGAGCACACCGGGCTCGACCCACGCGACCCGGGCCCCGGCATCGACGTCGAGCACGCGGTTCAGCCTCGTGGTCACGATGACGAGGCTGCCGCCTGTCGGCGTCGCGCCACCGGCGATCCCTGTGCCGCTGCCCCGCGCGACGAACGGCCTGCCGTGAGCCGCTGCGACGCGCACGGCCGCGATCACGTCGGCAGCGGACCCCGCCATGCACACTGCGGCCGCATCGCCGCGCGCGTTGCCCGCATCACGGGCGTACAGCGCGAGCTCGAGCGGCTCGGACCGCACCCGCTCGGCTCCGACCGCGTTCGCGAGGTCGATGTGCAACGCGCGAGCTTTGGCTTCGATTGCCGAAGGATACCGACGCTTGTGGGTACGCTCGCTGCAAGGGCGCCCTCAGGAGAGGAGAGCGGATGCCGGGGCCGACCCGCGAATGGGTCACCTTCGTCGATCCGAAGGACGACCTGCGCACATGGCAGATCGACGTGACGTTCCTGCTGTCGCGCTGGACCTGCATCTTCGGACGCGGCTGCCAGGGCGTCCTCACCGGTCCGGCGCCCGACCTCGTGCAGGGATGCTGCTCCTACGGCGCCCACTTCTCGAATCGCAAGGACCGCGATCACGTCGTGCGGGTCGCCCGCCGCCTCAGCGACGACGAGTGGCAGTTCGCGAAGTCCGGTCGCGCGAAGGGCATCTTCGCCAAGGCAGGCAAGGACGACGACGGGAAGCAGGAGTGGCGCACCCGGCTCGTGGAGGACGCGTGCATCTTCCTCAATCGCCCCGGGTTCTCGGGCGGAGTCGGGTGCGCGTTGCACATCCACGCCGCGAATCGAGGCAAGCACCACAGCGACGTGAAGCCCGAGGTCTGCTGGCAGCTGCCACTCCGCCGCGTCGACGAGGAGCAGGACGACGGGAGCGTCGTGTCGCGACTCACCGAGTTCGGCCGCGACGGGTGGGGTGAAGGTGGCGAGGAGTTCTGGTGGTGGTGCACGGAGGAGCCGTCCGCGTTCGTCGGACGTGCTCCCGTGTACCGCGAGCTCGCGGTCGAGCTCCGCAAGATGCTCGGCGACAAGCTGTACCGCCAGGTCGTCGCGTACCTCGAGGAGCACGAGCGTGCGAAGCCGCCGCCAGTCCGGCATCCCGCCGAGCGACCGGTGACGCTCGGCCGCGCCCGCCGCCGGCGCTAGCGCGAGTCAGACGAGCGACAGGCCGCCGTCGATCACGATCGTCGCGCCCGTGATCCAGGCGGCCGCGTCCGACGCGAGGTAGAGGACCGCCGCGGCTACGTCGTCCGGGACGCCGATCCGGCGAAGCGGATGCCGGGCCGCGGACCCCGCCTCGTCGGGTTGCCAGAGCGCGCGTGCGAAATCGGTCTTGACGAGACCAGGTGCGACCGCGTTCACGCGCACGGCCGGCGCGAGCTCGAGCGCGAGCTGTCGCGTCATGTGGAGCAGCGCCGCCTTCGACGCGTTGTAGATGCCGATGAAGGGTGACGGCCGGATGCCTCCCAGTGACGCGACGTTCACCACGGTCCCACCGTGCTCCGACATCCAGGCCGCCCACGCGAGCTGGGTCAGCGAGAGCGCGCCCTCCACGTTCACCTCGAGCACCTTGCGCACTGCGGCCGGCTCCGTCTCGATCATCGGACCGAAGGTCGGGTTCGTCGCCGCGTTGTTCACGATGATGTCGAGCCCGCCGAGATCGACGGTGCACCGCTCCACTGCTGCCTCGAGCGCGTCGCGATCCCCCGCCGAGCCTGCCACCGTGGCGACGGGGACGCCCAGCGCGCCGACCGCTGCTTCGGTCTCGGCGAGCTCGTCGGACTTGCGCGCCAGCACGCAGACGGAGGCGCCCGCCGCCCCGAAGGCCTCCGCGAT
>DATBSK010000158.1:0-11341 GCA_036559825.1 Acidimicrobiia bacterium | reverse complement strand
CCCCGCGACTGCATCCGGCTCCGTGAGATCGAAGTCTTTCCGCCGCGCCACGATCACCTCGGAGGCGCCGCGCTCGGCGACGCGCGCGGAGACGCGTCGCCCGAGGAACCCGGCGCCGCCGGTGATCAGAACCCGTCGATCCTCGATGTGATCGCTCAAGGACCTCGGAGTCTACGGTGACGTCACTCTCGCTACACACGTCGACGCGTACCGCGCCCTCTCGCGCGAGGTTCACCCGTCGACG
The DNA here is from genome assembly GCA_036559825.1 of Acidimicrobiia bacterium. Taxonomy (GTDB): domain Bacteria; phylum Actinomycetota; class Acidimicrobiia; order IMCC26256; family PALSA-555; genus DATBSK01. The sequence continues at coordinate 11,097 of DATBSK010000158.1, read as the reverse complement.
ACGAACGGGTTCGGCGGCTCCACGCCTCCCGAGATCTCGGCCCACTCGACCGCCTCCCGGTAGTGCGTTCGCGCCTCGTCGGAGAACAGCGTGCCGTCGGCGAGATGCACGAACGGCAACGGCGTGCGTGCCGCGTCATCGAGCCCTGCGGCGACGACCCGGTCGGCGTACTCACTGCAGAGCCGTGCCAGACCCGGGCGGAGCTCGAGCCCCGGGAAGGACGCACGCGCCGTCTCGTCCCGCCGTCCCAGCAACGTGCCCTCGGCCGGATCGAATCCCGTGAAGTGGAAGTGGCGCAGCGGCACACCGGAGATCGACGGGGCATCACCGCTCCAGTCGACGTCGCGGTCGTAGAGGTTCCACCACATCGCACTGATGCCGGGATCGCGAAGCACGTCGTGGTCGAAGTACGCAGGCGCGAGCGTGAGCCAGTGCTGGGTGTAGTTGTAGCCCTGCTCGGGTGCCTCGATGCAGTGACGGGACGTCCGGTCGCACCACCAGTCCAGGAACGCCCGGGCTTTCGCGCCCACGGCCACGAAGCCGCCGTTGAAGACGCCGAACTTCAAGAACGTCTCCTCGAGCGGGTAACCGGCATCGGATGTCGACACCGGTGAAGGGAGGTGCGGGGTCAGGACGAGACCGTGCTCGTCCGCTCGCGAGACCACATGCGCGAGGTCGCCGTAGATGCATGCATCCGCGTCCAGCAACAGCACGGTGCCGTAGTCGCGCGCGAGGCGCCGGACAAGGAGCGGCCGCAGCGTACCCATCAGGCCGCGCGGGCCGAACATGGCGCCGCGGCGGTGAAGCTCGACACGGTCGTCGATGAGCTCGTCGGGTCGCACGAGCGTGAAGGGCTCGTCCGGGCCGATGGTGCCGTCGTCGTCGATGACGACGACGACGAACTCCTCATCCGGGTGGTGCTCCCGAAACGACGTCGCCAGCACGCGCGTCTGCGCGAGGTAGTTGCGAGCCACGACGGTGCAGGCCGCGAACACGCGTGCCACACTAACGACGTGTCGGAACAGGCCTTTGAGATCACGGCATCCGCCGTCAAGGACGGTCCGACCACGACATCCGCTCGACGCGACGCGCCATCGACCATCCACGGGGTCGAGCACCATGAGCTGCCGTCCGTCGCGACACGCAGCGGCGTGACGATCGAGGCATACCGAGGCTCATGGTCGGCGGCGATGAGCTCGCTCGCCGAATTCGTGCACGTGACCTTTCGCCCGGGCGCGATCAGTGCATGGCATCTGCACCGCCTTCGCTGCGACGGGGTCTTCGTGCTCGCCGGCACGATGAGACTGGTCCTCTTCGACGCGCGGCGAGCATCGCCCACGAAGGGACTCGTCGACGTGTTGGAGCTCTCACCGTCGCGGCCGGCACTCGTCGTGATCCCGCCGGCCGTGTGGCACGGGGTCCAGGCACTCGGCGCCGAGCCGATGACCTTCCTGAACTGCTTCGATCGAGCGTACGACCACGACGATCCGGACGAGTGGCGCCTCCCGCCCGACTCCGACGAGGTGCCCTACCGATTCTCGTGAGCGCTCCGGCAATGGACGAGCTCACGTTGACGCTGTGGACCGGGGACGTCGACCTCGCCGCCGAGGCCGACGCTGCGGGTGTCGATCGCATCGGCTGCGACCTCGAGCGGGCCGGCAAGGCCCTCCGTCAGGCTGGCTGGAAGGCATGGCTCTCCGATCACGACATCGATGACGTTCGTCGTGTGCGAGGTGTCGTGCACCACGCGCGGCTCTTCGCGCGTTCTGATCCGTTCGACGGATCCGACCCCGGTCAGCTCGAGGCGCTGCTCGTCGAAGGCGTCGGGGTCATCATGCTCCCGGTGGCCGAGGAGCCCGACGCGATCGCCGCTGCCGCGAAGATCGTCGCGGGACGAGCCCTGCTGGTGGCACTCGTCGAGACACGACGTGGCGCAGAGGCCTCACCCGAGATCGCCGCGGTCGAGGGGCTCGACGAGATCTGTCTCGGACCCAACGACCTCAGCGCGAGCCTCGGACTCACGAACCGCTTCGCTTCGATCATCAGCGAGGAGGCCGAGCACATCGCCGCCGCCGCTCGATTCGCCAGGCGGCCGTTCTCGATCGCGGGCATCGCGGCGGTCGATGACACGCGCCTCCCCGTCAGGCCCGACCTGGTGTACGCGCAGTTCGCACGTCTCGGCGCGACCGGCGCGGTCCTCGGTCGGGTCTTCGTCGACGCACCCGGGCCGATGACCGAGAAGGTCTCGGCTGTGCGGCGCCGGTTGGCGGAGGTGCGCCGGTGGCCGGACGCCGATCTCGACGCCGCACGGCGAGAGCTGGCACGACTGGCGCCGGGCCTCGGCCGTCTGTGACGCGTCAGATCACCGTCCTGTAGACGGCCCGCGTGCGGGCGACGCAGCGCTCCCACGTGAACCCTTCGGCGCGGGTGCGCCCCGCGTGCGCGAGCGCCGTGCGACCTGCGTCGTCGCGCAGGAGCGCGACGAGCGCGTCGCGCCACGCGTTCACGTCGCCGGGCGGGACGTACGCAACCGCCTGCTCGCCGACCTCGTGCAGCACCGGGAGGTCCGAGCACAGGACCGCGGTCCCCTGCGCCATCGCTTCGAGCACCGGCAGGCCGAACCCCTCGTGCAGGCTCGGGAACGCGAGCAGCTCCGCGCCGCGATAGAGGGCGAGCAGCGTGTGCTCCGACACCGGCCCGGTCGAGCACACGCGGTCGCCGAGCCCGCGGGCCCGCACCGCAACCGCGTCCTCGGTGTCGAGCCACCCGTGCGAGCCGACGAGCACGAGCCGGTGCGGGAGGTCGCCGGCTCCGACCACCGCGCCGAAGGCGTCGATGAGCGTCGGGAGACCCTTGCGCGGCTCGAGCGTCCCGACCCAGAGCACGTAGGGGCCCTCGCCGATGCCGAGGTCCCGGCGGGTCGCGGCGACGTCGTCGTCGTCGATCATCTCTTGCTCGACCCCGTGGGGCACGATCCGGATGCGGTCGGCGGGCACGGGCGTGTGCTCGCTGATCTCGTCGGCCGTCGCCTGGGTCAGCGCGATGACCGCATCGGCGCGGCGCGCCGCGGCGACGATGCCCCGCTCGTGGAACCAGCGGCCGTGCGGGGGGTAGGTCTCGGGGAACAGGATCGGCGCGGCGTCGTGCACGGTGACGATCAGCGGCGCGCGTCCCCGTGGTGGCACCGCGAGCGACGGCGCGTGCACGACGTCGAGCTTTCGGAGCGACGGATGCAGCGCGCCGAGGGGCGGGACGCCGAGCGCGTTCCACGAGTCGTAGAGCACCGGCCTCGGTAACGCGAGACGGACGGGGTGCAGGCCGTCCGGCCCGTCGAGCGCGAACTGCTCGAGCGCGCGCTCGACGGTCGCGCGCCGATGACGGGCCGTGAACGTGACGAGCTCGACACCGGGATCGTCGGCTGCGGGTTGACCGTCGACGGGCAGTAGCCTCGCCAGCTCCGCGGTGTAGCGACCGATCCCACCCGGCGGGCGCTGCACGAGCTGCTCGATGTTGAAGGCGACACGCATGATCCGGCTGCTCTCAGTCCAGCCCGTCGCCGAGCGCGGCGGCTCGGATCATGCGCTCCTCCGCATGATGCGCAGCCTTCCATCCGACGAGTTCGAGTGTCACGTGGTCGTCCCGAGCGACCCGCCGCTGCGCGACGAGCTCGAGTCGGCAGGTGTCACGGTGCACGTCGTGCCCATGGAGCGGATCTCCACGAGCCACGGCATCGCCGAATGGGCAGGGTACGGCATCGGATGGCCGGTCGCGGTCACGCGCATCGCGCGGCTCGTACGTCGGCTCGACATCGACGTCGTGCACACGAACTCGCTGCACTCGTGGTACGGCTGGGCCGCGGCGGGGCTCACTCGTCGCCCGCACGTCTGGCACGCACGGGAGATCGTCGTGCAGTCGCGCACCGCGCTCGGCTTCGAGCGCTTCCTGACGCGATACGGCGCCACGCGCGTGATCGCGATGTCGCAGGCGATCGCGGAGCAGCTCGACCCGAGCGTCGACGCCGTCGTGATCCACGAGGTCGCCGATCCCGCCGAGTTCCATCCAACACGCGCCGGCCGCTTCCGCGCACGCGTCGGGATACCCGACGACGCGCCGCTTGCGGGCACCGCCTCCCGGATCGACACCTGGAAGGGGATCGACGTGCTGCTCGACGCATGGCGCCCGGTCAAGAACGCACGCCCGGACGCGCACCTCGTCGTGGCGGGTGGACCGGTCCGCGGGAAGGAGAGCTACTTCGACGACCTCGCGCGAGTGGCCGCGGCGCTGAGCGACGTCCACTGGCTCGGGATGCGCGACGACGTCCCCGACCTGTTCGCCGACCTCGACGTGTTCGTGCTGCCGTCGACCGAGCCCGAGCCGTACGGCATCGTCGCCGTCGAGGCGCTCGCCAGCGGGGTGCCCGTCGTCGCCACCGACGGGGGTGGACCTCCGGAGATCCTCGCGAGCGCGCACCCAGGCGCAGGCCGGCTCGTGCCACCCGGCGATGCGGCCGCGCTCGCGGCAGCGATCGTCGAGGTCGTCGATGCGGCCGTGCCCACGAGCTCGGCGACGCGCGCCCGGCGCGCTCCCCTGCGCGACCTGGAGCCCGAGCGCTTTGCGGCCGTGTTCCGCGCCGTCGTCGAAGGCGATCGCTAGCAGGATCAGACCGGTGCGTCGGCTTCCTCGCGCCGCAACCGCTCCCTGACCTCTCCCCACGCGGCGCGCAGCTCGGCGTCCTCGTCGGGCAGGAGCCGCAGGATGTCGTCGACCCGCTCGGGAACGGTCGTCAAGCGCCCGGGGCTCGCCGTCAGCGAGCGCACGGCCTCGGGCGACAGTCGACCGTCGAAACGCTCGGCGCCGGCCAGCGCACCGACGGCGTGCAACATCGTCATGGTGACCAGGCACTTCTCGCAGCGGCCGCAGTTGCGTGAGGAGTCGGCCTTCCAGCAGATCTTGAGCCACCGCATCGCCCAGGGCTCGCATGCGATGCGTGCCACCTTCTGCGAGCGCGCATAGGTGTCGCCGAAATGGTGCACGCGCGTCCCGCTGGAGCTCCGGAGCGGGTCCAGCTCCGGATGGCTCCCGAACGGCAGCGGGTTCGCAGATCCGGAGATGAAGACCCTTCCGAGCGTGGGCCCGACGAGCAGTGCGAGGGAAGCCAGGACGGCGCCGTGCGACTGCTCCCACGACATCATCGGGTCGATCAACCGGCGGACGTCGGTCGTGAAGCGGAGGAGCGGCAGCTCGACGGATGCCGCCGCGGCCGTGGTGTCGGCCCACACGTCCGGGGTGCTGAGCACCGCGTTGGGCGGGTCGATCCAGTCGAGGCCCAGAAGGTGCGTCAGCGTCAATCGACGGTCGTCGAAGACGAGTTCGCCGGCAAGTGCGCTCAGCAGCGTGAAGGTCGAGTCGACACCGCGCGAGAACCACAACCCGACACCGGACGCCGGCGCAACTGGGCGCGTCGTGGTCGAAGCCATGAACCGAGGACGTCGCCAGCCCCACCATTCGTCGAACAGCGCGGTCGCACGCTGCGCGTTCTCGAACGCGACCTCGTCAACGGGCGCGTCGACGACGAGATCGCTGCCGAGCCGAGCCGCGATCATCGTGACGATCGGGAGCATGGGCGTCGCGGACGCGTCGATGCGGGCGGCCAGATCCGGTGCGTACACCCGGAAGCGCATCTCTGTGGCGTCGATGCCCGGCCCGGAGACACGCCCGACGAGCGCGAGCCGGGTCGCGTCCACCTCCAGGCGCACGCCATCGAGCACTGTGGTCGTGCGTGCCGACGTCGCGGATGCACCCACGCCGTCACCCGTCGACGCGTTCGAGCGCTTGACGTCGAGCGCAACCTCCAAGGAGCGCGCGTAGTCGCGAAGGGCGAAGAACTCGGCGAGCAACGGATCGGGCACCGGCCGAGGCGCGGGCACCGCAGCGCCCTGGTCCCAGCCGCCGGCAGGAACCGGTGCGCCGGCAGGGAGTCGCGATGTCGCCGGAGCAGCGGCGACGTCCGCGATCTCGAGGCCGATGTCGCGCAACGCCTCTGCCAGCCGAACGTCCCGAGCCGCCATCCGTGCATCGAGCGCGGGGCGGACCGAGGCGAGCCACGCGCTGATCTCCTCGCACCGGTCGTGCAGCTCGATGGCCGCGGGCACGAGCCGTCCACCGATCGCCTCGTCGAGTGGCAGCGCCCACGCCTCGAGGCCCGCGTGTGCCAGGGCGCCGACCTGCTTGGCGCGCACGTACGGATCGGCCCACAGCGCGAGCGCGGGCACCGCGCCGCCTTGGGCGAAGACCAGCGGGTGATATCGGCTCGAGATCACGAGATCGGCGGTTCGGGTGACGGTGATGACCTCGCCGGGCGTCATCACGGGGAGCTGCGTCACGGGCACGCTGCGCGTGGCGAGCTGCTCCGCGAGCCCGGCGGAGACGTCCTCGTCGCTGCGCCCTTCGGGCCCCTCTCCTGAGCGACAGTGCGGGACCAACACGACGCTGCCGCCGACCTGGTTGACGATCTGGTTGAGCTGATCGGCGAGCGCGCCGATCGCGCGCGGCGCAACGACGCGCGGATCTGGATGCAGCGTCATCGCGATCACGGGATGCTGGAGGTCCGCCGCGACACCCGCGCTCGGCGACCCGTTCATCGTCCATGCATCGTCCAGCTGGTCGAAGACCTTCGACTCGTCGATGCCGAGGTCACGCGCGACCGCAGCCGACGCCTCGTCGCGCAGCCCGACGTAGCACGCCAACCCCAACAGCTCGGCGACGCGCTCGGCGTCCTTCGACGTGAGGGCCGGGCCGATGGTCTGCCCGAGAACCGCAACCGCACCGCCGGCTTCGGCGGTCGCGCGTGCGAGCGCCAGCCGTTCGGCGATCAGCGTCGGGAACGAGGAGTTCAGGTTGCCCCCACCGGTGACGACGAGGAGATCGGCGCCCGCTGCAGCCGCGATCGCCGGCGGGACCTCTGCCCGGCGAGGGTCTCGAGCGTCCGCCGCGGACAGGTGCAGGACCGCCTCGATCCCGAAGGTTGCAGCGGTGGACTCGGGGTCAGCGCTGACGGCGATGCACCGCGCCCTCGGCAGCAGACGGCGCACCAAGGCGAGATCCGCCTCGAACATCGCCTCGTCGCCGACGTGGTAGGTCGACGCGCCCCCGACGTCGCCGACGAGGACCACGCGCCGACGTCTCCATCGCATCCGGCCACGCTACCGAGATCACTCCCGTCCGCACCCGGGCCGCGCGGCGAGATCGTGACCCGTGGTGCCCGGGTGATCGAAGCCGGCGACGTCGGGGACTAGCGTCGATCCACGACGACCGCCCGCGTCGAAGACCCCCGAGCGTCGACGCGGGTTGCCGCCCATCTCAAGCGGGAAACCTGAGGTCCCGAGAGCCGGGACCCGCCAGGCCCGGAGGAAGTCGATGATGCGCTACGCCCTGACTCGCCACCTGCAGCTCGGCTCGGTCCGCGACATGGACTGGGTCACCGCGCACTTCGGTCACCGGTAAGCCCGTGCCGGCCTGGCTGCCCATCCTCACCCGCGACGAAGCGCAACGCGCCGTCGCTGCACGGGGCTTCGACCGCCCCCCGACGGTCCCCGTGCCGGCCGGTCAGGTCGGCATCGAGCTCGAGTGGCTCGCCGTCGACGCGCGCGAGCCCACACGCCCCGCGGCATCGGCGACCGTCGACGCCGTCACCCGTTCGCTCGCACTGCCCGGGGGCAGCCGGCTGACCTTCGAGCCGGGCGGCCAGGTCGAGCTGAGCTCACCCCCGCTGCCGTTGGCGTGCGCGTGCGACGTCGCCGCCACCGACGCGAGGGTTCTCGGCGACGCGCTCGCTGCATCCGGCGTCGCACTCGTCGCCCTCGGCCTCGAGCCCGGTCCTCGTCGCGAGCGCGCGGTCCACAACCCGCGCTACGACGCCATGGAGGCGTACTTCGACCACGCGAACGGTGCGGGGCGCACGATGATGCGCAGCACCGCCGCGCTCCAGGTGAACATCGACCTCGGCGATGAGGCCGACGTCGAGCGACGGTGGCGCGCCGCGCACGACGTCGGACCCGTGCTCGCGGCGAGCTTCGCGAACTCCCCGATCGGCGACGACGGCCCGACCGGCTACCGCTCCACCCGCCTCGCGGTGTGGGCGGCGATCGACCCGTCGCGCACCGCGCCTGCCGAGCGCAATGGCGACTGTCGCGCCGCGTGGGCGGAGTACGCGCTGGCGGCGCCGGTGATGCTCGTGCGCACGTCGGCCGAGCGCCACGTCCCCGTGCTCCGTGAGCTCCCCTTCGACGAGTGGATCGAACGCGGGCACGACCTCGGATGGCCGACGCTGGACGACCTCGCGTACCACCTCACGACGCTCTTCCCGCCGGTGCGCCCGCGCGGCTGGCTCGAGCTGCGGATGCTGGATGCCGTGCCGGATCCGTGGTGGCGCGTCGCGGTCGCGGTGAGCGCGGTGCTCGTGCAGGATCCCCAGCTCGTCGAGCGCGTGCGTCCCGCGGTCCAGCCGACGGTGGATCGGTGGATCGACGCGGCACGCGCCGGCCTGACCGACCCCGGCTTCGCGACCGCGGCGCGCGCCTGCTTCGAGGTGGCGCTCGACGCGCTGCCCGGCCGGGGCGTCGACGCCGCGACCGTCGCGGCGACCGAGTGCTACCTCGAGCAGTACGTGGCGGAGGGTCGGTGCCCGGCCGACGACCGGCTCGACGCGTGGCGGCGGGGCGAGTCGGCGCTCCCCCCGGCGGACAACGCGATCGAGGCCGCGTGGACCTGACGGAGGTCGTGGCCGGCGAGCTCGGCCACGCTCGCGACCGCACGCTCGGGCTCCTCGAGCCCTTCGACGACGCCGACCTCCTGCGTCAGGTGTCACCGCTCATGTCGCCGCTCGTCTGGGACCTCGCGCACATCGCCCACTACGAGGAGCTCTGGCTGCTCCGCGCGATTGCCGACGCGACCCCCACGGACGCGCGCTACGACGACCTCTACGACGCGTTCAGGCATCCGCGGCGCGAGCGCTCCGAGCTCGACATCCTCGGCCCCACCGAGGCGCGTGCGTTCGCCGCCGACGTGCGCAGCCGGGTGCTCGACCATCTCGCCACCGTCACGTTCGACGGCGACCGCCTCCAGCGCGACGCGTTCGTGTACGGGATGGTGATCCAGCACGAGCACCAGCACGACGAGACCCTCCTCGCGACCATCGAGCTCATGGAGCGCGAGTACGAGCATCCCGAGGTCGGCCTCCCCGGCGGTTCGTGCGCGTCTGGGCAACAGGTCGCCCCCGACGCACACAGTGCCGGTGGGGGGAACGGGTTCGTGGCCGTCGCGGGCGGCACGGTGACCATCGGTACCGACGGCGAGCCGTGGGCGTACGACAACGAGCGCCCCGCGCACACCGTCGAGCTCGCGCCGTTCCGCGTCGGTGCCCGTCCGGTGACGAACGCCGAATACGCGCAGTTCGTCGCTGACGGCGGCTACGACGACGAGCGCGTCTGGAGCCCGGCCGGCTGGGCGTGGCGCATGGAGGCCGGGCTCGCGCATCCGCAGGGTTGGCGACGGGAGGGCGACGGGTCGTGGAGCCGCGTCCGCTTCGGGCACCGCGACGCGCTGACTCCCGATGAGCCGGCCGAGCACGTGTGTTGGTACGAGGCCGAGGCCTTCGCGGGGTGGGCCGGCGCGCGCCTGCCCACCGAAGCGGAGTGGGAGGCGGCGGCGCGGTCCGGCGCGCTCGGTCACACCGGCCGCGTCTGGGAGTGGACCGCGTCCGACTTCCTCCCGTACCCCGGCTTCGAGTCGTTCCCCTATCGCGAGTACTCCGAGGTGTTCTTCGGCGACGAGTACAAGGTGCTGCGGGGTGGGTCGTGGGCGACACACCCGCTGGCGCGCCGCGCGACCTTCCGCAACTGGGACTTCCCGATCCGCCGCCAGATCTTCTCGGGCGTCCGGCTCGCAGCCGACGACCACTGAGATGTGCCGCCATCTCGCGTACGTGGGGCCGCCCGTACCACTGGCCGCGCTGCTCACCCAGCCCCCGCACTCGCTCGTCGCCCAAGCGCGCCGCCCCAAGGAGCAGGTGAGCGGGAACGACAACCCCGACGGCTGGGGTGTCGGCTGGGTCGACGACGACGGCCGCGCGCATCGCCATCGCAGCAGCACGCCCATCTGGGTGGACCCCGCGCTCGACGACCTCGCCGAGAGCGTGGTGACGAGCGACGTGCTCGGGGCGGCGCGCCTCGCGTCACCTGGCTCGAAGGTCGAGGAGTCCGGCAACGCGCCCTTCGTCGCCGACGGACGCTGGTTCTTCTCGCTCAACGGCTGCGTCGAGGGCTACCACCACGGTGTCGGCGACGAGCTGCGCGCACTGGTCACCGAGCGCCGGCGTGCGTGCATCGAGGGTGAGAGCGATTCCGAGGTGCTCTTCGCACTCGCGCTCGACCGGCTCGACGCCGGCCGAACGGCGGCGGACGCGCTCGCCGACGTCGTGTGCACGATCGAGGAGCGCACGACCGGCCGGCTGAACCTCCTGCTCACCGAGTGCGGCGCCATCGCGGCGACGGCCGTCGGCAACTCGCTCCACCACTGCGGTGCCGCGTTGGTCGCGTCCGAGCCACTGGACGAGGCGCCGGGGTGGGAACGCATCCCGGACCGCAGCGTCGTCACGTCCGACGGCGCCGACCTCGTGGTGACGGCGCTGTGAGCCGCGGGCGCAACGTCCACGTCGACGTCCACCTGTCGGGCGACGACCTCGCGGACGCTCTCGCGGCCGACGTGCGCGCGGGGCTGACGGCCACGCCGAAGGAGCTCCCGCCGAAGTGGTTCTACGACGACCGCGGATCGAAGCTCTTCGACGAGATCACGCGGCTCCCCGAGTACTACCCGACGCGCGCCGAGCGCGCGATCCTCGACGCCCGCGCGTGCGAGATCGCGGCGGCCACGCGCGCCGACACGCTCGTCGAGCTCGGGTCCGGCACGTCGGAGAAGACACGGCTGCTGCTCACCGCCCTCGGCGACGCGGGCGCGCTCCGTCGGTTCGTCCCGTTCGACGTCAGCGAGCAGACGCTGCGCGACGCCGCCGGCGCCGTCGCGACCGAGTACGGCATCTCG
>DATBSK010000157.1:0-12020 GCA_036559825.1 Acidimicrobiia bacterium | reverse complement strand
TCGCGTTCGCGCTCCGGGCGGCCACGGACCCGAGCATCCCGGCGAACGGCGGCGCGCTGCGCCCGGTTCGCGTCGTCGCGCCTCGAGGGACGGTGGTCGCCGCGGCCCCGCCCGTCGCGGTCGGCGCGGGCAACGTCGAGGTCAGCCAGCGCGTTGCCGACGTGTGCCTGGGTGCGCTCGCGATCGCGGCGCCGGACCGGCTCGGCGCGGCGAGCCAGGGGACGATGAACAACGTCATCGTGGGCGCGGCCACGAGCGGGCGCGCGTGGGTGTACTACGAGACGCTCGGTGGCGGGCAGGGCGGGCGTCCGTGGGCGCCGGGCATGAGCGGCGTGCACACGGGCATGACGAACACCTCCGACACCCCGGTGGAGGCACTCGAGCGCGAGCTGCCGTTGCGGGTCCGACGCTACGGCCTCCGCGCCGGCAGCGGTGGCGGCGGGACGCATCCGGGGGGTGAGGGCATCGAGCGCGAGCTCGAGGTCCTCGAGGACGCCGTCGTGTCGCTCATCACCGAGCGGCGCACGAGCGCGCCGTGGGGGTCGGGTGGCGGCGGGCCGGGCGCCGTCGGCGAGAACTGGCTGCTCGCGGGGGGCGACGAAGCGCGCGCGACGCGCCTGCCGGACAAGGTCACGGTCGAGGTCCGCGCCGGTGACGTCGTGCGCGTGCGGACTCCGGGGGGCGGCGGCTGGGGCGCGCCGCGCTGAGAAAATGCCCGTCGATCACGCACGACGTGCTGCGAGAGTTCGCCGGTGACCGAGAACCACTTCGACGAGCCGATCGCGAGCGCCTTCGACACGAGGTTCGCGGACACGTTCGAGCCTGCGGTCGTCGAGCCCGCGGTGACGTTCCTCGCCGATCTCACGGGCGACGGCGCGGCACTCGAGCTCGGCGTCGGCACGGGCCGGCTCGCGCTGCCCCTCAGCGCGCGGGGCGTGCGCGTCCACGGGATCGAGCTGTCGCCGGCGATGGTGGCGCAGCTGCAGCAGAAGCCCGGCGCCGACACGATCGACGTGACGATCGGCGACTTCGCGACGACGACTGTGGACGCGACGTTCACCCTCGCCTATCTGGTGCGCAACACGATCATGAACCTGACCACCCAGGACGAGCAGGTCGCGTGCTTCCGCAACGCGGCTGGGCACCTCGAGCCCGGCGGGTGCTTCGTGATCGAGGTGATGGTCCCTCAGCTTCGGCGGCTCCCTCCGGGCGAGACGTTCCAGGCGTTCACGGTCACGCCGACGCACCTCGGCTTCGACGAGTACACCGACATCGTCGAGCAGATCTCGTGGTCACACCACTACTGGGTGGTCGACGGCGAGCTCGAGACCTTCTCGGCCCCGTTCCGCTACGTCTGGCCGTCGGAGCTCGACCTGATGGCGCGCCTCTCCGGCATGACCCTGCGCGAGCGTTGGAGCGACTGGAGCCGCGAGCCCTTCACGAGTGACAGCGCGTCGCACGTCTCGGTGTGGGAGAAGCCTTAGCCGCTCGAGATGCGTCTCTCGACCCTCGCCATGACGGTGAGGGACGCATCACGCGCGTCATCACGCGCGCGCGTTCAGTACCAGATCGCGACCGGGCGGCCGTCGGCGTCCCGCTCGGGCGGGTCGGGGAAGCTGCACGCGCAGCCGCGCGCGATGCGCTGCGCGGTCCACGCGACGGCCGCCGCGTCGATCACGTCGTCGTCCGGGGCGCCGCACTCGTCGAGGGCCGAGTCCTCGAGGCGGATGCCGTGCTGCGCGAGCAGCTCGATCCGCTCACGCCGTCCGGCGGCCGTCCGCTTGCGGCTCGCGAGCGGTGCGCCGTTCATCTCCGCGAACGAGCATTCGGGGTGCACCTCGCGGATCCGCTCCGGCGTCAGCTGCCAGTACGGCGCAGCGTCCGCCATCTTCGGCAGCAGGTGCCATGCCTGCTTCGACATCGCCTTCCCCGTGAGGTCGCGCGCGAGCGCGTTCGCGGCCTCGTATGTGGGTGCGACCGCGGTCGTGAGCGGCGGCGGCGTGAAGACGGTGCTGTGTCGCGCCCCGAGCCGCTGGCGCGCACGCGACTCGGCCTGCCGGGCACCGGGCGTCGACTCGCCGAGTGGGATGTCGACACCGATGACGACGGCCGGATCGCTGATGACGTCGGCGATGCTCGTCACGACGCTCGAACCGGCGAAGCCGCCGCCGTGGAGCGCGACGACGACCCAGCCGCGCCTCGTGCCGTCGATCCCGAGGACGCGGGCCACGGGGCTACGGGTGGCCGCCGCCATGTCCGGCACCGTGGTCGCTGCCGTGGTCGGGCTGCGGGTCGGTCCCGCCGCCGTGCCCCTTGCTGTCGTTGCCGTGGTCGGGCTGCGGATCCGTCCCGCTGTTGCCGGGCGACGATGGCGGCGTCGCCGGTGTCGCCGGGATTGCCGGTGTCGCCGGGATTGCCGGTGTCGCCGGGACTGCCGGTGTCGCAGGGATCGCCGGTCCGTCGGGACCGCCGGGGGTCGCCGGGATCGCGGGCGTGGCGGGGATCGCGGGCGTCGCCGGGGTGGCCGGCGTGACCCCGCTGGATGGATCGTGCGACGGCGGGTGGGCGTCGGTGCTCACGCTCGGAGTGCTGGCAGCGCCGATCCCGATGGTGCCGAGCGCGTCGGACACCACCGGCCCCGACAGCGCGTTCGCGGCCGCGAGGCCTCCGAGGAGCGCGCCGGCGGCGACCGCGACGACCAGGATCACGCCGAGGCGACGGCGCCCCGCGCCGCTGGGTGCGCCCACGAGATCGCCGAGGACGCCCTGCATGCGCGTCACCACCACGTCGTCGGCTTCCACGGGTGCACGCCGCGGCCGGAGCCGGCCGAGGAGGTCGGCGACGTCCTCGTAGCCCTCGGGGACCCAGTCGGGGCCGCCGGGCTCCCCGCGATCGCCACGGAGGAGCGCCTCGGCGGCGTCACGGTCGAGTCGGCGGCGGCGCGGCACGCTCAGAACATCGCCCGAGCCCCTCGATCCGTTACGCATCGTCCGCCTCCGGATCCGGACGTTCGAGCATCCGCGCCAGCCGCCGGATGGCCCGGTGCTGGGCGACGCGCACGGCCCCGGGCCTCCGCCCGAGGGCTCGGGCCGTCTCCTCGGTGCTCAGGCCCGCCACGACCCGCAGGAGCAGCACCTCGGCCTGCCCCTTCGGGAGCTGCCGGACGAGCTCCAGCGCGTCGGCGGTCTCGAGGGCCTCGACGGCCTCGCGCGCGGGGTCGTCCGAGCCGACCAGCCCCTCGAGCACCTCCGCCGGGACGACGTCCGTGGCCCGCCGCGCGCGCCGGCGCGCGGCGTCGATCGCCCTGCGACGCGCGATCGTGAACACCCACGCACGGAACATTCCCTCGCTTCCTGCGAACCTCGTGATGCCGCGTGCCACATCGAGGAACACGTCCGAGGTGAGGTCCTCGGCGTCGGCGGGCGCGCGAACGCGCAGGTACGCGAGCACGGACGGGAACAGGTCGCGGTAGATCGCACCGAGCGCGACAGAGGATCCGCGTCGCGCCTCCGCGAGTATCGCCTCGTAATCGTCTCCGAGCATCCGGACGTCCCCGACCCGCCGTCGATGCGTTTCAGTCGACTCTCGGCGCCACGCTCACGATCTCGACCTGGAACGTCCGCTTCGGTCCCGCGAAGTCGACGATGTCACCCGGTGTCTTGCCCATGAGCACGGTGCCGAGTGGGGACGACGGCGAGAGCACGTCGTACGTCTCGTGGCGTTCCTCGATGGACCCGACGAGGTACACGTTCGTGTCGTCGTCGTCGTCCATGCGGATCTCGACGAGCGTCCCGGGCTGGACCACGTCGGCTGCGGTCGACTCGACGACGACGGCGGAGCGCAGGATCGCGTCGAGATGCCGGATGCGAGCCTCGTTGTGTCCCTGCTCGTTCTTCGCCGCGTCGTAATCGGCGTTCTCGCGGATGTCACCGTGCTCACGGGCACGTTCGATCCACTGCGAGATCTCCGAACGACGCTCGCCGCTCCGCCACCCGAGCTCCTCTTCGAGTCGGTCGCGCGCCGCGCGCGACAGGTGCACCTCGTCCACGGAACGAGAGTACCGGCTCCCCTCGCATCGGCTAGGAAAGACGCTCTGGTCTTCGTCCTCGCCCTCGGCGCTGCACTCACGTACGGCGCGGGCGACTTCCTCGGCGGGATCGCGACCAAGCGTGCGAATGGATCCGTTGGAGTTGTCGCGCTCTCGTCGGTCACCGGGGTCGTGCTCCTCATGGGCGTCGTGTGGTTCGTCCCTGCCGACCCGACCGCCGCAGACGTCGCATGGGGTGCCGCGGGTGGTGTGTCGGGTGGTATCGGCGTGATGCTCTTCTACCGAGCGCTCGCGACCGGGGTCATGAGCGTCGTCGCGCCGGTCACGGCGGTGACGGGCGCCGTCGTCCCGGTCGCGACCGGTCTGCTCCTCGGCGAGCGGCCCGGAGCGGCGCCGCTGGCCGGCATCGCCATCGCGATCGCGGCGGTCGCGCTGCTCGCGCGCGAGGCGCCCGGGAACCGGGAGCAGCCCACGGCGGGGACCCGGCAGGCCTTCGCGCTCGCCCTCGGTGCCGGCCTCGGGTTCGGTGGCTTCTTCGTGCTGCTCGACCGCACGGGTGACGACGCCGGGCTCTGGCCGCTCGTCGCGTCGCGGTTGGTGACGTTCCTCGTGATGGCGGCGATCGCCGCGCTCACGGCGGCGACGATCGTGCCGAAGCGCGAGGCCGTCGTGGCGACGCTGGGAACCGGGCTCCTCGACATGAGCGCGAACGTGCTGTTCCTCCTCGCGAACCGCGAGGGCCTGCTGGCCGTCGTCGCGGTCGTCACGTCGCTCTACCCCGCGAGCACCATCGCGCTCGCGCAGATCGTCCTGGGCGAGCGCCTCGCGCGCCACCAAGTGGTCGGGCTCGCGATGGCGACCGTCGCGGTCGTCCTGATCGCCGGTGGCTGACGCCGAACTCTGTTGACCTGCTGGGGGCGGCCTGCGACACTGATCGACTCATGACCGCGACACATACGATCATCGTCATCACCTAGCGAGCGCCGGCCGCCGGCGTTCGCTCTCGACCGTCCACTTCGGTGGGCGGTTTTTCGTTGTCGGCGACGGTCGAGTCGAGGACAGGAGCACGTTCGAACGTGACGCACCGCATCGGCATCATCGGCGGTGACGGCATCGGCCCCGAGGTCGTCACCGAGGCGCTGAAGGCGCTCGACGCCGCGGGCGTGGACTACGTGCCCGTCGCCTTCGACCTCGGCGGTGCTCGATACCTCCGCGACGGGCAGGTGCTGCCCGACGACGACCTCGATGCCGTTCGAACGTGTGATGCCGTGCTCCTCGGTGCCGTGGGGACGCCGGAGGTGCCGCCGGGTGTCATCGAGCGCGGCCTGCTCCTGCGGCTGCGCTTCGAGCTCGACCTCTACGCGAACGTTCGGCCCTTCGTCGCCGAGCCGAGCGCGCTCAACGACGGCGTCGACATGGTCGTCGTCCGCGAGAACACCGAGGGCGCGTACGCGGGCGAGGGCGGCTTCCTGCGCAAGGGCACCACGCAGGAGGTCGCGACCCAGGGATCGGTGAACACGCGGCACGGCGTCGAGCGCTGCATCCGCTACGCATTCGAGCTCGCGGCCGGCCGCGCCCGCCACCACGTCACGCTCGTCCACAAGACGAACGTCCTCACGTTCGCGGGCGACCTGTGGGAGCGCACGTTCCGCGCGGTCGCCAGCGAGCAGCCCGAGATCCAGACCGCCTACCACCACGTCGACGCCGCGTGCATCTACTTCGTGCAGGACCCGGGCCGCTACGACGTCATCGTCACCGACAACCTGTTTGGCGACATCCTCACGGACCTCGGGGGCGCGATCTCGGGTGGGATCGGGCGAGCCGCGTCGGCGAACCTCAACCCCGACCGGACGGGGCCGTCGTTGTTCGAGCCGGTCCACGGGTCGGCACCCGACATCGCGGGCACCGGCGACGCCGACCCGCGTGCCGCGGTCATCTCTGCCGCGATGATGCTCGAGTTCCTCGGCGAGGACGATGCCGCGGCACGGGTGCGCGCCGCGGTCGCGAAGTCGGACGATGTGACGGGATCGACGAGCGAGATCGGTGACGCGATCGCGGGGCTCATCGAAGCCTGAGGACGTACGCTGGAACGTGGTGCAGGAGCGGGCTGCGCGGGAGTGATCAGGAGCCGACATGCCGATCGAGAAGACCAGCAAGATCTGGATGGACGGGACGCTCGTCGACTGGGACGACGCGAAGGTCCATGTGCTCACGCACACGCTGCACTACGGCTCCGGCGTGTTCGAGGGCATCCGCGCGTACCCGACCGCGCGCGGGCCGGCCGTGTTCCGCCTCACCGACCACATGCAGCGCCTGCACGACTCGGCGATGTTGCTGCACATGGACCTCCCGTACTCGGTCGAGGAGCTCGTCGCTGCGACGAAGGAGACGATTCGGGTCAACGAGGTCGACTCGTGCTACATCCGGCCGCTGGCCTTCCTCGGGTACGGCGAGATGGGGCTCAACCCGCTGCCCTGCACGGTCAACGTCTCGATCGCGGTCTGGCCGTGGGGCACCTACCTCGGTGACGAGGGTGTGAAGCACGGCGTTCGCATGAAGATCTCGACCTGGCGCCGCATGGATCCCAATATCAACCCGGTCGCCGCGAAGGGGACGGGCATCTACATCAACTCGAGTCTCGCCAAGGTGGAGGCGCTGCACGGCGGCTACGACGAGGCCATCCTGCTCAACACGAGCGGCTCGATCGCGGAGGCGACGGGCGAGAACGTGTTCGTCGTCAAGGACGGCGTGCTGCGGACGCCGCCGCTGTCCGCCGGCGCGCTCGAGGGCATCACCCGCGACTCCGTCATGACGATCGCGCGCGACTTCGGCTACGAGGTGCGCGAGGAGACGCTGCTCCGCACCGACCTCTACCTCGCCGACGAGGCGTTCCTGTGCGGCACTGCCGCCGAGATCGTGCCGATCCGCGAGGTCGACGACCGTGAGATCGGGGAGCCGGGCGAGATCACCCGCAAGATCCAGGAGACATACTTCGCCGCCATCCACGGCGAGGTCGAGAAGTACGCGGACTGGCTGGAGTACGCGAACGATGGCTGACCAGCCCGCGAGGAGAGTGGAGATCTACGACACGACACTGCGCGACGGCGCGCAGCTCGAGGGCATCTCGCTCACCGTCGACGACAAGCTGCGCATCGCGGAGCAGCTCGACTGGCTCGGCGTCGACTACATCGAGGCCGGCTGGCCCGGCGCGAACCCGAAGGACGACGAGCTCTTCCGTCGGGCGCGCTCGGAGCTCGACCTGACGACGAGCACGCTGGTGGCGTTCGGCTCGACGCGTCGTCCGAAGGGGAAGGTCGACTCGGACGAGACCTTGCGTCACCTGGTCGCCGCGGGAACGTCGACGGTGTGCATCGTGGGAAAGTGCTGGGACTACCACGTGACCGAGGCGCTCGGCACCACGCTCGACGAGGGCGTCGCCATGGTTGCCGAGTCCGTCGACTTCCTCACCGAGAAGGGCGCGGTCGTCTTCTTCGACGCCGAGCACTTCTTCGACGGCTACAAGCGCAACCCGGAGTTCTCGCTCTGCGTCCTCGAAGCAGCCGCAGCGCGCGGCGCGACGCGCCTCGTGCTGTGCGACACGAACGGCGGATCCCTCCCTCACGAGGTCGAGGAGACGGTCCACGACGTCGTGCGGCACTTCGCGCCCGATGCCGACCGCGGCCTCGGCATCGCTGTCCACCTCCACGACGACGCCGGCACCGGTGTCGCGAACGCGCTCGCGGGTGTGCGCGGGGGCGCAGTGCAGGTGCAGGGCACGATCAACGGATACGGCGAGCGCACCGGGAACTGCAACCTGACCACGATCATCCCGGACCTCACGCTCAAGATGGGGATCGCGACGATCCCGGCCGATCGTCTCGGGCGTCTCACATCGGTTGCGCATCACATCGCGGAGCTCGTGAACATGGCGCCGAACCCCCAGGCGCCGTATGTCGGCTCGTCGGCCTTCGCCCACAAGGCAGGACTGCACGTCAGCGCGATCGTGAAGCGGCCCGATGCCTACGAGCACGTCCCGCCGGACTCAGTCGGCAACGGGACTCACTTCGTCGTGTCGGAGCTGGCCGGCAAGTCGACGGTCGTCCTCAAGGCCGAGGAGCTCGGCCTGAAGATCGACGGACCGCAGGTCAACGACGTGGTCCAGCTGCTGAAGAGGATGGAGCACGAGGGATCCCACCTCGAGGTCGCAGACGCTTCCGTCGAGCTCCTGATGCGACGCTCGACGGGTTGGGAGCAGCCGTTCTTCGACGTCGAGTCGTTCCAGGTCATCGTCCGCGACGACATCGTCCCGAGTCACGAGGAAGCACGTCTGGGAACCGAGAGCGTCGTTGCCGAAGCGACCGTGAAGCTGCGCGTGGGCGGCGCTCGTCGGATCGAGACGGCTGAGGGGCACGGACCGGTGAACGCTCTCGACCAGGCTCTCCGACAGGCTCTGGCCAAGGCCTTTCCGGCGCTCGACCGCGTGCACCTCACCGACTACAAGGTCCGTGTCCTCGACACGCAGAAGGGCACGGGTGCGGTCACCAGGGTCCTCATCGACTCGACGAACGGTGATCGCACCTGGACGACGATCGGGGTGAGCGAGAACATCATCGAGGCGTCGTGGCAGGCCCTCTACGACTCGCTCGTCTACGGGCTCCTCCACACCGCCGACTGAGCACACACGGCTGGCTTCCGACGTGTCCACCGACCCCTACGTCGTGCCCGACGCGAGCGAGGCCCCGCGGCAGGCGCAGAACCTCGCGCCCGGCGTCTCCGTGCCCGCGGCGCGGGCGTGGTCCCTGCACCGGCCCGGCGACGACGTCGCCATCGCGCAGCCGCGCGGAGCGCTGTTCGGCGACCCCGGCCCGAACGTGGGGTACGCGCTGGCGCTCGTGCACCGTGCCCGATCGCGCTTCGCTCTCGCACCGCACGAGCACTTCGACGACGCTGCCGCGGTCGTCGGCGAGATCGCCATGCGCCGGGCCGCGTCGTACGGGCGGGCGCCGGTCGCGGCCGACGTCGAGTGCGCCCTCCTGGTGCTCGGGTACCAGGGGGGCTGCGCCCCCGACTTCGCGGAATGGCGCGCGAGGCAGGTGCTCGACGCCCACCACGACTACCCGCGCCGGCGGGCGGTCGTCGAGGGGGTGCCTCTGGACGAGCTGCGCCTCGCACCTCAGGCGCTCGCTGCCCGGGTCGAGCAGGTGCGGGCGGCGCTGCGCGAGGCCCTCGCGGTCGCCCTTCGCTGACGCGCCGGACCCTGACACGGCCGTCAGGTCCACCGGTAGGCTCATGAGCCCCCATGAGCAGCCCCTTCCTCCTGTCGCCGGAGCACGAGGAGCTGCGGCGGGCGCTGCGGCGCTTCGCCGAGGACCAGGTCGCGCCGCACGCCGCGGAGGCCGATGAGCGCGCCGAGTACCCGTGGAAGTCGTTCGAGGGGTATCGCGACTCGGGGTTCATCCGCCTGCCGTATCCCGTCGAGCACGGCGGTGACGGCGGTGACGGCGTCGCCTACGCGATGCTCGTCGAGGAGGTCGCCCGCGTCTGCGCGTCGTCCGCGCTCTTCGTGCTCATCTCTCGGCTCGCGTGCGCGCCCCTGCTGGCGCACGGTCCGAGCGAGCTCGCCGAACGGGTGGTGCCCAAGGTCGTCGCCGGCGAGTGGCAGGGCTCCTACTGCCTGTCGGAGCCGCATGCGGGAAGCGACGTCACGTCGATCTTGACCCGTGCCGTCCGCGACGGCGACCACTACGTGCTGAACGGCCGTAAGAGCTGGATCAGCAACGCCGGGATCTCGGACTTCTACACCGTCTTCGCGGTCACGGATCCCGACGCGAGCGCGCGAGTCGGTGTGAGCGCCTTCGTGGTGGAGCGCGACACACCCGGTCTCTCCTTGGGCAAGCTGGAGTCCAAGATGGGGATGCGGGGCTCGCCGACGGGGGAGCTGGTGCTCGAGGACGTCGTGGTCCCCGCCGAGCAGCGCATCGGCGCCGAGGGCGCGGGGCTTGCATATGCGTTCGAGGCGCTGGACGGGTCGCGGCCGATCGTCGGCGCGCAGGCGGTGGGCATCGCGCAGGGCGCCCTCGACGTCGCGACGCGCTACTCGACGGAGCGGTTGCAGTTCGGCTCGCAGCTCGCGAGCTTCCAGGGCGTGCAGTTCATGCTCGCCGACATGGCGACGCGGGTCGAAGCCGCCCGGCTGCTCGTCTACCGGGCATGCGCGATGTCGGACGTCCAGGCGCCCGCGCTCACCCGGGCGGCGTCGATGGCGAAGGTGTTCGCAACCGACACCGCGATGTCCGTCACCACCGACGCCGTCCAGCTGCTGGGCGGAGCGGGCTACACGCGTGACTTCGCGGTCGAGCGCATGATGCGCGACGCCAAGGCGACGCAGATCTACGAGGGCACGAACCAGATCCAGCGGATCGTCATCGCCAAGCGGCTGATGGACGAGATCGTTCCCGCATAGGCCGCCACTAGCCTCGCCGCGATGGCGCAGGCGAGCGTCCCCGCGGCACCGGCGGCTTTGCCGACCGGTGTCGCACGAGCCGTCGCTTGCGACGGCGAACAGGGGAGGAAGGGCGGCCGCAGGTATCCTGCGCCCGAGCGAGCGCGCCCATGAAGGCGGTGCGTGTCCGCTTCTCGCCCGCGCCGACCGGCTCGCTCCACGTCGGCTCGGCGCGCACCGCGCTCTTCAACTACCTCTTCGCCCGCCACCACGGCGGGGACTTCCTGCTCCGGATCGAGGACACCGACCGCACCCGGACCCGCGAGGAGTGGGTCGTCGGGATCCAGGACAGCATGCGGTGGCTCGGCCTCGACTGGGACGAGGGTCCGATCCTGCAGAGCCAGCGCAACGCCATCTATCGGACCGCAGCCGACGACCTGCTGGAGCGAGGGCGGCTCTACGAGTGCTTCTGCACCGAGGAGGAGCTCAAGCAGCGCTCGGACGCGGCCCGCGCCGCCAGGAAGCAACCCGGGTACGACGGGCACTGCCGCGACCTGTCCCCCGAGCAGCGTCGGGACCTGGCGGCGGAGGGCCGGCCACGGACCCTGCGCTTCCGCACCCCCGACGAGGGCGCGAGCCGGTTCGCGGACGAGATCCGCGGCGAGGTCCGGGTCGAGTGGTCGACGATCCCCGACTTCGTCGTCGTCCGCCCCGACGGAACGCCGATCTTCTTCCTCGCCAACGCGGTCGACGACCTCGAGATGGGCATCACGCACGTCATCCGGGGCGAGGACCTCCTCGACTCGACGCACCGGGTGCTGGCGCTGCGGGAGGCGCTCGGCGGATCGGCTCCTCCTCTCTATGCGCACCTCCCGCTGATCCTCGGGCCGGATCGCTCGAAGCTCTCGAAGCGGCACGGTGCCGTCGCGCTCGAAGAGTTCCGGGACGCGGGCTACCTCCCCGAGGCCGTGTGCAACTACCTGGCCCTGCTCGGATGGGCACCCGACGACGGCCGGGAGGTGATGGATCTCGACGAGATCACGTCGGCGTTCTCGCTCGAGGGCGTCACGCACGCCTCGGCCGCGTTCGACCACCAGAAGCTCGATTGGATGAACGGCGAGTGGATCCGGCGCCTGACGCTCCGGGAGCTCGAGGCGAGGGCCCTGCCGCTCGCAGAGGCGCGGTTCGGCGATCGGCTCGACCTCGCCCGGTTCCAGGAGGCCCTCCGGATCGGTCAGGAGCGGGCCGTCACGGTGGGTGCCCTGCTCGAGCAGATGGACTTCCTGCTCGTCGACGACGAGGACCTCGTCATCCACGACGACGCGTGGGCGCGTCTGGCCGGGACGGAGCGCGTCGCCGAGCTGCTCGACGTCGTCGACGCCCACCTCGCGACGTGCGCGTGGACCCTGGAGGGCGTCGACCTGAGGCCGCCGCTCACCGAGGCCGGCTTCAAGGTCAGGAAGGTGATGCCCGCGCTGTACGTCGCGGTCGAGGGACGACCGGCGGGGCTGCCGCTCTTCGACTCGATGC
>DATBSK010000156.1:0-4491 GCA_036559825.1 Acidimicrobiia bacterium | reverse complement strand
TCACGCGGTCCTCGATGTAGAGGTAGCCGTCGTCGTCGACGCGACCCGCGTCACCCGACTTGAACCATCCATCGGGCGTGATCGCGTCGGCCGTCGCCTCGGGCTTGTTCCAGTACCCAGTCATCGTGCTCGGCGACTTGATCCACACCTCACCGATCGCGCCCGTCGGTGCAGTGCTCCCGTCGGCGGCCACGATTCGCAGCTCGACCCCGGGAATTGGCTTGCCGGCGGCGCGGAGGCGGTGCGCGCGCGGTCCTCCGGGGTCGTGGTCCTCGGGGTGGAGGAGCACGATGCCCCCGGAAGTCTCGGTCAGCCCGTAGGCCTGCACGAAGTCACAGCCGAACCGCGCCATGGACGCGACGAGCACCTCTTCCGAGATCGGCGACGCGCCGTAGGTGATCAAGCGCAGCGACGAGAAGTCGGTGCTCTCGACGCCGGGGGTCGCGAGCAGGAACTGCAGCACGGCCGGAACGAAGACGCTGTGCGTGACGCCGTGGCGGGGGATCGCGTCGAGGATCGCGGGCACGTCGACATCGCGCAGCATCACGTTGTGCGCGCCCACCATCAGGCCGAGCAAGGCCCACCCCGCGCCGGCGACGTGGAAGAGGGGCATCACGACGAGACTCACGATGTCGTCGTCGAGCTGCAACAGCTCGCCGACGGCGGGCACGAGGGCGCCGAGGTTCGTGCTCGTGAGCATCACGCCCTTCGGCAGCCCCGTCGTCCCGGACGTGTAGAACTGGATCACGACGTCCTCCGGGCTCGTCTCGAACCCCGGATCGTCGTCGTTCTGCGAGTCGCGCCACTCGGCGAACTCCGGATGACGCGGATGGTCGCCGACCGTCACGATGCTCGGCGCGCTCGCGAGCTGCGACTCGCACGCGTCGAGGACCCCGAAGAGCTCCTGGCCGACGACCAGGACCTTCGCCTGGGCGTCGTCGACGATCTGCGCGACCTCGGCCGGGGCCAGTCGCCAGTTCAACGGGCAGACGACCGCCCCGATCTTCGCGGCGCCGAAGATCAGCTCGAACAGCTCCAGGGTGTTCTTGTCGAGGAACGCGACGCGGTCGTCCCGGCCGACGCCCCCGGCGATGAGCGCGTTGGCAACCCGGTTCGCGGCGAGGTCGAGGTCGTGGTAGGTCACGTCGCGCTCCTCGAAGGTGAACGCGACTCGATCCCCGATCGTCGCGGCCTGGTGGCGGATCAGGTCCGCGAGGGAAGGGACGGCGTGCTCGGCCATTGCGGGCCAGTCTTCCGCGCCGTGGTCGGCTCGGCCAGCGGCGACCGGCGCGCGACGAAGCGGCATCCGGCCACGGTCTCGCCGTTATCCTGAGGGCCGCGCTCGTCACGGACCGAGGGGGGAGGGCCGCCTCCGTGTCGACCACGATGACTCGTCCGCGGGTTGAGTGGCGCCTGCACCCCGACGACGCAGCGTTCGGCCGGTTCGGCTACCACCCGGGCCTCGACGGTGTGCGCGGCCTCGCGATGGCGGTCATCTTCTGCTTCCACGCGGGGTCGCCGCTGTTCCCCGGCGCGACGCTCTCGCTCTCGGTCTTCTTCACGCTGTCGGGCTACCTGATCACGCGTCTGCTGCTCGACGAGGGCGTGCGCTCGTCCGCGATCGTGCTCCCGAAGTTCTGGGCGCGTCGCCTCCGACGCCTCCTCCCCGCCGCGCTCGCCGGGATCGGCCTCGTGCTCGTGCTGTCGCTGCTCGCGTCGTTGTCGCTCGACCCGACCCGGCTGCGCACGGACGTGTTCGGCGCGCTCGGCTACGTCGCGAACTGGCGCTTCCTGCTCGCCGGCAGCTCCTACGGCGAGCTGTTCTCGTCGCCGTCGCCGCTGTTGCACTATTGGAGCCTCGCGGTCGAGGAGCAGTTCTACCTGTTGCTGCCGCTCACGGTGTGGGCCGTGCTGCGGTTCGCCCGCAGCGCGCGTGACTTCCGCCTGCGGCTGCGGACCGTCTTGCTCGTCGGGATCGGCCTCTCGCTGCTCGCGACGTGGATCGCAGCGGCGGCCGGCAACTACGACTTCGTGTACTACAGCCTCCCGTCGCGCGCCGGCGAGCTCCTCGTCGGCGGCGTGTTCGCGACGTTCACGTACGTCGCGCGGGTCGGCGAGGGCCGGGCGCCGCGGTGGGTCACCGCAGTCGGCTTCGCGGCCCTGATCGGGATCGGTGTGCTGTGCACCATCCCGACCCCGACCGACGGGTGGATCGGCAAGGGAGGCCTCACCGCGTTCGCGGTGGTCTCGGCGACGATGATCGCCGCCGGCACACCCGATGGGCCGCTCGCGTCGCTGCTCGCGTTCTGGCCGTTCCGGATGCTCGGGATCATCTCGTACGGGCTCTACCTCTACCACTGGCCGATCATCCTCTGGCTCTCGCCCGACCGCACCGGCATGCACGGGACACCGCTCGTGCTCCTCCAGGCCGCCGCAACGATCGGCCTCGCGATGGTCTCGTACCGGTTCCTCGAGCGCCCGATCCGCACCGGCGCGGTGCTGCACGGCGGTCGCGCGCAGCTCGCCCCGGTCGTTGGCATCATGGCGATGGCGCTGTGCGGCTTCCTCGTGACGAGCACGCTCAGCACGCCCTCGCATCTCGACTTCGCGGCCGCAGCCGAAGAGGTGAACGTCGGGCAGGCGAAGGCGCCGAAGGTCGCGCCCGTCCAGGTCGCTCCGGGGGAGACTGCCCCCACGACCGTCGCGTTCTTCGGGGACTCGACCGGGTTGGTCACGGCCAAGGGCTTCAAGCAGTGGGCCGCGAGCGCGACCGATGTGCAGATGGTCCCCGGCGCGGCGTGGTACGGCTGCGGCATCGTCCGCGAGGGGACGGCGCGCTTCAACGGCAAACAGTTCGACCCGGGGGCGTGCGGCAACCTCGTCGACCAGTGGGGGCAGGCGCTCGACATCGTGCATCCCGAGGTCGGCGTGATCCAGGTCGGTCCGATCGACGTCGACGACCACCTGCTGCCCGGTGACGCGCAGTGGCGCGCACCTGGTGACCCCGTGTTCGACACGCTGCTCAAGGAGCGCATGCTCGAGGCAGTCGACGTGTTCCTCTCGCGCGGGGTCACGCCGGTCTGGCTCACGAGCCCGTTCATCCAACCGTCGCGGTCGACGCAACCACCGAACGACGACCCGTCGGGGAACCCGGTGCGGATGGTGCGCTTCAACCAGCTGCTCCGGCAGGTGCAGCGCGAGCGCCCGTCGTTGCGCGTGATCGACCTCGCGGCCTGGCTCCGGCTTCGACCGGGTGGCGAGTTCGACCCGGTCATGCGGCCCGACGGCGTGCACTTCGCCGAGGAGGCGTCCGCGGACATCGTCGCGCCATGGCTGGCGCGCGCGATCCTGCGTGCCTACCGGGCTCCGCTCCCGACGCCGCACTGACGCGGCGCGTCTCAGCCCTCCGGGACCGGCCGGAAGATGAGCTGCTGCGTGCCGGAACCGAGGAGCCGCCCGTCCTCCGACCACACCGCGCCACCGCCCGCGGCGAGCCCGCCCGCAGCGATGGACGCGTAGCCGTCGAGCAGGAGGTGCTCGGCGCCCGCGGGCGCGTCGTGGAAGCTCACCGCGAGGTCGAGGTTCGGCGCGATCCAACGCGCCTCGTCACTCGGTGAGAGCGCCCGGACGAGCGCCGGCCAACCGGAGATGTCGACGAGCATGGCGACGCGCGCGGCCTCGACGTACGGGTCGTCGAACACCGCGGTCGGCACGTAGCGGAACCACGAGCGGACCTCGGCCGGCGCGTCGACGCGCTGCTCCCATGCCTTCGCACCGAGCCAGTTGAGCGGTCGATACTCGAAGTTGTCCCAGAACGGCACCGGGCGCCGCTGCCCGTCCTCGGCGAGCTCCTGGATCAGCGGCGACTCGTGCGGCCGGGCGACGTCGGGCATCGTCAACCGCACGAGGTCGGGGCCCTCGAGGTCGTCAGCCACGCACCACACGATCGCCTCGGCGACCGGCACGTCGCCCTGGCGCATCGAGGCGCGCACCGAGGCGGTGCGACGTGTCGCCCGGAGCGTCGTGACCTCCAGCTCGACGTCGTCGAACGTCGCGACGCCGAGGAAGTGGCAGGCGAGCGTCGCGGGTCGCGGCAGCGCGGCGTGCGCGCCCGCCGCCCGGAGGAGCACGGCCGCGACGTATACGCCGCACGGGCCCCAGATCTCCCAGTCCCGCGACAGCCGAGCGCGGTAGCGACCGTCGCGGCCCGTCACATCGGTGTCAGCGGCGAGGTCGCCCACGGCGGATGACGGTAGGTGACCGCCCAGTAGCCACGTAGCCTGATATCGGATGTTCCTCGACGGAAACGTGCACCAGCTCCCGGACATCGACCCGGGCGAGACCACGGAGTGGCTCGACTCACTCGACGCGGTCGTCGGTGCCCACGGTCGATCGCGGGCCCGCTACCTGCTGGCTCGACTCATGGAGCGAGCCCGAGAGCAGGGCGTGGACGTCCCGGCAATGGTCACGACCGACTACATCAACACGATC
>DATBSK010000155.1:0-14517 GCA_036559825.1 Acidimicrobiia bacterium | reverse complement strand
GCTCGCGAACGATGAACTCGTGCATGCCGGGAACCGTGAAAGCGAGGTAGTCACGCTCAGGTGCGTAGGCAAGCCCCTTCTTGATCAGCTCGTTGCGCGCAACGGAAAACCTGGTGGTCAGAGCTGAAAGCCGAGCGTGGGCAGCCGTTCGAGTTCCACGCCGATGATCGTGAGCTCGTCGCGTTCATCAACGCAGGGTCATGGTCCGCGGAGTGCCCGGCGTGTAGTGAACGCGGTGACGTGTGTCTGATGCTCGCCGAAGACCGCCGCACGAGCAGATACCGTCGTCCTCTCGTGACCTGATCGACGCCCGTTGCCCGGCGTCCTATCCGCTGAGGTGTGCGCGCTTCAACGCGGGTCGTCGCGGTCGATGAACCAATGCCGCGCCGTCATGCACAGCCAGCCGTCATCATCCCACGGTGTGAATCCGAATCGCGTCACAGTCCGTTGCCCGCCTTCCTGGTCGCCGTAGAGCAGATCAACGGCGAACCGCTCGCGGTGCACGAAGAGGTCGCGGATCTCTTCCCGGTCGGGGTCGTCAATCTCGCGGACGGCACCCTGCCAGAAGCCGTTGTCGCCGGGCGCGATGTAGAGGTCGCGGGTGAGGCGCCGATACTCGCTCAGGTCGGCGCCGTGACACTCGGCGACGACGTCGCGGGTCACGCGCCAGCCGTGCAGCACCGCGAGGCCGGTGCCGACGTTGCGCAGGGCGGCTGAGAGATAGAACACGTTGTCCTCGGTCTCGAACATGCCGCGGCCCCCGGTCGCCTTGGTGACGTGCCGGTCCGTCCACGTGATCTTCTCGGGTGGATCCTCCGGTCGCGCGGTCAACAGCACGGGGCGGATACCCGCGAGCATCGCCCGCTCGGCGATGCGCGCCGAACGGTTGGCTGACCGCGTCGAAGCGAACGTCGCGATCGCGAGCACTGTCGTCCCGCCCGCCGTTGCGAGCGCGGAGATCGTGACCCAGTCGGCCATCTCTCGAGCGTATGCCGTGCTCATGTTGAACACGCCCAGGTGGACACCGCGCGTCGCTTCTACGGCTCGGGCAGCAGCGAGTCGATCAGTGGAACCAGTTGGACGACCGGAAGCTCAGGGCGTGGCTGGCGGAACAGCCCCGTCCAGCATCGCGGCAACGTAGAAGTCGTGGGTTCAAGTCCCATCACCTCCACCAAGGTTTCCGCAGGTGAGGGTTGGATATGCGGCTCGGCGGTCTGAATTCGTCGCGCGTTCATCCGCGCGTTTCATCGCGCGCGAGGGGTTGGAAACCTCGAGGCGCAAGAGGCAATGCAGCCCGCCGCCCTCGTCGTTGCCGAGGTCGATCACCTCGTCGTAGTAGACAGTGGAGCCCGGGTGATCACGTTTGACGGCTGGCTGGCGCCGAGTCGACCCCCCGTCCGTTACGCCTTGCAGGATTGCCGCCAATGGAGATCTACAAGGACTTCACGTTCGAGGCCGCGCATCGCCTCCCGAACGTCCCGCCGGGGCACAAGTGCTCCCGCCTGCACGGCCACTCGTTCCAGGTGAGCGTGCACATCGACGCACCGGTCGGGGACACGACCGGCTGGGTGCGCGACTTCGCCGACCTGAGCTGTGCGATGAAGCCCGTGCTCGAACGCCTCGACCACTACTACCTCAACGAGATCGAGGGTCTCGACAACCCGACGAGCGAGATCCTCGCCCGCTGGATCTGGGAACGTGTCTCGCCGTCGCTGCCGGAGCTGTCGCAGATCGTGGTGCGCGAGACGTGCACATCGGGGTGCGTCTACCGAGGTGAGTAGCCCGGTCGCGGTGCTCGCGAGCGGGGGCCTCGACAGCGCGATCCTCGTCGCCGACTTCATTCGGCAGGATCGCGACGTCCAGCCCGTCTACGTGCGGTTCGGGCTCGCGTGGGAAACGGTCGAGGAGGCGCACCTGCGGCGGTTCCTCGACACGCTGCCGGGCGCCGGGGCCCGTCCCCTCGTCGCCCTCGAGCTCCCCATCGCCGACGTCTACGGCTCGCACTGGAGTGTGTCGGGGACCGAGGTTCCCGACGCACACACCGAGGACGCCGCCGTCTACATCCCTGGGAGGAACCTGCTCCTGCTCGCGAAGTCGAGCGTGTGGTGCGCGCTGCACGGTGTCCCCACAATCGCGCTCGGCACGTTGAAGGGGAATCCGTTCGCCGACGCCAGCCGCGACTTCTTCCACCTCGTCGACGCGGTCGTGAACATCGCCATGGACTGGCCGCTCGAGGTCGTGACGCCCTTCGCCGAGCTGAGCAAGACCGAGGTGCTCGAACGGGGGCACGGCCTCCACCTCGAGCACACGTTCTCATGCATCGACCCCCAGGACGGGCGCCACTGCGGGCGCTGCAACAAATGTGAGGAGCGCCGGCGCGCGTTCGCCGCGCTCGGGATCGACGACGGCACGCAGTACGCCGCGCGCTGAGGACGCGCACGATGGCCGGCCCAAGCCGTACCTACGTCGCCCCGATCTCGTTCGGACTGGGCGACCTCGTGGTGTCGTTGCCCGCGATCCAGGCGCTCATCGCCACGGGACGCGGCGGCGGTGACGAGACGTGGCTGGTCGCACGCTCGGCGTCCCAGGCCGCGCTCGCCGAGCGCATCCAGGGCGTCGCGGGCTCGGTGCCCGAGGACGTCTTTGACGTCGCGAGGTGCCGGGGCCGCTTCGTCGATCTTCGCGACCATCCGCTCCAGCGCGACCTCTGGTGGGGCTCACCCGAGTTCGACCGGGCGTTCGGGCCGCTGTCGATCAACGAGATCCTTGATCGCATCTGCACCGACCTCGGGATCCCGGCCGACTTCACGCGGCCGGTGCCCCTCGCGGCGAACCCCCGTCCCGACGTCGGCGACGCCGTCCTGCTCGTGACCGAGACCGACGGGTCGGGCAAGCGTTGGCCCGCCGATCGCTGGGCCGCGCTCGCCGGCAGGATCACGGCCGCGGGTGGCGACGTGCGCGTGGTCACGCGCACGGAAGCGAGCGCCGAGATGCAGGCAACCGGCATCGCCGCGATGCCGGCGCCGACGCCGGGCGACGCGGTCGACGCGCTCGGTGCGTGCCGGGCCGTGGTCGGGGTCGATACCGGCCTCACCCACCTCGCGGTCCAACAGGGAACGCCGACCGTCACCATCTGCCGCGCCCGGCCGGTCTACTTCCGACCGTGGCCACACTGCCGCGCGGTGGTGGGTGACCCCTGCGACCCTGTGTGCGAGGCCCTGGAGCGCGAGCACGCGTACAACGCGCGAGTGAGCCTGCGAGGGTTCGAGTGGCAACCGTGGACCTGCCCCGTGGACGGACGCTGCCTCGACCCGATCCGACCCGAGCACGTGATGGGCGCACTCCGGGAGCTCGAATGGTGAGCGCCGAGGTCGACGCGCACCCGGAAAGCCGGGTCAAGAACTCCCAGCCCGCGGGCATCGGGCGGGTCGCCGCGCTCGGCGAGCGTTGCGCGTGGAACAACCTCGGCCGCAACATCGTCGTGGCCTCCCGCACGTTCCGGCCGCTCGCGATCTTCGACGAGACGGAGTATCCCGACGATGACGACGCATCCCAGTTCGACCTCGATGTCCACGCCATCCTCGAGCTGTCCGGCACCGACGTCGTCGTCGTGCTGAACCACCTGGGGCTGCTGCGGGCGTTCTGCGCCTCGGAGATCCCCGCCGGCGGCCCGGTTCGTCAGCTGCGGCCCCTCTGGACGCGCGCGTTCGTCGAGGACATGGAGCGGGTGGTGGCGGTGGAGAGCCGGCTCGTCGGCTCCCGGCCGCGCGAGACACGCGCGGGCGGCGTGCTCGTGTCGGAACCGCTCGCGCCGGGCGCGGACACGGGGCAGGTCGACGCGGACGTGGCGCTGGAGTCGTGGGGACCCGTCACCGCGCTCGGGGCCGTGACCGTCGACGGGCGCGACGGCGTGGCGCTCGGCGGGACGGGGTGGGTCGGTCTGGCGCCGGTGCGCGACGGGCGCGTCGGCCCGCCCCGCTGGCAGGTCGAGGTCGACTTCCAACCCGCGGCCTTCCTCGGCGACGGCCGGCTCCTCTGGGCCGCCGGCAGCGAGCTGGTCTCCGGCGTCGACGACTACGACTGGGAGAGCCTGCGGGGCGGCGGGTTCGTCGGCCTCGACCCGGCCGACGGGAGCACGGTCGTCGGGGGCCGCTTCGTGCACGATCTCGCGTGGGGCAACGGCGGCGTCGCGGTGGCGGTCGTCGGCGGCATCCTCTGCGGGATCGGACGGGCGGGCGAGCTCCATATGTTCAGCACGCGCGACGGGAGATCGTTGACCGGTACCGCGCCGATCGCCGCTGCATCGCTCGGCATCGCGCACGCCGCAGCCGTGGGCGACCACCTCCTCTACGGCTTCAACCGGGCCGGCTACCGCCTGCGTGCCGTCGCCGCATCGACGATCCGGGAGCTGGCCCGCGCGCCTACGGCGCGTAGAGCTTGAGGTGCCGGTAGGGCACGAACCGTCTCGTGCCGGCCCACACCTCGGCGAGGAAGGCGTCGAGCGCCTCCTCGAGCACCGCGAGCTGCCCGTACAGGATTGGGAGCCGCTCCGCGTACACCGCCGGCGCGGCGCGATCCGACCGGGCCGCGACCTCGGTGTGGTGGATCCGGATCACGAGCACGGAGAGGCGGTCGAACACCATGGCCGGGCTCTCGGTCGACGGCGTCGCGGTCCGCGTCTGGGATACGGCGCGATCGATCGCGGCGTCGAGTTCCTCGACGAGCTGGTGGCGCGTCGCGTTGAGTCGGTCGATCCCGGTCTTGGCCGCGGCGACGGCCGCGTCGTCCGCGTCGGGTCGGCGGGTCTCGTCCTCGAGCTCCCACTGCGCGAGGTTGTTGCGCTGCAGGTCGAACAGGAGCCCGAGCAGCGGATCGGCGGGACGGTCGGCGCGCTCGTCCAGCGCACGGCGGAGCGCGGCGACGACCGCGCCCGCCGACACGCGATGCGCGGACGTCACCCGCGACCTTCCAGGTAGCGCAGGACGGATCGCGCCGCGGCCGAGCCGTGGCCGAGCGCGGCCGCGACGCGCGCGTACGCGCCCGACACCACGTCGCCCGCGGCGAACACCCCGTCGACGGAGGTGCGGAGCTCGGGGTCGACGACGATGGCCCCCGACCGGTCGAGCTCGAGTTGGCCCCGGAAGACCTCGGTGCGCGGCATGCGGCCGATCTTGACGATCACGCCGCGCACCGGGAGGGTCCGCCGCTCACCGGTCCCGGGTTGCACGAGCACGATCCACTCGAGCCGATCGTCGCCGCCGACCGACTCCAGTTCCCATCCCGGCAGGTCCTCGATGCGCGGCTCGCCGCGCACGTCTTCGACGATGTCGTGCCGTCCCGCGAGCTCCGACCGATGGACGAGCGCGACCGACGACGAACCGCTGTGGGCGAGTGCGAGTGCATCGAGCGCGGCGCTGTCGCCACCGCCGATGACGGCCACGTTCTCTCCGACGAAGCGTTCCGGATCGTGTTCGAGCTGGTAGGTGACGTCGCCGCCGAACGCGCCGTCGACGGCCGCCGCCAGCTCCCGCCGCTCCGCACCGGTCGCGATGACGAGCGCTCGGGCTGCGATCGTCCGCCCCCCGGCTTCGATCCGGCGGTGGTCGAGGTCGGCGTCGGTCACCGGATGCGACAGGTGCACCCGGTCGCCGAGGATCGCGGAGGTCTCCTGGAGTGCGCGCTGGAGGGCCGGGCCGTCCTCGAAGCGCCCGGTGGCGACGTTGCGGACCGAGTGCGGGATCAGCGGTGCCTGGCCGCCCAGCTCGGGCTTCGCCTCGACGACGAGCGTGTCGAGCTGGATGTCGAAGCACTCGAGCGCGCAGTTCAACCCGGCCGGCCCGCCGCCGATGATGACGACGTCGTGGTCCTCGCGGCTCATCGGCGAGAGCGTACGGTCCGAAGCGACGCTTGAGGACTTGACGCGGCTTGAGCCCGAGTTCCCACCACGATGCGATGTTCGTTTCGTGCCACAAACGTGCCAGTCGCAGTGGTCACCGGCGGTCACTCAAGGTCGCTCATGAGGTGCACTGAGGACCGTTGACCTGGGTGTTCGCGCGTTCGTGCTGGTCAGCGCGTTGAGCTGATTACGTTCGCAACGTAGAAGTCGTGGGTTCAAGTCCCATCACCTCCACTTCGTTGTCAGAATCACAACGTCTGACCTGCGCAGCGCCTTCTCTGTGCCCGCGCTCAGAGACCGCGCGGTTCTGTTCGAACCTGGTCGATTGTCCCTCGCCCGGGTTTTCTCGGTCTCGTACCATGGCTTGATCACGACCTCGGCCCTGGATCGAATGTGACAATGCCTGCTCTGAAGCAGATCGGAATCACGGTGGATTGTCCCGACGCGGACCAGCTGGCTGCGTTTTGGGAGCGCTGCCTCGGCTACGCGCGCCGACCCGGGACCGCAGGGGGGCCGTACGTGACGCTCGAGAGAGTGGACGGGAGCCCAGATGGACCTCCGGTCGTGACCTTTCAGACTGTGCCGGAACCGAAGAGGTCCAAGGCTCGAATTCACCTGGACCTCTTTGTCGATCAAGCGCAGCCCCTTGTCGACGAGATGCGAGCCGCTGGCGCTTCGCTTGTATCGCGCACGGAGGCAGGCGAGTGGACGACGCGGGTGCTCCAGGACCCAGCCGGGAACGAGTTCTGCATCATCGGACCTGACTGACCGGAGTAGCCGGTCCGAGCCAAGGGGGTCTTCAGACGCCTCTCCGCGTCGCGGCGTTCTCGCCGGCGGCAACCGCAGTCAGGCTCGTCGACGTCGCATAGGACGCTTGCGCTGCTCCACATCGGGCGCGACCAGGGCCTGGAGGACCGAGCCCAGGCTCGGGTTCGAAAGCAGTCCCATCACCTCCACTGCTGTCGAATTCACAACGTTTCCGTCATGGCAACCCGGCAGGCGCGGGCGCCTAAGTATCGATGGCGGTGAGCGTTCGGAGGATGTCCTCGAGGCGGTCGAAGATGAGCATGTGCCCTTCGCCTGGGCACTCATGTAACTGGGCATTCGGGATGCTTCGAGCGAGGAGTCGGGCGTGGGCGGCGGGAACGTTCCGGTCGGCGTCGCCTTGCCAGACATGGACCGGGACCGAGATGTCCTCGAGGCGGAAGCCCCAGTCGCGGGAGAACAGCGCGAAGTCTTGAGCAGCCGCAGCGGCGCTGCCGAGGGTCGAGCGCTGGAACTCTCGGAGAGTGGCCGCTCGGATATCGGGCTGATTGAGCACCTCTAAGTCGCACGGAGGTATCTGGTGCGCCGCGCTCGCGAGGCTTTGTTCTGGCCATCGCCGGCAGTACCAGGTGGAGAAAGCAAAGGCGGGGTACGCCGCCTGCTGGGACAGGCGGGCCAGGCGGCTGACCAGGCGGTTGATTCCCATCATCCCCGCCTCGGATCCCGGTTCGGCCAGAAGACCGACGCAGCTCACGAGGCCCGCCGTCCGTACCCGATCGGGGAGGAAGTGGGCACACGCCGCGGCATAGGGCCCTCCACCCGAGTATCCAAGGATCGCAAACCGCTCGATGCCGAGGTGCTCGGCTAAGCACGCCACATCGGTCGCCGCGTCGGCCAACCGCTGCCTCGCGTGATAGCTGCTGTGTCCATAGCCCGGGCGGTCGAGCGCGATGAAGCGGATCCCGGCTGCAACGATCGGCTCCACTCGAGAGGCGACCTGGTATCGGGATCCGGGTGTCCCATGAAGGACCACAACCGGTGCGCCATCTGGATTGCCGAGCTCAATCCAAGCGAGTTCCCGCCCGTCGGGCAGCTCCATGACGGCGGTGTCGACCATGGAGCGAGAAATTAGCCACGCGCCCGCGGCGCGCCTAGGTCTGCTCCGGACCGTTCGCGGCACCTGCGAGCGCCGCCGACCCACGTGATTCGTCGTAGTCAACCAAGGCGGCCCGAGCCGTTCAGGTCGGCGCCCGTGTTGATTCCCGATTCGCCAAGAGGCGGACGGTCAGCTCACTAAACAGGCGAGCCTTTCGGTGAGCGCAGGGTTCGAAAGCAGTCCCATCACCTCCACTGACGTTGTGGATCACACAACGCGTTGCCTGGTCAGCGCGGAATGGACTTGCGCGACGTCAGGCTCACTCGTGCGCGCTACGCGAGTGAGACACGGTCACCTGCTCGGATCGTCCCGGGGGTGTCCACCACTGCGTAAGCACCGGCACATGGGTAGAGCGCACCCGCCACCTCGGTCCGGTTGTGTCGGACGAGAGTCCGGAGGATCTCCGTGTCCTTGGGGAGATCACCTTGCGCGCGGGTGGTCATGACGCAGCGCGGGTCGGGGAGCGCCACCGTGAGGCGGGCGGTGTCGCCCAGCTGCAGCGAGCGGCCGATCCAGCCGTTCTCGACGAAGCCGTCCTCCGGGGTTTCGATGACGACGTTCATGCGGAACCGGCGCTCGTCGAAGCGACTCTCGGGGCAAAGTCCCCGGAGCGTGGCGAGGGTCGACGTCGTCAAGACCGAGACCGGGAACAGGTCGAAGAACGAACCCGCTGGGACTGGTGACGGCATCCCGGCTTCAGCGAAGAAGGACGCCCCCAGCTTCGATTCGGTGGTGGTGTCGCGGTGTCCTTCGGGATCCAGGTCTTCGATGTCGGGGTGGTACTGATCGATCGTGAAGTCCTCGGGAGCGGCGCGCTGCAACGAGACATCCCGCCCCAGGAAGGCCGAGAGGGTCGCGTCGGCATCGCGCGCGTCGCTCGCCACGGTCGTACCGTCAGGCAGGGTGATCCGTACCGCAGGCACCTCCTCACCCGCTCCCGGTGCCTCGATGAACGCGGCCTGACAGCCCAACAGCTCGGTTCCGACAGCGGGGTTCTTGCCGCTCAGCACCTTGCCCGACTCGGTCTCGACGAGCGCATACGCGCGGTCGCCGACGAAGCCGTGATCCGTCAGCTCGACTGACGCCAAGCGCTCACCCTGCATCGACTTCACCGGGAACCGGGACACTGTCGCAACGGCGCCGAGCACCTCACCCATCGCAACGCTCCCGTCCGCCGAAGGCGTTGCACCCCGGCTCGCCGCGCCCCGGGGCCCCATCGGCCTGGTCACAGTCAACCGTCTCGTGACCCGCCGCAGCGTACCGCGCAGCCTCAGCACTCCCGTACGCTGAGCAGTCGCCCAGCACACCACGAGGAGAGCCATGGACGACCTCGAGTCCATCGACTTCTTCAGTGACGAGTCCCTCGTCGAGGACCCCTATCCCTACTTCGAGCGGTTGCGCTCGGCGTGCCCGGTCCTGCCGCTGCCGCATCTCGGGGTCGTCGCCGTGACCGGCTACGACGAGGCCGCGGAGATCTACCGCGACCCCAACACGTTCTCGTCCTGCAACTCGGTGATCGGTCCGTTCGCGACCTTTCCCGTCCCGCTCGAGGGTGACGACGTCGGCGAGGTCATCGACCGTCATCGCGACCGGCTCCCCATGCACGAGCACATGGTCACGATGGATCCCCCAGCGCACACCCGCGAGCGCGCGCTGCTCATGCGGCTGATCACGCCGAAGCGGCTCCGGGACAACGAGGCGTTCATGTGGCGTCTCGCCGATCGGCAGCTCGACGAGATCCTCGACGGCGATCAGTGCGAGTTCATCGGCGCGTACGCGCAGCCCTTCGCGATGCTCGTCGTCGCCGATCTCCTCGGGGTTCCCGAGTCCGACCACGAGCGGTTCCGCGAGGGCTTCGGACTGAGCGGCTCACCGGGCCAGGTCGGAGCGGGCGCGGCGGGGAGCCCGGCCGAGAACGCGCTCGCGTGGCTCGACGACTGGTTCGCGCGGTACATCGAGGACCGCCGGCGCGAGCCGCGCAAGGACGTGCTGACCGACCTCGCGCTGGCGACGTATCCCGACGGGAGCACGCCCGACGTGACCGCGGTGGTGCGCACCGCCACGTTCCTGTTCGCCGCCGGACAGGAGACCACGGCGCGCCTGCTCGGCGCCGCGTTGAAGTACCTCGCCGAGCATCCCGAGCTCCAGCACGAGCTGCGCGGGAACCGCGAGCACATCGCGTCCTTCCTCGAGGAGACGTTGCGCGTCGAGAGCCCGGTGAAGGCCGACTTCCGGCTCGCCCGCCGCAGCACGACGATCGGCGACGTCGAGGTCGAAGCCGGGACGCCCGTGATGCTGCTCAACGGTGCCGCCAACCGCGACCCGAGGCGGTTCGACCGTCCCGCGGAGTTCCGCATCGACCGGCCCAACACCATGGACCACCTCGCGTTCGGCCGCGGCGTCCACTCCTGCCCCGGCGGCCCGCTGGCACGCGCCGAGGGTCGCATCAGCCTCGAGCGCATCCTCGACCGGATGCACGACGTCCGGCTCGACGAGGAGCACCACGGTCCACCCGATGCGCGACGCTTCCGGTACGAGCCGACGTGGGTGCTGCGCGGTCTCAGCGAGCTGCACATCGAATACACGCCCGCGTAGGCGCGAGCCGCCGAGTCCGTTCAGGCGACGAGCTCGCGGAGCAGATCCGTCGTGCGGCGCAGCGACGCCGACCGGTCGGAGCCGACGGGGAAGACGTACCGGCGCCCCTTGACGCTCGACGCGGCGCCGCCCGCCCATGGGTGAAGGCACGTCCCGATCGAGCGGTTGCCTCCGCCCGGCATCGGGAAGGCTCCTCCAGCGAAAGGAGTGCAGATGAAGCGATACGACGGATCCATCGCCGTGGTCACCGGCGCGTCGGGAGGCATCGGGCGCCGCGTCGCCATCGATCTCGCCGGGCGGGGCGCGACCGTCGTCGGGCTCGCCCGCCGGCGCGCCGAGCTGGAAGACGTCGAGGCGGCGATGCGCGCATCCTCATCGGGCAGCCGGACGATCACCTGTGACGTCGCGGACGAGGAGGCATTCAGGGGAGCGCTGGCCGACGTCCGAACCGAGCACGGAGCGATCGACGTCCTCATCAACAACGCGGCGATCGAGCACCCGACACCGATCAGCGACGGTGTCACGACCGAGGACTATCGGCGCCTCTTCGGCACGAACTTCTTCGCCGTCGTGACCGGCACCCTCGCGGTGCTGCCCGAGATGGTCGGTCGAGGCTCGGGGATCGTGGTGAACGTCTCGTCGGACAGCGCCCGTGCGCCGGAGGCCGGTCACGCCGCGTACTCGGCGTCGAAGGCGGCGGTCTCGGCGTTCACCGACAGCGTGGCGCACGAGGTGGCCGACCGCGGCGTCCACGTGCACGTCTTCTACCCGGGCTGGGTGCCGACCGCGATGGGCATGTCCGGCATCGGCGAGGGCGATCCGCTGCCGCCGAAACCCGTCCGCCGCACGGAAGAGCAGGTGTCGCAGCTCCTCCTCGAGCGCATGGGCGGGCCGCGCGTGGACATCAACGCGGCCTGGTTGCCGACGCTCGCACCCATCGGTCGCACGCTGCTCCCCGGCGCGTACCAGCGCGAGATGCGTCGCCGATACGCACGCACGCACTGAGCCGGTCGACGGAGTCGACCGACGGGTAGGGTGCGGCGGCATGGCCGACCGTGACCTGCTCATACGCGGCGGCGAGGTGATCGACGGCTCCGGAGCCGCGCGCTTCCGTGCCGACGTGCGCGTGCGCGAGGGTCGCATCGCCGAGGTCGGCGAGGGTCTCGCTCCCGACGGCGAGCGCGAGCTCGACGCATCGGGCGCGGTCGTCACGCCGGGTTTCATCGACACGCACGCGCACACCGATCCCCAGGTGTTCTGGGATCCGACGCTCGATCCCGATCCGCTGCACGGCGTGACCACGATGCTCGTGGGGAACTGCAGCCTGTCGCTGTACCCCGTGTCGGACACCACGCGCGGCACGATCTCCGATCTCTTCGCGTACATCGAGGACGTGCCCCGCCACCTCTTCGACGACTGTGTCCCATGGACGTGGAGCTCCTACGACGGCTACCGCGACACCGTCAACGCCGGCGGCACGGGCATCAACCTCGCTGCACTGGTGGGGCACAGCCCGATCCGCCTCGCGGTCATGGGCGACGATGCCTGGACGCGCCTCGCCACGCCCGACGAGCGAGCCGCGATGGCAGCGTTGCTCGACGACGCCATGCGGGCCGGTGCGTGGGGACTCTCCACGTCGTTCCTCGACAGCGACGCCGAGGGACGGCCCGTGCCGTCGCGGGCAGCCGACGGCGCCGAGTTCGACGCGCTGCTCGACGTCATCGGGCGGGCCGGCCGCGGGCTCGTCGAGGTCGTCCCGGGCCTCCTCGGCGAGAAGCCCGAGGTCGCGCTGGAGGACCTCGCTCGTCGTTGCGGTGCTCGCGGCATCCCGCTGACCTGGACGGGCTTCGTGCACGTCGACAGCAACCCCGGCAGGACCCGCCAGTGGCTCGATCTCACCGCTCGCCTCGCGGACGACGGCGTGCGCACCTATCCGCAGCTCTCGCCGCGCACGGTCGACTTCCGGCTCAGCTGGGACTCGTCGATGATGTTCATGAGCATGCCCGCGGGGTGGCACAAGGTCATCGCCGCGCGCGGTGCCGACAAGGCCGCCCTCCTGCGCGACCCGGAGTGGCGGGCGACCGCGCGCGACGAGTGGGACCGCACTCCCAGCGCGCTCTTCCCGCACCGCCGGCTGGAGTACGTGCGCATCGTCGACGTGGTCGGCGCAGACAACGAGCCGTGGTTGGGGCGCACGCTCGCCGAGCTCGTCGACGCGACCGGTGGCCATCCCTCGGATGCGTTCGCCGACTTCGTGCTCGCGAACGACTGCCGTCCCGGCATCGTCGCGGTCGGCATCTCCAACGCCGACGTCGACGGCGTCGGTCGCACGCTCGCCGACCCGGCGGTGCTCGTCAGCTCCTCGGACGCCGGTGCCCACATGCAGATGCTGTGCGCGTCCGGCGACACGACGTTGCTCCTCACGAGGCACGTCCGGGACCGGGACGACTTCACGCTCGAGGAGGCCGTCCACGAGCTGACGGGACGGCAGGTCGACGCCTTCGGCTTCCACGGCCGCGGGTCCGTCACCGAGGGCAGCATTGCCGACCTCGCTGTGTTCGCGCTCGACGAGCTCCACTACGACCGCGACGAGTTCGTCGACGACCTCCCCAAGGGTGGCTCGCGGCTCCGGCGTCCCGAGGGCGGCTATCGGGCGACGATCGTCGACGGCGTTCCGGTGCAGCTCGACGGCGAGCTCACCGGTGCCCTCCCCGGCCGGGTGATCAGCTCGTCGGGCTGAGCCGTCGCTAGTGGGCGAGGTCGGTCAGCACGGCTCGCCCGAGGTACCGCGTGGCCTCGAGCTCGTCGAAGATCGCGGGGAGATCGCTCAGCGAGCCCGTGCGCGACACGTGGCTCGTCACCTTGCCCGCCTCGGCGAGGTGCACGAGCTCGCGCATGTCCGCCACGGTGCCGACGGCGGAGTAGATGATCGTCGCGTCCTTCGCGAACAGCGCGAACGGGTTGATCTCGATGTTGCCCTCGCTCGTCGCCGGCAATCCGACGCACACCATGAGCCCGTGCGACCCGAGCAGGTCGAAGCCCAGGCGGAACCCGGCCATCTTCGCCGAGAACACGAGGCTGGCGTCGACACCACCGAGCTCCGTGAGCACGACGTCGAGCGCCTCCTGCGCGTCGAGCGCCCGTGCCGCCCCGAGTGACTTCACGAAGTCGAGGCGCTCGGCGCCGACGTCGATGCCCACGACTTCGTACCCGAACGCCGTCGCGATCTGGACCGCATAGTGCCCGAGCCCGCCCGCCGCGCCGATCACCGCGATCGGGCGGCCCGGGGTGACGCGATGCTGCACGAGCTTCTTGACCGCGCCGTACGCGGTGAGGCCACCGCACGCGAGCGGCGCCTCCTGGTCGCCGAGCGCGTCGGGGATCTTCACCAGCGCGGGTGCCCACACCGCGACGTACTCGGCGAACGTGCCCATCAGGGCCTTCGCGTGCGCGCAGAGACGAGGATGACCGCTGAGGCACGAGCGGCAGGCGCCACACCAGAACGCGCCGCCGGCACCGCCGAGACCGAGGATGACCCGGTCGCCGACCGCGGCGAAGCGCTCCGCGCCCGCACCGAGCGCCTCGACGACACCGATCCCCTCGTGACCGAGCGAGCCGGTCCCGGGTGCGCCGACCCAGTCGCCGCGAGCGAGATGGAGATCGGAATGGCAGACACCCGCCGCGCTGATCCGGACGAGCGCCTCGCCCTCGTTCGGCTCCGGCGCCGGCACGTCGCCGATGCGGAGGGTGCCTTCCTCGAATCGCGCTGCGAGCATGATGCAACCTCTCCTAGAGCAGCGGCATGTAGTCGTCGGGCACCTCGCCGCGGCGGAAGTCGTACTCGCGGACTCCCCCGTCGGTCTCGCACAACACGCGGTAGACGCCCTCCTGGCTGCTGAACTCGACGGTCGTGCAGCCGTCGGGCCCCGCGACGTGCGGTCCGTAGAGCTCGCCCGGGCGCGCCGTCATCACGGCGCCGGGCTCGAGGACGCGGCCGTTCGCCTCGAGCGAGCCCTTCACGACCACCTCGAACCGCTCGCACGGATGCCCGTGGCGGAACAGCACGTAGTCCGGCGGCATGACCAGCACGACGGCAGCCGGCGCG
>DATBSK010000154.1:0-5866 GCA_036559825.1 Acidimicrobiia bacterium | reverse complement strand
CTCGACCTACGCCACGTGGTGGATCCGTCAGGCCATCACGCGGGGCATCGCCAACACCGGTCGTACGATCCGCCTGCCGGTCCACGCCGGCGACACGCTGGCCCGGCTTCAGAAGGCCCGTTCGCGGCTGGAGCTCAAGCTCGGTCGTCCCGCAACGCTCGCTGAGCTCGCGGTCGAGGTCGAGATGCCCGAGGACAAGGTCACCGAGGCGCTCCGCTTCGCGGCCGAGCCGCTGTCACTGTCGGAGCCCCTCCGCGAGGACGGCGACGCCGAGCTCGGCGACATCGTCGAGGACCGCTCGGCCGAGTCGCCGTTCGAGGTGGCCGCGACCGCGCTGCTCCCCGACGAGATCGAGAAGCTGCTCGCGCCGCTCGACGAGCGGGAGCGCCAGATCCTCGCCCTCCGGTTCGGTCTCGACCGCGGCGAGCCCCGCACCCTCGAAGAGGTGGGTGAGTACTTCAACCTGACCCGGGAGCGGATCCGCCAGATCGAGGCGCGTGCGATGAGCAAGCTGCGCCACCCGTCCGCCGACACCGGCGCCCGCGACCTGCTGGCGGTGTAGCCCCGCCACGACCCGAGCATGTGACAACAGAGCCGGATATACCGGCCTCCATGTCACATGCTCGCTTGAAGGGCGCGGTCAGTGCCCGAGCGTCGCGGCGTGGTCGGGGACGTGGTGGATCTGGCTCGTGTGGCTCATGCCGGCACCGCCGCGGGCTCGGGGAGCGCGGCGCTGGCACGCGCGTCGCCCCGCCGCCACCAGAGCCCGACGAGCGCGCCGAACACGAAGCCGCCGACGTGCGCGGCCCAGGCGATCTCGGTGTCACCGCCCACGAGGAGGAACTGGGTCCCGAGCCACACGAGCAGCAGCCAGATGGCCTCGACCTTCCGCAGCAGCACCGGCCCGAGGACGATGATCGACTTCACGCGCGCCGTCGGCCACGACACCAGGTACGCGCCCATGACCGCCGCGATCGCCCCGGACGCCCCGACGACGGGCACGGTCGACTGCGGGTCGATCGCGACGTGCGCCGCCATCGCGGCCACGCCGCCCACGAGGTAGAGCAGCAGGTAGCGGCACCAGCCGCGCCGGCTCTCGATGTTGTTGCCGAACACCCAGAGGAACAGCATGTTGCCGAACAGGTGGGCGACGCTGCCGTGCAGGAACATCGTGACGAGCACGCCCAGCAGCACGACCTTGCCCGGGCTGTGCGCGGGCCCGCCGCCCTCGCCGCACGCGCTCCCGTCGTCGTCGCGGAAGGTCGCTTCGTACTCGCGCTCGGTGAGCGGGCGGAGCTCGACGAGCTCGCACGGGATGGCGGCGTTGTCGACGACGAAGCGCAGGTCCTCCTGGTCGACGCGTTCGCCGACACCGTCCCAGTTGATGTCGGGCGTGCCTGTGGGCTGCACCGCGAAGTACACGACGACGCACGCCACGATCAGCAGCAGGGTGACGACGGGCAGGCGATCGATGGGGTTCTCGTCGGCGACGGGGATCACGACGCACCGCCCCCGGACGGCGGATGGGTCCAACCCGTCCACTGCGTGCCGTCCCACCAGCGCAGCCGGGTGACGTCCCAAGGATCGGGGTGCCACCCCGGGGCCACCCTGCGCAGCAGCAGCGCCGGCTCCGGCATCTGCTCGCGCGCCGTGCGCACCGCGCGCTCGAGGATGCCGACGAGCTCGTCGCGGCGGTTCGTCCCGACGGAGACCCACCAGGGCTTGCCCTCGTCGAAGCCGCGCACGCCGACGGAGTCGCTCGTCCAGATCGGGTTGCCCCCGAGCCACCGCCGGCTGAAGGTCCGCCACGGCCAGGTGTTCTGGGCTCGGCCGAGCGTCGTCAGGTCGAGCGCCACGAGCCGGACGGACCGGCGCCCGACCCAGACACGCTCGGCGTCGATCCGCACGGTCGTGCGCCAGAACCGGGCGACGTTCACGAGCCAGGCCAGGAGCGCGATGGGCACGAGGATCGGCGCGACGGCGAGGAACGTGATCGCCAGGATCACCGGGAGCCACACCCACCCCCGACCGCCGACGCGGAGTCGCTCCTCGAAGAGCGGCACGCTGCCCGCACCGAGGACGCTCACGGAGGCGTACGGTACGCTGTCGCCGACCGTCGTCGACCATCGTCATCAACCATTTGGGGGACCGGTGAAGAAGCTCCTCGTGCTGCTCGTCCTCGTGGTGATCGGCGTCGCCGTCGCGAAGAAGCTCCGCGAGGCGACCTGACCGAACCGAGCCACGAGCGAC
The DNA here is from genome assembly GCA_036559825.1 of Acidimicrobiia bacterium. Classification (GTDB taxonomy): domain Bacteria; phylum Actinomycetota; class Acidimicrobiia; order IMCC26256; family PALSA-555; genus DATBSK01. The sequence goes on along the minus strand of DATBSK010000154.1, from coordinate 3,616 downwards.
CGATCGGGCCCGCCTCGCGCGGGCCCGCGTCGCGTGCGGTCGCGCCGGCTCAACCTCCTCCCGACGCGTCCGCCCCGAACGTCGCTGCGTAGCGGTTCGCGAAGAGCGCGGGCGCGCCACCGGTGTGCCAGAACACGGCGGTCTCGCCTGCGCCGATCCGTCCGTCGCGCACGGCCGCGATCAACCCGGCCATCGCCTTCCCCGTGTAGACCGGATCGAGCACGATCCCCTCGAGCCGCGCCGCGAGGTGCACCGCTTCGACGGCGCTGTCGGTGACGGCCCCGTAGCCGAGCCCGAAGCGGTCGTGGTCGATGACAGCGCGGCTGGGCGGCGTGTGACGGCCGCTGCGCGACGCAGCCTCGGCTGCCAGGCGCGGCACGACGTCGTCGAGGTCGGGACGCGTGCCGACGTCGACGCCGAGGACCTGCACGCTCGGGTCGAGGCCGGCGAGCAGACCGGCGTGCGTGCCTCCCGAGCCGTCGGCGACGACGATCCGGTCGACGCGCTCGCCGTGCAGCTGTGCGACGAGCTCGTCGGCCGCGTCCGCGAACGCGGTGACACCGGTGACCGACGCACCGCCGACCGGGATCGCGAACGGGCATCTGCCCTCCGCAGCCAGCTCGTCCGCGAGCGCGTCGATCCCCGCTTCGATGTCGTAGTAGTCGCCCCGTTCGAGCAGGTGGAGGTGGGCGCCGAGCACTCGGTCGAGGAGCAGGTTCCCCGACGCGGGGAACCCGTCGCCTGGCGAGGGCGGCGCGAGGGCGATGTGGCACTCGAGCCCGAGGCGGTTCGCGGCGGCGGCCGTCATGCGCGCGTGGTTGCTCTGCGCGCCGCCGCCGGTCACCAGCACGTCGCAGCCCGCGGCGAGCGCCTCGGCGCACAGGGGCTCGAGCTTGCGGGCCTTGTTCCCGCCGAGCGCGAGACCGGTGCAGTCGTCGCGCTTCACGAGCAGGCGCGGTCCGTCCCGCCCAGTAGGTGCCAGCGCGGCACCGAGCCGCTCCATCGGTTCGAGCGGCGTGGGGAGATGGGCGAGCCCGAGCCCGTCAGCCCGCGGGTCTGTCACGCGGGCGCGCGCTCCCGTCGGTGCAGCCACCACCAGACGAGGGCGCTCGCTCCCGCCGCGGTGAGCGCGCCGGTGACGACGAGCACCGGTCTGGACGGCACCGACAACCGATCGCGCAGGCGCACTGGCCGCACGAACTTCAGGATCGGCCAGCCTTCGTCGCGTGCGAGGCGCGCGAGCTCACGGTCGGGGTTCACCGCGACGGGGTTGCCCACCGTCTGCAACATCGGCGCGTCGGTGACCGAGTCGCTGTAGGCGTACGACTCCGAGAGCTCGAGACCCTCGCGCGCCGCGTAGTCCTTGATCGCTTCGGCCTTGAACGGGCCGTAGCCGTAGAAGGCGAGCTCGCCGGTGTAGTTCCCGTGCGCGTCGACATCGGCGCGGGTCGCGATGACGTCGTCGACGCCGAGGAACTCGCCCAACGGCCGGACGACCTCCTCGGGGGCCGACGACACGATCACGACGAGCCGGCCGGCCTGTTGATGCTCCTCGATGAGGTCGAGTGCCTCGCTGAAGATGATCGGTGTGACGACCTCGTCGAGGGCTTCGCGCACGATCGCGGCGACTTCGTGCTGGTTCCAACCCCGGATCATGTCGAGCATCGCGCCCCGCAGCTTCTCCATCTTGTCCTCGTCGGCGCCGACGAGCATGAAGATCACCTGCGCATACGCGCTCCGCACGATCGCGCGACGCGAGAGGAGACCCTCGCGATACAGCGACTTCCCGAAGGCGAGCACCGAGCTCTTCGCGATGATCGTCTTGTCGAGGTCGAAGAACGCCGCCGCGCGCGCCGTCACGACCCCCGAGGTTACGCGTCGAAGTCGACACCGATGACGACAGCGCCGTCGCTTCCCCGGATCCGCTGGTCGAGTGAGGAGCGCCGTGCTGATTGCGCTGTGGTCGCCGAAAGGTGGGGCAGGGACGTCCGTCCTCGCGGCCGCGTGCGCGCTCGTCCTCGCGCGCAAGGCGGACGGTGCACGACTCGCCGATCTCGGCGGCGATCAGCCCGCGATCTTCGCGCTCGCGTCGGAGCCTCCCACCGGCCTCGTCGACTGGCTCGCGGCCGGGCCGGAGGCGCCCGTCGACGCGCTCGCCCGGCTCGCGGTCACCGCCGCGCCTGGCGTCGCGCTGCTCCCGCGCGGCGGCGCGCACGACCGCGTGCTGGCTGCGAGCGCGCCACCGGAAGCCGGCGCCGCGCTCGCGGTCGCGCTGCGCGACGGACCTGTACCGACGATCGTCGACGCGAACGCGGCGTCGAGCACGGCGGCGCGCGCGCTCGTCGAGGTCGCCGATGTCTCGGTGATCGTCCTGCGCGGGTGCTACCTCGGTCTCCGGCGCGCGGTGCACAGCCCATTGCTCGGCCGCGCCGCCGGTGTCGTCCTCGTCGAGGAGCAGGGACGCTCGCTCGGCCCCAGTGAGGTCGCAGACGTCCTCGACCAGCCGGTGCTCGCACGCGTCCCGGTACGCGCCTCAGTGGCCCGGGCCGTCGACGCCGGCGTGCTCCCGATGCGGCTCCCGGAGGCGCTGGCACGTCCCGCGGCGCGCCTGCTCGCCCGCGTCGAGCTCCTCAACGACCGGCTCGACACAGCATGAGCGAGGGCCGAGCGCCCCGGCGGAGGCGGCGGCTTTGCCGACCGCCGGAGCACGGAGCCGTCGCTCGCGACGGCGACCAATGGTGCCGGCGAAGCCGCCAGGAGCGGGAGAGATGAGCGAGGGCGTCGATCTGAAGCAGCGCGTCCACGCGCGGCTGTTGCGCTCACCGGCGCTCGGCGACCTCGAGGGTCCCGGACGCGACGTCGCGGTGCGCGCCACGGTGGCCGAGCTGCTGCGCGACGAGGAGCCGCTGTTGAGCGCGACGCGGCTCGAGCTCCTCGTCGCGGAGCTCACCGACGAGATCGCGGGCCTCGGACCGCTCGAGCCGTTGCTCGCGGATCCCGACGTGACCGAGGTGATGGTCAACGGCCCGGGTCGAGCGTTCGTGGAGCGCGCGGGGCGGCTCGAGCCGGTCGCGCTCGGGCTCGACGCCGCCGGCATCGTGCGTCTCGTCGAGCGTGTGGTCGCACCGCTCGGGCTTCGACTCGACCGGTCGTCGCCGATGGTCGATGCCCGCCTTCCCGACGGATCGCGGGTCCACGCGGTGATCCCGCCGCTCGCGATCGACGGGCCATGTCTCACCATTCGGCGCTTCGCCGCGCGGCCGCTCCCACTCGAGGCGTTCGGGCTCGACCCCGCGGCCGCCGAGCTCCTCGGCTGGGCGGTCGAGGCGGGCTGGAACGTCCTCGTCGCGGGCGGGACGAGCGCCGGCAAGACCACGCTGTTGAACGCGCTCTCGCAGTCGATCCCACCCGGTGAGCGCATCGTCACGATCGAGGAGACCGCCGAGCTCCGCCTCGCGCAGGCACACGTCGTGCGGCTCGAGTCCCGGCCGCCGAACGCCGAAGGAGCCGGCGCGGTCTCGGTGCGCGACCTCGTGCGGACGGCGCTCCGCATGCGCCCCGATCGCATTGTCGTCGGCGAGGTTCGCGGCGAGGAAGCGCTCGACATGCTGCAGGC
>DATBSK010000153.1:0-14457 GCA_036559825.1 Acidimicrobiia bacterium | reverse complement strand
GCGCGCGCCGCAGCAGGGTCCCGGCATCGCTCCGTCGGTGCGCCACATCGCCGCACAGCTCGAGGCGCGCGGGTGGGGCCCCGCGACGCTCGAGCTCAGCGGTCTCGACCCGGTCGAGATCGGCGGTGGTGGTCGCGTCGTCAAGGCCGAGCCCCTCGACTTCGTCCTCGCGGCGAGCGGCCGGCTCGATCCCGCGCCCCTCGGGCTCGACGCGGACGTGAACATCTACGGCTGACCGACGCTCGCGTCCCCCGCTATGGCGGTGCGATCGTCGCCGTCGACGTGGATCAGTGCGTCGGGAGGCGCAGCAGCTCGACGAGCCCGACAACCAGGAACACCGCACCAACCGTGAGCACCGCAACACGCGCGCGGTGCCACGCGAAGCGCAACGAGATGCCGCCGAAGAACAACACCGCGGCCATGAGGACCGTCACGAACACGTAGTCGTCCGCGTGCTCCGTCGCGTCCTTCCCCGACTCGAAGTGACGCTCGGCGAGTCGTTCGATCGCGAGCGCGCGCGCCTCGAGCGCGGGGTGGTACTCGGAGACGAAGAGCGGGCTCGCCGGCGCGTTGTCGCGCTCGAGCGGGCGTTGCGCGAGCCACGCCTCGAACGCCGGGCGGAACTCATCGCGGAACCGTCGCTCGTACAGGGTCGCCAGGGCGGTGTTGCCCGACGCCGTCGCCTCGAGCCAGTGATTGAAGTCCTCGAGGTCCTCGAGTCGCTCCTGGGCCCCCAGCGTGCCCACGCGTGTCGCCCGTTCGTGCTCGGAGTTCGACTGTGCATAGCGGCGCGCTTGCACACCACTCCACGTCGCCGCCTGGTACCCGCTCCAGGCGATGCCCACCGTCGCGATCGACATGAGGAAGACAGCCACGATCTCGAACCAGCGCTCGCGGCGGTCGTGCGTCTCCGACGGCTCGGCGAGCTCCTCGGGCGGATGGACGTGAACGTGCTCGGTCATGGAGTTGGAGCTCGGGCTGGCCTCAGTGGCGCTTCACGCCGCCGTACTTCATGCGCGTGTCGCTCACAGCCGCGGCGCGTGCAGCTTCGTCGTTCAACCCCGCGTCGACGATCTCGCCGACGAAGAGCGTGTGCGTCCCGAGATCGAGGGTGTGGCGGACCTCGCAATCCACCCACGCGATCGCTTCCTCGAACACGGGTGCACCGGTCGTCGCGGTGCGCACCGCACGACCGTTGAGTGCGTTGCCGTCGTCCGTCGCGGGCTTCGAGAACTTCACGAAGACCTTGGTGTCGTCGGCATTCCAGAGGTTCACCGTGAACGAGCCGCCGTCGGAGATGAGGCGGTGCGTGACGGCGTCCTTGTCGATCCCCACACCGATGAGGACCGGCGCCATCGACAGCTGCGTGATCCAGCTTGCCGTCATGCCGTTGCGCTCGTCGCCGGCTCGCGACCCGATGAGCGCGAGCGCGTTCGGGATCTTCCACGTCACCTTGTTGATGAGCTCGTCGTCGAGAGGCATGCACCGAGAGTAGGTCCGTCACGCGGCGCTAGCGTGCCGCCGCATGCCCGTCTGGCTCACCGACAACGAGCACGCCGTCGTCGCCGCTGCCGCCGACCGGCTCATCCCTCCGCTCGACGGTCATCCCGGCGCGCGCGCCGCGGGCGTCGCCGACTACATCGACCACTTGCTCGGCGCGTTCACGTTCGACCCACCGCACATCTGGGCTGGCGGCCCCTACTCCGGCCGCGCCGGCGGCAAGGCGCGCTTCGGCGAGTTCCTCCCGCTGTCGCGGCTCGAGGAGCTCGCGTGGCGGACGCGCATCGAGGGTTCGCTCGGCCGACCGGAGCGTGAGCGCAACGGCCCGGTGACCGGGCTGCAGGAGCAGTACCGCGATGGGCTGCGCGCGCTCGGTGCGGACTTCTGCGCCGTCGACCTGGACGAGCAGGACGCGCGCCTCGCCCGTGTCCCCGACTTCCGCACGGTGCTCTACGAGCACGCGTGCGAGGGCACGTACGGCGCACCGGAGTACGGCGGCAATCGAGACGCCGTCGCGTGGAGCGCGATCGCGTACCCAGGCGACGTGCAGCCCCGCGGCTACACGGAGCAAGAGGTCACCGGGCGTGAGTGAGCGGCCGTGACCGACTGTGACGCCGTGGTCGTCGGGACGGGCCCTGCGGGCGCCACCGCGGCCGAGGTGCTCACCGCGGCCGGCTGGTCGGTGATCATGCTGGAGAAGGGCCGGAACCACCTCCTGGCGCTCGATGCCCCGTTCGGCCCGCTGGGGCACGTCAGCAACGACGAGGTGAAGCTCCTGCGGCGCCACTTCCTCGGCCCCGATCCGTGGCTCGAGCCGCGCACGTTCCGTCGCAGCGAGGCCGACGGCGAGCGGATCCACACCGGCGAGGTGAACAACCTGCCCTCCACCATCGGCGGTGGCGGGTTCCACGCCGACGGCAAGCTCCCCCGCTTCCGCGAGATCGACTTCCGGCTCGCGTCGGAGCTCGGGCCGGTGGACGGCGCCGACGTCGTCGACTGGCCCCTCGACTATGACGAGCTCGAGGCCTGCTACGCGGAGGCCGAGCGCGTGATCGGCGTCGCGGGCGATCACACCGCCAATCCCTTCGCGGCATGGCGGTCGGGTCCGTACCCGATGCTGCCGGGGCCCGACATGTTCTGTGCCGTCCTGACCTCCGAGGCCGCCGGCAAGCTCGGCTACCACCCGTACCGAGCGCCCACGGGCGCGAACAGCGTCGAGTACGACGGTCGCCCCGCGTGCAACAACTGTGGGTTCTGCGGCTACTTCGGCTGCCCGATCGAGGCCAAGGGCGATCCGGTTGCGCCTCTGCGACACGCGCTCCGCACCGGCAGGTGCGTGATCCTGCCCGAGAGCTACGTCACCGACATCGTGCTCGACGGCACCGGTCGGCGAGCGCGCGGCGTCCGCTACCTCGACGCCGGCGGAGAAGGTCGCGAGGTCGCCGCGCGCACGGTGATCGTCGGCGCCGGTGCCTTCGAGACGCCGCGGCTCCTCCTGCGATCGGGCATCGGGAACCCAGACGTCGTCGGTCGCTACCTCATGTACCACTTCCAGACGTTCGCGCTCGGCATCTTCCCGTTCCGGCTGCACGCGCACCGAGGACGGTCGGTCACGCATCTCATGGACGACCCGATCGTCGGCGACGCCGAGGCCGACGCCGCCGCGCGTGACGCCGGTCTGCCGTGGATGCGCGGGGGGATCGTGGAGCACGGTGGCGCGGGTCACCCGATCATGGAGGCGGTCCATCTGCCGTTCGGGCCCGAGCACAGCCGGCTGATGCTGCGGTCGCCGATGCGAGACCGCATGGCCGCGTTCACGATGCAGGGCGAGGACCTCCCACAGGCGTCGAACCGCATCGACCTCGATCCCCACGTCACCGACACGTGGGGCATGCCCGCCGGACGCGTCACGTACCGGTCGCACGCCCACGAGGAGGTCTGCGCACGTCACTGGGCGCCGCGACTCGAGGCCGTGATGCGCGAAGCAGGTGCGCGCCACACGTTCTGGGCCACGTCGCCCCCGCTCGAGGAGCACCTCGCGGCTCGCCCCGGAGTGAATCCGAGCCCGATCTCGCGCCACGTCATGGGGACGGCGCGCATGGGCGACGACCCACGCACCAGCGTGTGCGACCGCTGGCAACGGCTGCACGACGTCGAGAACGTCGTCATCACCGACTCCTCCGTGTTCCCCACCAGCACCGGGTACGGGCCGACGTTGACGATCGTGGCGCTCGCCATCCGCGCGACACGGGCCCTCGCCGGCCTCGACCCGCTGTGAGTGCTCGCCGGCGGGCGCGTGATGCGGCGCGCGTCGTCCGCGCGCACGGTGTCCCCGACTGGTGGCTCGATGCGAAGCTCGGCATCTTCATCCACTGGACGCCGGCATCGGTGCCGGGCTTCGCCCCGACCGGGCAGGAGATCGCCGAGCTCCTCGCCTCGGGCGACCCGACGGCCCTGGCGCACTCGCCCTACAGCGAGTGGTACGAGAACTCGCTGCGGTTCGCCGACAGCCCGGTGTCGCGCCATCACGCGTCGACCTACGGCACCCGTCCGTACCGCGAGTTCGCACGTGAGTGGGAGGCTGCGCTCGAGTCCTGGAACCCCGATGACTGGGCACGGCGTTTCGCCGCGACGGGCGCCCGGTACGTCGTGCTCGTCACGAAGCACCACGACGGCTACTGCCTCTGGCCCACCTCGGTGCCCAACCCGCACGAGCCGCGCTGGCACTGCGAGCGCGACGTCGTCGGCGAGCTCGCGGAGGCCGTGCGCGCCGCGGGCATGCGCTTCGGCGTCTACTACTCCGGCGGCATCGACTCGAGGTGGAACGACCACCCCATCGGCGCGTTCTCGGATCTCCCGCTCGCGGTCCCTCGCGGCGCGTATCCCGACTACGCCCGTGCGCAGGTGGAAGAGCTGGTCCAGCGGTACCGGCCGTCGGTGCTCTGGAACGACATCTGCTGGCCTGCACCCGCGGCGCACCTCGCGCCGATCCTCGCCGAGTACTACGCGACCGCGCCGGATGGTGTCGTCAACGACCGCTTCCTCTGCTGGTCGCCGGCGTGGGTGCTCGCGCGGACCACCGTCGTCCGCCGGACCATAGACCGGGCCGTGTCGAACGCAGCGCGCAAGGAGCGCGGGATCATCCCGCCCAAGCCGCGGTTCTACGACGTCCGAACGCCGGAGTACACGGTGTTCGACGACGTGCAGCGCACCCCGTGGGAGTGCGTCCGCGGCATGGACAACAGCTTCGGCTACAACCGCGCCTCCACCGAGGAGGACTTCATCGCCCGAGACGATCTGCTCTGGTCGCTCGTCGACATCGTCGCGAAGGGCGGGAACCTCCTCCTGAACGTCGGTCCTCGCGGCGAGGACGCGCAGATCCCCGACGTCCAGCAGCGCAGACTCGACTGGCTCACGGAGTTCACGAGCGCGCACGGCCACGCCCTCTTCGGCACGCGTCCGTGGTCGCGGGCAGCGGACGCCGCGGGCGACACCGAGGTCCGCTACACGAGCCGCGGCAACGACGTCTTCGCGTTCACCCACGGCGACGCCGATCGACTCACCGACGTGCTGCCCGAGTCGGTGCGCGAGGCGATCCCCGTCATTCCGTGAGCGGAGCGCCGGAGCCGCATATCCTCCGGCGGTGGACCGCCTGTCGCGCCCGCACGGCGAGCTCGGGGCGGAGTACTCGGTCGTCGTCGTGGGCTCGGGATACGGCGGCGGCATCGCGGCATCCCGGCTCGCCCGTTGCGGTCGATCCGTGTGCGTGCTCGAGCGGGGGCGCGAGATGCACCCGGGCGAGTACCCGGAGCGCCTGCGCGACGCGGTCGGGGCTCTGCAGGTACGTGGATTCGGGAGGTCCGTCGGGTCACGCACCGCGCTCTTCGACTTTCGATTCAACGACATCAACGTCCTGGTCGGTTGCGGCCTCGGCGGGACATCCCTGATCAACGCAGGGGTGACCCTCGAGCCGGAGCCGCGCATCTTCAAAGATCCGTGCTGGCCCGCGCAGCTCCGCTCCGACCCTGGCGAGCTCGATCGGTACTACAAGCGCGTCCGCAAGATGCTCGGCTCGACCCGATACCCGAAGAACGGTCCGAAGCTCGCGAAGCTCGAATCGCTCGCGCTCTCCGCAGCGGCATTGGACGAGGAGCTCGAACGCCCACGGATCAACGTGACGTTCGAGGCCGGCCGGAACGCGGCCGGCATCGAGCAGGACGCATGCATCCTGTGCGGTGATTGCGTCACCGGGTGCAACCACAACGCGAAGAACACCGTCCTGATGAACTACCTCCCCGATGCGTGCCGGCATGGAGCGAGGATCTTCACGCAGGTCGAGGTCCGCACCGTGCTCCCGACGCAGACCGGGCGCTGGCGCGTCGAGTACCGCACGGTCGAGGACGGCCGACGTCGATTCCGCGCACCGAGCCAGTTCGTGATCGCCGACGTCGTCGTGCTCGCCGCCGGCACGCTCGGGACCACGGAGATCCTGCTGCGATCTCGAGACGCCGGTCTGAGCACGTCGAACATGCTCGGCGAGCGGTTCCACGCCAACGGAGACGCGTACGCGGTCGGCTACGACGCCAAGGACCCGGTGCACGCGATGGGCTTCGGGCACCGGTCGGCCGCGGTGCACCCACCCGTCGGGCCGAACATCGCCGGGCTGATCGATCTGCGGGAGCAGGAGAACCTCAATGACGGCCTCGTCATCGAGGAGGCCGCCGCGCCCGGTGCGCTCGTCTCCCTGCTCCCCGCCGGCTTCGTCGCGGCCGCGACGGTGTTCCGCGAGGGACCGACGCGCGCCCTGCCGGTTCGGCTCTGGCGGCTGATGCGCGAGATGCTCGACGTGCGCCTCGGCCCCTACCGCGGGGCGACCGACCGCACGCAGCTGTTCATGGTGATGGGCGCCGAGGACACGCACGGACGCATCGAGCTCGTGAGCGGCCAGGCCGAGGTCGTGTGGCCGGACGTCGCCGACCGGCCTGTGTACGAGCACGAGCGGGTCGTGGTGCGAAAGGCCGCGGACACGATCGGCGCGACCTTCCTCCCCGACCCGCTCTTGAAGAACCGGATCTCGGCGATCACCGTTCACCCGCTCGGCGGCGCGGTGATGGCCGACGACCCCGAGCACGGGGTCGTGACCCACAAGGGTCAGGTCTTCACGGGCGCACCGCACGGTGGCGTGCACGACGGCCTCTACGTCGCCGACGGATCGGTGATCCCACGCTCGCTCGCAGCGAACCCGCTGCTCACGATCTCGGCGCTCGCAGAGCGCACGTGCGAGCTGTTGATCAAGGACCGAGCGTGGCGCCCGGCGCCGCCACCCACCGACCCTCCGTCGCCGCCGGCGACGACGCCAGGCCTGCGCTTCACCGAGCGGGTGCGGGGGGATCTCGGGAACAAGCCGGACCGCACGCCGCTGGAGCTCGTCCTGACGATCGAGTTCGACGACGTCGAGCAGCTGCTCCGACACCCGGACACAACAGGTCGCGTGAGCGGTACCGCAATGGCACCCGGGCTCGCGCACGAGCGCCTCACGGTGACGGACGGGACCTTCCGGCTCTTCGTGCCGGACCCCGATCGCACAGAGACCGTGTGCATGCGGTACGCGCTCACGCTCGTGTCGGAGGTCCTGGAGACCTACCGGCTCGAGGGTGAGAAGACGATGCAACACGGCGGCTTCTGGTCCGCATGGCGGGCATCGACGACGCTCGACCTCCGGGTGACCGGCGACGACGGCTGCGTGCGGTCGGGGGTCGCCCGGGTGCGGCTGCGCGACCTGCTGCGCGGGCTCACGACGTTCCAGGTTCTCCGGGTCGCCGGGCGCGGTGCTCGTGCGCGCTACGTCGCGCGGTACTTCGGCCTCTTCTGGAAGACGCTCGTGTCCTTGTACGGCGGCATCCTCGCCGCGGATCAGCGCTTCTCACCGCCCGAAGCACCGGGCCCGGTCGTCCGCGAGCCCGCCGGCGCGCTTCGGACGGTGTGCTGGTACGACGGGTCCTGGCACGAGGGCGAGCCTCCGGACGACTCCTCCGCACGGGTGCGGCTGACCCGGTATCACCAGACCGGCTGCGACAAGGGTCCCGTCGTCCTCGCACCCGGCTTCGGCATGACGAGCGACTACCTCACCCTCGCGACGATCGAGACCAACCTCGCCGAGTTCCTCGTGAAGCACGGCTACGACGTCTGGCTCTTCGACTACCGGGCCTGCACCGAGCTGCACTCCGCCGAGCACGACTTCACGCTCGACGACGTCGCCCGAGAGGACTGGCCCGTGGGCATCGACAAGGTGCGCGAGGTGCTACGCGAGGAGTCGGGCGCGCAATCGGTCCAGGTCGTGTCGCACTGCATCGGCGCGTGGACCTTCCTCATGGCGATGCTCTCGGGTGAGCTCCAGGGCGTCCGCTCGGCGGTGTGCTCGCAGGCGAGCATCGCCGTCAAGACCTCGCACTGGAACATGCTCAAGGCGCGCTTCCACGTCCCGGCCATCCTGAAGATCCTGCGCATCCGAACGGTGAGCCCCGGCAGCAAGAAGACCTGGGGCCACGTCCTCTTCGACACGTTCCTCTTCTGGGTGCCCGTGCCTCGACACGAGCGCTGCGGTCTCGCGCTGTGCCGCTGGATCAACGTGATCTACGGGCTGACGCACACGCACACGCAGCTCAACGACGCGACCCACCGAATGCTGCACCATCAGTTCGGGATCGCCAACGTCAAGGCGTTCAAGCAGATCGCGGCGATCATGAAGAAGCGACACATCGTCGACCACAAGCGCAAGGACACCTACCGCAAGGCGCTCCGCGACCATCCCGAGCGGCTCCGCATCCCGATCCACTTCCTCGCCGGCACCCGCAACAGGATCTTCTGGCCTGCCGGGACGAAGCAGACGCTGAAGCTGCTCAAGGGCATCAACAGCCCGAGCCTCTACACGATGAGGGAGCTCCCCGACTACGCGCACCTCGACTGCTTCATCGGCAAGCGCGCCGCGCTCGACGTCTTCCCGATCATCCTCGAGCACCTCGAGGCCCACCCGCTCAGGCAGGCGCCGGCAGCTGATCCAGCTCCGTGAGCGTGTAGTCGATGATCTCGTCGTACGACATCGCCGCGCCGCGAGCGGTGCAGCGCGCGTAGCCGTCGGCGCCGAGCTTCTCGCGCACGGGTGCGAGCGCGCGCTCCAGCGACACCTGTTCGGTCGAATCGATCCGATCAGCGATGAGCGGCGCCAGGGGCCCGCCGGTGATGACTCCGGCGAGCACCGCGGCCTGCTCTGCATACCCGAGCGTGGCGAGCACGTCGACGCCCACGGTCAAGGTGATGACGATGGACGGGCGCGAGCCGCGCTGGTGCTCGTGCGCCACCGATGCTTTCAGCGCCTGCATCGCCGCCCCCGCGTCACCGATCTGCGCGCGCAGACGTGCCGCCTGATGCAGCGCGGCTCCGAAGGCGAACGCGCTCGCGCCCGCTCGAGTGAGGGCGATGCTCTCGTCGAGTGCAGCCAGCGCTGCCTCGGGATCGATCTCCGCGAGCACGTGCCCACGTGCGTACAGCGCGTGTGCGAGAGCCGAGGGAGTCCCCGCCGACCTCGCCAGCTGGAGTGATCTGTCCGCGTGCGCGCGTGCCGCCTCCAGGTCGCCGGCAATGGCTGCACAGAATGCGGTGAACGCGTAGAAGTCGGTGCGATCCCGGAGGCTGGCGTCCATCGCGTCGAAGGCTGCATCGGCTTCGATGGCGCGCTCGAGCGCCTCGTGCGGTTGCCCCGCTTGCACGCACACGAGACTCAGGCAGGCATACGACAGGCTCGGCGCCGGGCATCCGGCGACGGGCCCGTCACGCGTCGCATGTGTCGCCAACGCCTTTGCGGCGTCGTAATCGCCGCGGTAGTAGGCGGTCCAGGCTGCCACCCCGAGCACCGCCATGCGACGGCCCGGCGTCGTCTCGTCGATGTACGGGATCGTCCGCTCGGCCCATTCGCCGAGGCCGGCAGCTCGCTCACCGATCGACGCGTATGCGATCGCAGCGACGATTCGAATCGCGAGCTCGCGCCGTTCCGGCTCGGTGCCGTCCAACGCCCACGTCACCGCGGCGCGCAGGTTGTCGAGCTCGGCTCGGATCGCCAGGCGCCAGATGAGCTCGTCCGGGCCTTCGAGCCCCGGTCCGGCTTCCTCCGCGAAGCGCGCGTAGTGCTCGGCATGGCGCCGGCGCGCGGACTCCGCGGTTCCCCGCTCGACGAGTCGGTCCCACGCGAACTGCCGCAACGTCTCCAGCATCTGATACCGAGTCGTGTCGTCGGTCTCCTCGACCGCGACCATCGACTTCGAGACCAAGCTCGCGAGGGCATCGACGACGTCCCACGCCTCGAGATCCTCACCGCAGACCGCTGCCGCGCCCGCGGCGTTGAACGTCCCAGAGAACACAGCCAACCGCTCGAACACGAGCTGGTCGCGCCGGTCGAGGAGCGAGTACGACCACTCGACCGTTCGGTGCAAGGTCTGGTGTCGCTCGACCGTGCTCGACGACGTCGTCCGCAACAGCTGGAAGCGCTCGTCGAGCCGCTCGAGGATCTCCGTCGGCGTCATGGACACGACCCGGGCCGCTGCAAGCTCGATCGCGAGCGGGATGCCGTCGACGCGGCGGCAGATCTCCCCGACGCTCGCCGCGTTGCCGGCGTCGACCGTGAACATCGGTCGCACGGACCGGGCTCGCTCGATGAAGAGCCGGACCGCGTCCGCGGCAGCCGTGCCGGCCGCGTCCGACGAGGCATCCGGGACCGGGAGCGAGCCCAGCGGCCACAGCTGCTCACCGTCGACGCCCAGCCCTTCGCGGCTGGTCGCGAGGATTCGCACCGCCGGACAGCGGGTCAGGATCGCGCGAGCCAGACGGCCGGCAGCTTCGAGCAGGTGCTCGCAGTTGTCGAGCACGAGCAGCGCGTGCTTGTCGCGCAGCGACTCCACGACCGCGTCCTCGAGCGACATGCCCGGGCGCGGCTCGACGCGCAACGCGGCGGCGACGACAGCCACGATCTCGTCGGGATCTGCCGTCGCCGCGAGCTCGCAGAGCCATGCTCCGTCGGGAGCGCTCGGCACGAGGTCGCCGGCGACCTCGAGCGCCAGGCGCGTCTTGCCCACACCGCCGACGCCCGTGAGCGTCACGAGCTGCCCTTCACGCAACGCGACGGTGACGGCGGCTCGTTCGGCCTCGCGCCCGACGAACGACGTCAGCTGCCGGGGCAGGTTGCCGGCGCGCTCGTCCGACCATTCGATCGGCGGGAAGTCGCGCTCGAGACCCCGACCGACGAGCTGGAACACCTGCTCGGGCCGCGAGAGCCCGCGGAGGTGGTGCTCGCCGAGATCGACGAGGCTCAGGTCGTCGGACATCGCCGTCGTCGCCAGTGCGGTCGTCGACCTCGAGACGAGGACCTGCCCGCCGGCTGCCTTCGCCATCAGGCGCGCGGCCCGATTCACGGCTCCGCCGAGGTAGTCGCCGTCCCGGACCTCCGCGCGGCCGGTGTGCAGCCCCATGCGGACCCGCAACGGGCCGGTGACACCCCAGGACTCGAGACTCAGGCCGCGTTGGCCGGCCGCGGCCGCGCCGATGGCATCGGACGCCGATGCGAACACCGCGCACAGACCGTCACCCGTGCGCTTCACGATGTCGCCGCGATTGCCGTGCACGGCGTCGAACAGGATCGCGTCGTGGCGCTCGAGCGCCGCGCTCATCTCGTCGGGGTGCAGGTCCCAGATCTCCGTCGACCGCTCGATGTCGGTGAAGAGCAGCGTCGGGAACGTCACCCCGGGCGCCTGCCAGTCGAGCGCCGGAGCCTGCGAAAGGATCTCGACCTCCAGGTCGCGGGTCCCGGCGCTCGGATCGATGCCGAGCTCGTCCCGGAGCTGCTCCCGGAGCCGCGCGCACGCGCGCAGTGCGTCCGCCTGGCGGCCGCTCCGATAGAGCGCCAGCATCAGCTGCCGCCAGAGGCGCTCCCGGTAGGGGTGCGCGCTCACGAGCGGCTCGAGCTCCGCGACCAGCTCTTCGTGCCGCCCCAGCTCCAGCATCAGCTCCCCGCGCTCCTCGAGCGCGTCGACGCGGAGCTCCTCGAGCCGGGAGGCCTCGGCCCGCACCCAATCCTCGTGCGCGAACTCCGCGAACGCCTGACCGCGCCACAAGGAGAGAGCGTCCTCGAGCTCCGTCAGCGCGCCCGACGCGTCTGCTGCAGCGTGCGATGCGCGAGCCGATGCGACCAAGTGCTCGAAGCGGGCCGCGTCCAGCTGATCGTCGCCCAGCGCCAAGACGTAGCCCGGAGACCGCGTCTCGATCAGCGCGTGGTCTCCGCCGGCGCCGTTCGCCGGAAAGGTCGCTCGCAGCCGAGACACGTACGTGTGCAGGGTCGCCTCGGGGTCTGCGGGAGGTGCGTCCCCCCAGACGATGTCGCTCAGCCGTGCGACCGACACGACCTCGTTGGAGTACGCCAGGAGCGCAGCGAGCAGGAGACGTTGCTTGCCGCCGCCCAGGGGTACCGACCGGCCGTCTGCGATGAGCTCGAGCGGGCCGAGAACGCGGAACTCCACTCCCATCAACACCCCGTCTTGCCGGTCGGCACGCGCCCCCAGACGCGATCGAGAGGCACCAACGGCAACGCCGAGCGTACCGCCGCGCTGCCGAAAGGACGTTGAAACCGACCTGAGAGCCCGCCGAGAGGGCGGAGACAGGCCTTCCCCGCATGGTCGCTGCAGCAACCGACCAGGAGGGAAGTCATGCGCCACCTGCTCGCCACACTCGGAGTCGTGCTCGTGCTCGCGGTGATCGGCGCCGCGCCGGCCGCAGCGCGAGTCCGCATGCAGCCACAGGGACGTGCCGCGCAGCTCCTTCCGGTCGCGCGCCAGCAGGCGACGGTCGTCCTCTACGGCGACTCGCTGGCGTGGGAGGCGGAAGACCAGTTCCGCGATGCCTTGACCGGTGCCGGCGTTGCCGATGTCCGGACCCAGACCATGGGCGGGACCGCGATCTGCGACTGGCTCGATCAGATGCGGCAGGACGCCGTGCAGCTGCGCCCGACGGCCATCGTCGTCGAGTTCAGCGGCAACGCGCTCACGCCCTGCATGTCGGACCCGGCCGGCACGTCGCTCGCAGTGTCCCGAGGCACCTACCGCCAGAAGTACATCGACGACGCCGTGGCCGTGCTCTCGATCTTCGAGCCGGCGGGCACGCGCGTCTACTTCGCGGGGGCGCCGAGGACGCGCCAGGCCGAGGAGACGCGCGACCCCGACGCCGGGTGGCTGAACGCGCTCTACGCCGGCCTCGCGCGCGGCCAGGCCGACATCCGCTACGTCGACGCCGGTGCATCGGTGCTGCGGCGCGGGCACTGGACCGAGACGCTGCCGTGCCTCGGCGACGAGCCCTGCACGGGGGGCATGGACACGTCCGGTCGAGCCGTCAACGTCGTCCGGGCGCCGGACGGCGGCCACTTCTGCCCCGGCGCACCAGGTGCCGACCGTGGCGTGACCGGAGCGTGCGCGGTGTGGTCGAGTGGCGCGCACCGGTACGGCGTCGCGATGGCAAGCGCGCTGCTGGCCGACCTGCCCGGCTGAGAGCGAGCCTCTAGGTGACCAGCTCCGCGAGGTCGTCCAGGAAGGCGCTGACGTCGGCTGGGTCGCGGAGCCGGTACCCAGCCGCAGTCTCCCGGTCGTCGTCGGTCACGACGATGCCCACGCCGTTGGCGTCGAGCGCGGCGAACGCGTCCTCGTCGGTGACGTCGTCACCGACGAAGACCGCGAGGGCGTCGTCCTGGCTGAGTCCCGCCTGCTCCACCAGCGCCCAGAGCGCGCGGCCCTTGTCCCAGGGGACGTCGGGTCGCAGCTCCAGCACGCGCTTGCCTCCCGTCGTGCGGAGGCCTGGATGTCGTTCGACCACACCGTCCACGGCGCGCTCGACCTCCGGGATCAGCGCGTCGTCGACCTGGCGAAAGTGCACGGCGTCCGCGTACGCCTTGCGTTCGACCCACGCGCCGGGAATGGCGGCGACCGCGGCGTCGAGCTCGTCCGCAGCAGCCGCGAGCACCGGCCGAGATCCTGCTGCACCCTCGAGCTCGATGCGGGTTCCGTCAGGCCAGGCGATCTCGAAGCCGTGGCTGCCCGCGTACCAGAGTCCGTCGACGCCGACCATGGCACGCACGTCGTCGAGGTCGCGTCCGCTGATGACGCCGACGACCGTGTGCGCGGCAAGACGCTGCAACGCGGCTCGGGTCCGCGCGTCGAGCACCGCGAGCTCCGGTCGGGCGACGATCGGGGTGAGGGTGCCGTCGTAGTCGAGGAAGAGCGCGACCGGCTGCGCCCTCAAACGACCTCGGAGCTCCGCGTCCGTGAGCGCGTCGGGCAACGTGGTGGCGTTCGAGCGCGTCATCGAGACCAATGATCGCAGCCGTCGCGGCGCCGGTGACGGCTGCGCATAGGCTCCGATCGATGCGCATGAGGCGGGGGATGTGCGCGGCGATCGTCGCGGCGGCAGTCGTGACGCTCGTGACGGCATCGGGCGGAGCGACGAGGCGGTACGCCAGAGGCGCGCGCGACACGGGGACCGACTACGCCGCAACCGCGCTCAACATCCTTCCCGCCGGTGAGTACGGCGGTGTTCCGCCGGTGCCCGAGGCCACACAGCAAGCAGAGCGGTACGACGCGCTCACACCTCGCTTCGACGACGTGACCGACGCCGATCTCGAGCGGTTCTTCAAGTCCGAAGCACTCGGGACCGATGGTCAGGGCCCGTTGCGCGAGGAAGACGGCACACCTTCGGGTGTGCGCATCGTCCGCGACTCGTACCACGTGCCCCACATCTACGGCACGACGCGCGATGACGTCACCGTCGGTACCGGCTGGGTGCTCGCAGAGGACCGAGGGCTGCTGCTCGAGCAGGCGCGCTACAACGCGCGCGTCTCGGCCGTCGACGTCCCTGGGCTCGACGGCCTCA
>DATBSK010000152.1:0-7705 GCA_036559825.1 Acidimicrobiia bacterium | reverse complement strand
GGGCGGTGGCGAGAGAAGCTGCGGACCGCCGGCGACACCTGGGGCAGCACGCGCACCGACCGCGCCGCCACGTACCCCGTCGACCAGGCGATGCCCGACGCCGATCAATGGCTCTTCCGGGCCGTCGACGTCGACGCGCCCGCGCCGCTCACGTTCCGCTGGCTGTGCCAGCTGCGCCGCGCGCCGTACAGCTACGACTGGATCGACAACCTGGGCCGGCAGAGCCCGCGCCAGCTCACGCCGGGCCTCGACGACGTCGAACCCGGTCAGCGGTGCATGACGATGTTCCGCATCGTGGACGTCGAGCCCGGGGAGTCGATCACGGTGCACGCGACGCGCTCGGTGTTCGGCGAGGTCGCCTGCACGTACCGGGTCGTTCCCACGAGCGCGGACCGGTCGCGCATCGTCGTCAAGCTCGGCGTGCGCTATCCCGAGGGGATCGGCGGAGAGGTCTTGCGCGATCTGCTCCCGGCGGGCGACTTCGTCATGATGCGCAAGCAGCTCCGCACGTTGGCGTCGCTCGCCGAGCGTGACGCGCGCGCCGCGGTAGCGTCCGGGTTCGCGACCGACCACCGAGGTGCGTGATGGCTGACGACTGGGGGCCGCTCGGGCCACTTGTGGGCGATTGGGAAGGCGAGGGCGGGCTCGACACCGCGTTCTCGCACGCGCGCGAGGAGGTGCTCGGGACGCCGTACCTCGAGAAGCTGACGTTCAAGCCGTTCGGCCCGGTCGACAACGGGCGCCAGCACCTCTACGGGCTCGACTACCGGACCGCGATGTGGCGCGGCAGCGAGGACAACCCGTTCCACACCGAGGTGGGGTACTGGCTCTGGGATGCCGCCACCGGTGAGATCGTCCGCGGCTTCGTCGTGCCGCGTGGCATCACGGTGCTGGCCGGGGGCCAAGCCGGCGCCGATGCGACGGCGTTCACGCTGCGCGCCAAGCTGGGCGACCCGCAGTACCCGATCGGTGAGAACCGCTACCTCACCGAGAACGCGTCGACGCTCAGCTACGAGGTGACCATCACGGTCAACCCCGACGGGACATGGTCCTACGACGAGACGTCGATGCTGAAGATGGTCGAGATGGACGAGCCGTTCGCCCACACGGACCACAACACCCTGCACAAGGTCGGCTGACTGGAGCGCGCGCATGCTGCTCGACGGTGTGAACCACGTCGCGATCATCACGAACGACAGCGAGCGGCTGCACTCCTTCTACCGCGAGGTGTTCGACGCACGCGTGACGCGCGACGGCCCGGCCGACCCCGGGATGCGGCTGTCGTTCATCAACGTCGGTCCGCACAGCGAGCTGAACGTCTTCGAGATCGAGGACAACGACGAGGCCGAGCGGCAGACGCCGATGTTCGGTCGTGGCCGCATCGACCACATGGGCCTGCACGCCGCGTCGATCGACGCCTTCGACACGATCCGGCAACGGCTCATCGAGCGGGGCTCGACCGACGGCTTCGTCACCGACTTCGGTCCCATCCTCAGCCTCTTCTTCATCGATCCCGACGGCCTCGAGGGCGAGGTCTGCGTCACGAACCCCGACGCCAAGCCCGGCGTCACCAACCCCCCGGGCACCAAGGCCGCGGGCTACGACCGCGTCAACACATGATGCGTCCCTCACCGTCATGACGAGGGTCGAGAGACGCATCTTGATGAATGCTCGGCATCACTCGGTCCGCAGGGTCTGCGCGGGCTGGATGCGCGTCGCCGCGTGCGCCGGACCCGCGGCGAGGGCCTGGGCGACGAGCAGCGCGACCGGCACGACCACGAGCAGCGCGAGCACCTCGATCGGCGGCACAGAGGCGACCGGGAAGTCCTCGGCCACCGCGAACCCGCACGCCGGCAGGGATGCTGGCCCCACCTCCGTCACGCGACGCTCCGGCTAGGGCGCTCCTCCCGCGGCGACGCGGGCGCGCTGCTCCGGCGTCAGCGCGGCGATCTCCGGCGCCTGCTTGGCGTCGTAGCAGTCACAGCAGTGGTTGTTGTTGTAGTAGGCCCAGAGGTTGCGAGCCTCGAGCGCGCGCTCCGAGCCTGCCGGCGCGTCGCGGACCTCCCGCACGACGGCTTCGACCGCCGGCGGCGCCAGCGACACGACCTCGTCGATCGGCGCCCCCGCGCCCACCGCGTCGCAATAGCTGACGTGCGTCGGCTCGGAGGCGGCGTCGTCGGAGAGCACGTTCGTCGCGGCGGCGATCGCCACTCCGCTTCCCACCACGACGACGACGGCGAGGCCGAGCAGCCACACGCGCACGCAATCAGGATGCCACGCGTGCCCACACCCCGAACAAGGGGTCGCCGAGATGGCCCGGGGGCGTCCGTTGCTCGGCCACCGGCTCACTCCACCCGCTCGAGCGACGGAAGTACTCCGTGACGATCGCGACATGACCCTCGTCGTCCGTGGCGAGCCATCCCCGGATCGCCTTCGTCGGGAAGCACCGGTTCGAGAAGGTGCACACGAAGAGCCCGTCGGGTCGCAGCACCCGCGCCACGTCGTCGAAGACCTCGAGCGGTCGCACGAGGTAGTCGATCGACACGCAGCACGTGACCGCGTCGAACGACCTGTCGTCGAACGGCAGCACCGGGTCGGCGTTCAGGTCGTGGACGACCCGCACGTGCGCCTGCGGGTTCCGCTCGAGCTCGACCGCGTTCATGCCGAGCACGGTGAGCCGCGCCGGTGGCGCGAGGAAGTGCGACACCCACGACGAGCACAGGTCGAGCACGTCGCCGGTGAGCCCGAGCTCGGCGTAGAGCGCGCCGACCGCGGCGATCGCGCCGTCGTCGAGATGCTGCACGAGCCGCACGGGTGCGTAGAAGCGGTCGTCAGGCCCGTCGTCGGCGCGCGCGAAGAACCCCGGCGGGAACCCGGACGACGAGTCGTCCGTGCGTTCAGCCACGGAAGACGTGGCTCAACGCACACACCGCCGGAAGGGGCTCATGCGTACGTCCGGACGAGCTCGAGGACGGCCTGGGCGTCGGAGCCGTCTCCGGTGAGACCCGTGGTCGCGGGGTCGCGGCGGCGCGCCGCGACCAGGCACAGCTCGACCCCGTCGCCACGGATGACGGTCTCGGGCGCGTCGTCGGGCACGAACTCCCACGCCTCGCCGGACGGACCGGTCAGCTCGAACGCGACCGGGCCGTGCAGCTCGCGCCCCTCGCGCGTGAACGCGTACGGCAGCGTGCGCCACGCGAGCCGCGCGATGTGACGCAGCCGGTCGTCCGGCGCGAGCGTGACGCCGAGGGCCTCGGCGACGTCGTTGGTGTGGATCCAGGTCTCAGCGAGACGCGTCGTCGCGAGGGTGCGGACCGACAGCTGCCCTGCGACCCAGTTGACACGCAGGTGGGGATCGGTGCGCGCGAGCACGTCGTGCAGCGTGTCGACGCTGGCCTGCCACCGCGCGCGCAGCTCCGCCGTCGACGCGCCGCGCTCCTCCGTGACCATCAGCTCCGCGGTCTGGTCGACGGTGCTGGCGCGACCCTCACCGGCGCCGATGCTCGTCGCGGACTCCGGAAACCGGCCTTCCGCGCTGGCGATCGCGCCCTCGTTCGTCTGCGCGATGTGCAACACGACGTCGGCGACGGTCCAGCCGGGGCAGCTCGGTGCCGGGCGCGCCCAGCCCGCCTCGTCGAGGTCCGCGAGCAGGCCGGCGAGCTCGCGCTGCTGCGCGGCGAGCGCATCCATCACGTCGTCCATAGCGGGCGATGCTACGGACTCCCTAGATTGACCGCCTGACGGAGGCGACGAAGGGAAACCACCGATGGCGATGCTCGACGGCAAGGTCGCGATCGTCACCGGCGCCGGGCACGGCGTCGGCCGCGGCGAGGCCCTGGAGCTCGCAGCCCAGGGGGCGAAGGTCGTGGTGAACGACCTGGGCGGCTCGGCGACGGGCGAGGGTGCCGACACGCGACCCGCGGACGAGGTCGCCGCGCTCATCCGGGACCACGGTGGCGAGGCGGTCGCGAGCTACGACGACGTCGCCGACTTCGAGGGTGCCCGCGCCATGGTGCACCAGGCCATCGACACGTTCGGCACGCTCGACGTGCTCGTGAACAATGCCGGCATCCTGCGCGACAAGATGATCTTCTCGATGTCGGAGGACGACTTCGACTCCGTCATCCGCGTGCACCTGAAGGGCACGTGGGCGCCGTCGCACCACGCGGCCGTCTACTGGCGCGAGCAGTCGAAGGCGGGCAACCAGCCGCGTGCCTCGATCATCAACACGTCGTCCGGCGCGGGGCTCCAGGGCAACGCCGGGCAGACGAACTACGCGTCGGCGAAGGCCGGCATCGCGGCGATGACGATCACGATGAGCCTCGAGCTCGCCCGCTACGGCGTGCGCGCCAACGTCGTCTGCCCGGGCGGGATGACGCGCCTCGCGGGAACCATCGTCACCGACCTGGAGCTCAAGGAGCCCGAGGAGTACACGGAGTTCACGCCGATGAACCCGGCGAACTCGGCGCCGATGGTCGCGTTCCTCGCGTCCGACGAGGCGATCACGATCACGGGCCAGGTCTTCCGTGCCGTCGGCAACTCGATCGCGCACTACGTCCCGTGGACCGTCGGCACCGAGATCGTCGCCAAGGACGGCGGACGCTGGGTGCCGGAGGACATCGGGCCGGCGGTGTACGCGGAGATCTTCAAGAGCCGTCACCCCGGCCTGCAGATGTAGCCCTCGTGCAGCTCGCCTGGGGACCGGAAGAGGAGGCATTCCGCGCCGAGCTCAGCGCGTTCCTCGACGAGCACGCGCCACCCGAGGGCGTCGGCCGCGGCATGGAGCCGGATTGGACGAACGGCGGCATCCCCGACTGGGCGCGTGCCTGGCAGGCGACCTTGTTCGACCACGGCTGGCTCGTACCGGAGTACCCGCCGGAGCTCGGTGGTCGGAACGCGACCGACGTGCAGACGCTCGTGTACTTCGAGGAGCTCGCGGCGCGTGGGTTGCCGCGCTCGCTGCACTTCCCCGGCTACGCGATCGTCGCACCGAGCCTGCTCGAGTTCGGCACCGACGAGCAACGCACGCTCGTGCCCGCCGCGCTTCGCGGCGACACCGTGTGGTGCATCGGGATGAGCGAGCCGGGCGCGGGCTCGGACCTCGCGTCGTTGCGCACCCGAGCCGTGCTCGACGGCGAGCGGTTCGTCGTGAACGGCCAGAAGGTGTGGACGTCGTACGCGATGTGGGCGCAGCAGTGCTTCTGCTACGTCCGCACCGGACCTCCCGACTCGAAGCACCGCGGGATCAGCGTGCTCATCATCGCGATGGACACGCCCGGCATCGAGATCCGGCCCTTGCGGAACATCATCGGCGGCTCCGACTTCGCCGAGGTCTTCTTCACCGACGTCGCAGTGCCGAGCGAGAACCTCGTCGGCGGGCTCGACGACGGCTGGCGCGTGACGATGGGCTCGCTCGCCCACGAGCGCGCCGGCCTCTGGCTCGAGTGGATCGCATCCCTCGACCACATCTTCCGTCGGGTCGTCGCGCTCGCCCGCACCAACGGCGTCCTCGACGACCCGATCGTGCGGCGGAGGCTCGCCGGGGTGTGCGAGGAGATCGCGGGCCTGCGCGCGCTCGGCTACAAGGGCTTCTCCAGCTTCGCCAAGAGCGGCGGCGCGCCCGAGCACGCGCTGTTGAAGCTGGCGACGTCCGAGCTCCGGAAGCGCATCGCCGAGCTCGCCCAGGACATCGACACCGGCCCCGACGCGCGTCGCCAGCTCCTCGGCAGCTTCGCCGGCACGATCGGCGGCGGCACCTCCGAGATCCAGCGCAACGCCATCGCCCACCACGTCCTCGGCCTGCCCCGCGCATGATCGTGCGGACGAACGTCGGGCGTCAGCAGCGGAGCGAGCGGCCGCGGCGCAGGCGTCGGGTGGCTTCGCCGCCCGACGCCGGTGGAGACGGAGCCTGCGGAGTCGACCAACAAGGCGGGTATCCCCGGCCGCAGCGAGCGAGGCCATAGAGGTGGATTTTTCTCTGTCACCGGAGCAGGAGCTGCTGCGCGAGACGGCCCGCGCGGTGCTCGCTGCTCACTGCACTCCCGCGCTCGTTCGGGCGCACCTCGCGGACCCGTCGCAGGCCGACGGGCTCTGGCAGCACCTCCGCGAGTTCACCGGCCTCGCGACCGGGCCGGTCGTCGACCTCTGCCTGTTCCTCGAGGAGACGGGTGCCGCGCTCGCGCCGGGTCCGTTCTTCAGCACGACCGCGCTGTTCGCACCGGTCGTCGCCGCCGCCGGTGACGACGCGCTCCTCGCGCGCATCGCCGACGGCGAGGTGACGGGCACGGTCACGCTGCGTGCGCCCGTCGCGACGCCCGCGGTGGAGGGCGACCGCGTCGACCTGATCGCGATCGTCGACGCCGAGCCGTCCGTGCGGATCGTCGAGCAACCACAGGTGGCCGTCGACGTGCTCCCACCGTTCGACCTCTCGCGCACCGTCGCCGAGGTCGCGGAGCCGAGCAGCCGGAATGGCGCGGTACGCCCGGTCACCCAGGCCGCGCTCGACACCGCGATCGCGCGCGCCACCGTCGCGACCGCGGCCGAGCTCATCGGCACCGCGCGCTGGACGCTCGACACGACGCTCGAGTACGTGAAGGTGCGCGAGCAGTTCGACCGGCCGATCGGCTCCTTCCAGGCGCTCCAACACCGGCTCGCGGACATGAAGCTGCTGTTCGAGCGGGCGTGGAGCGCGGTGTACTTCGCGGCGATGACCGTCGACGCCGACGACCCCGAGCGCGACCGCGCGGTGCACGTCGCGAAGGCGAGCGCGGGCGACGCGGCACGTCACATCGCCAAGGAGTCGATCCAGATGCACGGCGGCATCGGCTTCACCTGGGAGCACGACCTGCACCTCTACATCCGCCGTGCGTTCGCGTCCGAGCAGCTGCTCGGAACATCCGACTGGCACCGCGACCGTCTCGCCGACCTCGTCCTCTGAGGCGAGCGACCGCGGCGCAGGTACCCTGCGCCGCAGCGAGCCGAACAGTGGAGGTGAGGGGAGCACCATGAGCGACCCGCCGAAGTACGCCGAGCGGATGTTCCCCGCGCCCGTGGACCCCGGCATCGCGCGCCCCGACCGCGCGGTGAGCACCGTCGTGTCGGGCGTCGACACCGCCGAGCTCGGGTCGTGGCAGGGCACCAACTGGTACGAGGGCGGCGGCCGCGTCGGCGAGAAGGCCGTCGAGCGCATCGTCGTCTATCCGCCGACCGAGGGCGTGCAGACCCAGGGCGACCCGTTCGAGCCGGTCCGCATCGGGTTCCTCATCGACATGGATCTCGGCCAGCTGCTCGCCGACTGCATCGACCCGTACATCCTCGCCATCGAGGACTCGCTGAACGAGGGGATCTTCGAGCGGCCGGTCGAGCTCTTCACCGTGGACGCACGCGGCCTGCCGCGGGAGAACTTCCGCAAGCTCGTCACCGGGTACCAGCGTCTCGTCGACGAGGGCTGCTGCGTCGTCATCGGCCCGTTCATCGCCGACAACTCCGAGACGATCGCGCCGTACGCGAACGACGCCGAGGTGCCGGTGCTGCTGTGGACGGGCACGACGCGCGCCTTCGGCGAGTACGTCTTCACCGTCGCCAACGGCGACATCCCGACCGAGTCGGTCATGTGCGCGAACTGGCTCTTCCTGCAGGGCTATCGCAAGGTCGGGTTCCTCTGGGAGAAGGGGTCGGCGAGCGACATGTACGCCGACTACTTCCG
>DATBSK010000151.1:0-2666 GCA_036559825.1 Acidimicrobiia bacterium | reverse complement strand
CCGTACGCGGTGCAGAGCCGCGTCGTGCTCGACCACGACTGGACGGTCGACGACCTCACCGCGGCGAAGCCCGCGCTCTTCGCCGGCGCGGGGCCGGGCCTGCCCGGATACGCGGACCTCGGCTGAGGGCGGGTCGGCGCGGCGCGCCGATCAGCGCGCTCCCGAGGTGCACGCGTCGATGCCCTTGAAGAACCCCTTGCGGAAGGCCGCGACGCGTGCGAACGCGGTCCCGCGCTCGTCCTCGTGACCGCCGAGCGCCACGAAGGTCGCGATCCCCTGGTCGAGGTCGCCGGGCGACAGGGACAGCTGCGAGCGTCCGGACCCTCGCGCAGCACCGGCTCGGGTGCCCCGCGCCACGTCACCGGCCCACGTCCCGGTGAGGCAGTCGGCGAGCAGCCGCCCCGCCTTGCCTTGCACGGGGTAACCGAGGGCGTCCTGCGCGGCCGCCGACCACTCCGCTGCGAGCACCATGCCCGCACCGAAGTCGCCCGTCGAGTCGTAGACGCGCGAGAGGACGTCGGGGTCGTAGATCACCCGTTGGTCCGCGGCGCAGTACTCCACGCCGTCGACGAGGACGCCGCCGTCGGTTCCGCCGTCGCACGCGGGCGCCCTGCGGCCGCTCGTCGTGGCGAGGTCCTGCACGGGTGTCGCGCCGTGGACGTGCTTCGCCCAGTAGTCGTCGGCATCGGTGTGCACGAGGTCCACCGCATCGGCGAGCGGGACGTCACCGCCGTTCGCCTGGTCCTCGAAGCTCCTGTACGGGCTCTCGGTCACCGGTGGTGGGTCGTTCTCGTAGGTCGCGCACTGGGCCGCGCCCTGCTCGAACCCGTCCTGGAACGCGCTCACGCGGTCGAACCCGTTGCCGTGCGCGCCGTCCTGGGATGGGTCGATGCCGGGTGGGTCGCGGAACTCGAGGTAGCCGCCGAGCGCGGTGTCGAGATCGGACGCGCTCGCCGAGAGGCGGGTGCTGTCGCCCGACTCCACGTGGTGCGCCCACGCACCGGCAAAGCAGTCGGCCTGGTTCTCGAGGTAGATGGTGGCGCGGATCGTCGAGTCGGTCCGCGCCTGGACGACGTGGCCCCACTCGTGCGCGAGCACGAGCGCGACCGCGAAGTCGCCGAAGCGCTTCTCGAGGCTCGGCAGCAGCTGCTCGGTGTCCCAGGCGACGAAGTCGCCCTCGGAGCAGTAGAAGGCGTTCCCCGCCACCTCCTGGTACGGCGTGTCCCCGCGCCCCCCGCAGGACGGCGGCGGGTCGGCGGAGGAATAGGGGAACAGGCGGTCGTCCGGGATCGGCTCGTACGACCGGTCGTAGACGGCCGGCATCTCGCGTGCCCAGAAGGACTGGATGTCGGCGATCGCGGTCGCGGCGATCGACCCGGCGTCACCGGAGGGGGCGGCAGCCGAGGTGTGGGGGGCGATGGCGGCGGCCCCGGTGAGGAGGAGGCCGGCGGCGGACGCGAGCGCGGCGAACCGCCGCAGGAGAAGACGTTGGCTCATGCGGCGAGAACGCCGAACGGGCGTCGCGGGTTCGCCGGTCACGAGGGACTTGGCGGATTCTTAGACTTGTGGCACGACCACCTCGACGACCTCGTTCCCGACGCGGTACTGGCACGCCCTCGACGACGGGCGGGTCCAGTGCGACGTGTGCCCCCGCGCGTGCAAGCTGCGTGACGGTCAGCGAGGCCTCTGCTTCGTCCGAGCGCGTGAGGGCGACGAGATCGTGCTCACCACGTACGGGCGCTCGAGCGGGTTCTGCGTCGACCCCATCGAGAAGAAGCCGTTGAACCACTACCTCCCCGGCTCCTCGGTCCTCTCGTTCGGCACCGCGGGGTGCAACCTCGCGTGCCGCTTCTGTCAGAACTGGGACATCTCGAAGTCGAAGGAGATCGACACGCTCGCCGACGAGGCGTCGCCGGAGACCATCGCGCGCGCCGCGGAGGAGCTCGGCTGCCGGAGCGTCGCGTTCACGTACAACGACCCCGTCATCTTCCTCGAGTACGCCAGCGACGTCGCCGACGCCTGCCGGGAGCGCGGTATCAGCTCGGTCGCCGTGACCGCGGGCTACATCTGCGCGGAGCCGCGTACCGACTTCTTCTCGCACGTCGACGCCGCGAACGTCGACCTCAAGGGGTTCACCGAGGAGTTCTACACGCGTCTCAGCGGCGGCCACCTCGACTCGGTACTCGAGACGCTCGAGTACCTCGTGCACGAGACCGATGTCTGGGTGGAGATCACCAACCTGATCATCCCCGGCCACAACGACTCCGACGCCGAGCTCGACGACATGACGTCCTGGGTGGCCGAGCACCTCGGCGTCGACGTCCCGATGCACTTCACCGCGTTCCATCCCGACTTCCGGATGCTCGACACGCCGCACACACCGCCCGACACGCTCACCCGCGCCCGCGCGATCGCCCTGCGCAACGGCTTGCGGTACGCCTATACCGGGAACGTGCACGACAGCGACGGCGGGAGCACCCGTTGCCCGTCCTGCGGCCAGGTCGTCATCGAGCGCGACTGGTACGTGCTCGGCGAGTACCGGCTCACCGACGACGGCCGGTGCACGGGGTGCGGCACGACCATCGTCGGGCGGTTCGAGGGGCCCCCGGGTTCTTGGGGCGCGCGCCGCGTCCCGGTTCGACTGGCGAGCTTCGCGGGCCGCTCGT
>DATBSK010000150.1:0-11952 GCA_036559825.1 Acidimicrobiia bacterium | reverse complement strand
TCCCTCCGCGAACAGGCGCCCGCGGTCCTCGAGCATCTGCGGGAACACCTCGCGTTCGACCGAGACCGCGATGTGCTCGGGAATGCGCGCGAGCACCGATGGCTCGAGCACGTAGGTGCCCGCGTTGATCCAGTCCGTCGGCGCCGCGTGTGCCGGCGGCTTCTCCACGAACGCCTGCACCGCGCCGACATCGTCCGTGGGCACGACACCGAAGGCCGAGGGATCGTCGACACGCGTGAGATGGATCGTCGCCTCGGCGCGGCGCTCGACGTGGAGCTGCACGAGCCTGCCCACATCGAGCGTCGTGAGCACGTCACCATTGCAGACGAGGAACCGCTCGTCGATGCCCGCCGTCGTCGCCGCGAAGCGGATCCCTCCCGCGGTGCCCAGTGGCATTGGCTCGACGGCGTAGCGGATCCGCACGCCCTCGAACTCGCCGCTCGGGAAGTGCTCGCGGAACGCGTCGGGCAGATAGCCGAGCGAGAGCACGACCTCGTCCACGCCGTAGCGCGCGAGCCAGGTCAGCTGTCGCTCGAGGAACGGCTGCCCGGCGATGGGCAGCAGCGGCTTCGGGACGGTCGTGGTCAGGGGCCGGAGACGGGTGCCCTCGCCCCCGACGAGGACGACCGCCTTCACGGTGCAGGCGCTGCCGTCGTGCCGGTGGTCGCGTCGGTGGAGCCGGTGCTGGACGGGGCTCCGGTCGGGGTCGTAGAGGTCGTGCCGCCCGGACCGGCGGTGCTGCAGCCCTTGTTGTTGAGCGGTGCGTTCGAGCCACCGTCGTTGCTCGGCGCCGCGCTCGCGTTGGGCGGGACACCGATCTTCTCGCCCTTCGGCAGGAACGCGAGCGCGATGACGTCACCGTCCGAGGGCTTGAAGTCGGACGGATTGCCCTGCCGCGCCGCGCAGTCGACCGACCACTTCACCACTCCCGTCTTGCCGGCGAACGGGGTCCCCGCGGGGCACTTGTCGCCGTCGGAGAGCTGCTTCGCGTTGGACGCGGATGCAGGCCCCGTCCAGAGGGAGAGCGAGTCCTCGCTGGCATCCCATCCGCCGTAGGTGAGGAAGCGCCCCAGCGTCGCGTGGTCACCACCCTCCGACTTCGTGAAGGGATGGATGTGGATGAAGCCGTCGCCGTGGGTGTGGATGCCGACGCGCACGTTGGCGTTGTCGGCCGCGGTCTCGAACGTCGGCGGGTTGCTGAGCCACTCCCCGCAGACGTTCACCGCGAACGCCGCGTGCCAGTGATCGCCGGCCTCGCCCGTCGCAGGGTTCCCCGGCTGAGGAGGTGCGTCGGCATTGCCGCGTGAGGAGATCGTCACGACGATGAGCGCGACGAAGACCGCCACCACGACACCGACCGCGCCGTAGAACCACCCGGTCCCGCCCCGCCGCTGGCGACGCCGGCCCCGGGCTCGGATCCGAGCGCGGGTGTACTTGCTGCTGCGCGGCTTCGCCATGACCGGGCGAGATTACCTGGTGGCCTCGTCGGAACCCGATCGCGCGAACGCGCGCGCGCCTATCGCGAGCACCGTGCGCACGCCGAGGAAGCACGCCGCGGGGAGCAACATGACCCGCCGCCAGCCCCGCCAGCGCTTCGCGGCGAACCGCAGCAACGACCGGTGATGCGCCACGATCATCCGGTACGGGTGGCGTGCGGTGCTCACACCTTGGACGTGGACCACCCGACCCGCGGGCTCGTACGCGACCCGCCACCCCGCGCTCCTCAGCCGCCAGCACAGGTCGACGTCCTCCACGTACATGAAGTAGCCGTCGTCCCAGCCCCCGACCGAGCCGAGTGCTGTCCGCCGCAGCCAGATCGCAGCGCCGGACACCCAGTCCACGTCGCGAGGGCGGTGCGGGTCCGCATCGAGCTCCCGGTACCGACGTGTGAAGGGATTGTCGGCGCGCACCAGACCGACGAGGCCGTGGCCAACCGCGTCGCCGACGCTCGGCACCTGCCGAGCCGACGGGTAGGGCGTGCCGTCCGGCTGGAGGACGAGTGGCCCGACCGCGCCGAGATCGGGTTCCGTGTCGAGCCTGCGCAGCACCGCGGCCGCGGTACCGGGCTCGACGCGCAGGTCGGCGTTGCACACCGCGACGACGGCGGCGTCCGTGGCGGCGATGCCCAGGTTCGCGGCAGCGGCGTAGCCGCGGTTCCGGTCGGTCACGGTCACGGCGATACCGGGGAACGTGGCGCGCAGCCGCGCCACCGACCCGTCCGAGGACCCGTTGTCCACGACGACGACGTCGGGCGGCCCCGCGCTGGTGTCCTCGAGCAGTGACCGCACGCAGTCGACGAGCAGGTCGCCAGCTTCGTAGCTCACGACGACGGCGCACCATCGCGCGGCCGCGCCCTCGCCAGACTTCGCGCTCAGGTCCGCGACCGGTACCACTCGAGCGTGCGGACCAGGCCGTCGCGCAACGGGACGACCGGCTGCCATCCGAGCTCGCGCTCGGCGAGCGAGATGTCGGGGCACCGGCGTGCCGGATCGTCGGGCGGCAGCGACTCGAACGTGACCTCCGAGCTCGATCCAGTGACGTCGAGCACGAGCTTGGCGACCTCGAGGATCGTGTGCTCCACCGGGTTCCCGAGGTTCATCGGCCCGATCCAGTCGCTGTCGAGCAGCGCGAGGAGGCCCGCGATCTCGTCGTCCACGTAGCAGAACGATCTCGTCTGGGTCCCGTCGCCGTAGACGGCGAGCGGTTCGCCCGCGGCGGCCTGCGCGAGGAAGTTCGAGATCACGCGACCGTCGGCGGGCTCGAGGAGCGGGCCGTACGTGTTGAAGATCCGCGCGATCTTCGCATCGACGCCGAACACGCGGTGATACGCCATCGTCAAGGCTTCCGCGAAGCGCTTCGCCTCGTCGTAGACCGAGCGCACCCCGACCGGGCTCACACTCCCGCGGTAGCTCTCGGGCTGCGGGTGCACCTCGGGGTCGCCGTAGACCTCACTCGTCGACGCGAGCAGGAAGCGCGCACGCGTCGCCGAGGCGAGCTCCAGAGCATGCTGCGTCCCGGTCGACCCGACCGCGAGCGTCGCGAGTGGACGCGAGAGGTACTCGCGCGGGCTGGCCGCGCTCGCGAAGTGCAGGACGGCGTCGAGCGGACCGTCCACCGGGATGCTGTCGACGACGTCGTGGCACACGAGCGAGAACCCGTCGCGCGACTCCACGAGGTCCGCGACGTGATCCTCGGTCCCGGTCGACAGGTCGTCCACCGCGACGACGTCCCACCCGCGGTCGAGCAGGTTCCGGCAGAGATGTGCGCCGAGGAAGCCCGCACCGCCGGTGACGACTGCGCGTGGCATCAGCGCCCAACGCCTCGGTACACGAACCCGAGACGGCGGAGTGCGGCCGGATCCAGGAGGTTGCGGGTGTCGACGACGGTCGGCGACCGCATCACGTCCCCGACACGCCCATAGTCGAGCCAGCGGAACTCGTCCCACTCCGTGAGCACGGCGAGGACCTCGGCGTCGGCGCACGCGGCGTACGGATCGGGGGCGACCTCCAACGCAGGAACGATCACGGTCGCGGCTTCGCCGGCGCGAGGATCGTACGCAGTCACGCGCGCGCCGTGCGCGATCAGCTGCGCGACGATCGCCAGCGCCGGCGACTCGCGCAGGTCGTCGGTGTTGGCCTTGAAGGTGAGCCCCCACACCGCCACGCGTGCACCGTCGAGCTCGCCGCCACATGCGTCGCGCAGCTTGTCGACCATTCGAGCCTGCTGTGCGTCGTTGCCGTCGATGGTCGCGCGCAGGAGGCCGAAGTCGTAGCCGGCCGCCTCGGCGGTGTGCACGAGCGCGGCGGTGTCCTTGGGGAAGCACGATCCTCCCCAGCCCGGACCCGGGTGCAGGAACTCGAAGCCGATCCTCGAGTCGTATCCCATTCCGAGCACGACGTCCCGCACGTCGGCGTGCACGAGCTCGCAGATGTTGGCGATCTCGTTGACGAACGAGACCTTCGTGGCGAGAAACGCGTTCGACGCGTACTTGACCATCTCGGCCGAGATCGAGTCGGTCACGACGATGGGAGCCTGGACACCCTTGTAGAGATCGGTCACGCGCACGGCAACAGCTGTGTCGTCGGCGCCGACCACGACGCGCGACGGATGGAGGAAGTCGCGCACCGCGGTGCCCTCACGCAAGAACTCGGGGTTCGACGCCACGCCGACGTCGGCGACCGCACCCGACTGACGAAGGATGTGGTCGACGCGCACGGTCGAGCCGACGGGGACGGTCGACTTGTTGATCACGACCGCGCCGGGCTGCAGGACCGGCGCGATGGCGCGCGCGGCCTCGTCGATCGCGCCGAGATCGGCCGATCCGTCCTCGCTCCGGGGCGTCTGCACGCACAGGAACACGAAGTCGGCATCCTTCGCGGCCTCCGCCGTGCCCACGACGAACCGCAGCCGCTCCGAGGCGAGCCCGTGCGCCACGAGGTCGTCGAGGCCCTCCTCGAGGATCGGGATCTCGCCCTTGGAGAGGCGCGCGACCTTCTCGGCATCGAGGTCGGCGCACACCACCTCATGTCCGAGGTGCGCCAGGCAGGCCGCGGTCGTGAGGCCGACGTAGCCGGCCCCGACGACGCCGACGCGGCTCACGTGCTCTGACGCATGCCGTGGCTCAGCACGGCGGCGACTTCGGAGCGGGTGTGCCGAGCTGACTCTGGTTCGGGATGGCCACCGGCGTCCCGGCCTTCGTGTCGACCGGCGTGGTCGTCGGCGTGGACGAGCGCGAAGCCGTGGTCGGCGACGACGGCGCGCTCGCCGTGGTCGTGGGCGCAACGCTCGGAGCGGTCGTCGTGGTGGTCGCGGACGGCGCCACGACCGACTGGAAGTTCACGCCGACGACGACCGCGACGTCGGCACGCTCGAGGGTCTCGTCCTCGACCAGCCGCGCGTCGGGGTTCACCGCGCGGAAGACCGTCTTGGCCTTGTCGAGCTCGCCGGGCTTGTACCGGATCTCGGTCTGGGCGACCGTGCCCCGGCCGTCGTCCGCGGTCCCACCGTCCACGAACCCGAGCTCGACGAGGCGGTCGCGCACCGCGGACGCCGCGCCCTCCAGGCCGGTCCCGTTGAGCACCCGCACCTTCACCTTCGAGGGCGCGACCGTCGCGGTCGACCCAGCGCCGTGGTCGCTGAAGTCGTTGAGCCGGGCGACCATCTCGGAGGCCTTCGGCTCGTCGGGATAGAGCACCGACTGGCCCTTCTGGTCGGGTCCCTGCTTCCACGGGAGCGTCTGGAACTCGAGTGCGCTCTGGTCGTTCGGGTTGATCGTCCGGAAGGCGTCGATGAGGTCGAAGATGTCGTCCTTGGTGAGGTTGTCGTCGATCTTCAGGTTCTCGAGCACGCGGTCGGCGATGTCGTTGGCCGTGAGCGGGTTGTTGAGGCTCTTCTGCACCGCGAGCCCGGCGAGCCTCCGCATGAAGTCCTGCTGACGTGCGATCCGGTCGATGTCGGGCGTGTTGTCGGCGTTCATCCAGCGCTTGCGGGTGTTGCTGTAGTACTCGAGCGACCGGGAGCGGACGTAGGACAGCGCGGAGGTGCCGTCGAGTCGCAGGCACCCCGGAAGCGTGATGTAGAGGCCGGTCTTCTGGTCGCGCGCCGCATAGGGGAAGTACACGGGCACGGTGCCGATCGCATCGACGATGCCCCGGAACGTCTTGAAGTCGACCTCGAGGTAGTGGTTGATCTGGATGCCGAAGTTCGACTTCAGCGTCTCGATCGCCTTGTCGGGACCGCCGTCGTTGAACGCAGCGTTGATCTTGGAGGCGCCGGCCCCCGGGATGTTGACCCAGAGATCCCGAGGGAACGACACGGCGAGCGTGCGCTGTCGATCGGGCTCGACGTGCAGCACCATCATCGTGTCCGATCGCTGACCCCCGGTCTCCTGCTGGTTGCCGAACGCCTCCTGCTCCGCGCCGGTGTCGACGAACGCACGCGTGTCCGAGCCGATCAAGAGGTAGTTGGCGCCCTGGGGTGGAGCGTTCGCGACCGTGACGTCGACCCGGTCGATCGAGTCGATCTTCTCGTCGATGATGTAGTTGACGGTGACGACCGCGCCCGCCATGAACAGGGTCGCGACCCCGAAGGCGACCGCGTACCGGCCCGCGAAGGCGCGCAGTGGCGATCGGCGGGGACCCATGGGCGCTCCATGCTACTGGGGGGTCGGGCGATCTCCCCGGCCGCGCCGACCGCACGGGGCAATCCGGCGGGGCACGGCGAGGCACCCGCGTACCCTCGTGCAACGTGGCTCCGTCCGGCTCGGTTCCCGTGCGCGCCGCCCGCCTGCCGCCGGTGCCGACGCCGTCCTCTCGACCGGTGGTGGTGCGCCGGGGCGAGGCGACCGTGGTCGCGGCCGAGCCGTCCGACGTCGTCGTCGCGAACGGCGCGGGGGCGTTCGACGTGCTCGACGGGCTCGCCACCGGCTGGTGGGCCGGGTATCTGTCGTACGACCTCGGGCGCGCCGTCGAGACGGTCGAGACTCGGCTTCCCCCCGAGCCGTCGATGCCCGATGTCGTGCTCGCGCGCTATGACGCGCGCCTCGTCGTCGACCGGTCGGGAGCGCGCTTCGTCGGCGGTCGACGCGCGTGCTCCGCGCTCGAAGGTCTCCTCGAGCGCGCGCCGGCGCCTGGCGCACTCCCACCGAGCCTCGACCCGCCGACGTCGAGCCTCGACCGCGCCGAGTTCGAGGCCCGCGTCCCGTCCATCATCGAGCTGATCGAGGCGGGCGACTGCTACCAGGTCAACCTGACCCGGCGACTCACCTGGGATCACACGCTCGATCCGATCGCGCTGCACCGAGCGCTCGCGCGCGTGAACCCGGCACCGCACGCCGCGCTCCTCGTGCTGCCCGTCGGCGACGAGTCGATCTCCGTCGTGAGCGCGTCGCCCGAGCGGTTCCTCGCATGGCGAGGTGCCGAATGCGAGACGCGGCCCATCAAGGGGACGGGTCCGGACGCGCGCGTGCTGCTCGACAGCGTCAAGGATCGGGCCGAGAACGTCATGATCGTCGACCTCGCCCGCAACGACCTCGGTCGGGTGTGCGAGTACGGCTCGATCCACGTCCCCGCGATGCTCTCGCTCGAAGAGCACCCCGGCCTCGTGCACCTCGTGAGCACAGTCCGCGGGCGGCGCCGTGCCCGGATCGGGGCCGGAGCGCTCCTGCGCGCCACCTTCCCTCCCGCGTCGGTCACCGGCGCACCCAAGCCGCGCGTGCTGCAGATCATCGAGGACCTCGAGACCGTGCGCCGGGGTGTGTACTGCGGCGCCGTCGGTTGGATCGACACCGAGCACGACGAGGCCGACCTCGCGGTCGCGATCCGCACGTTCACGATCACGGGGGGCCAGACGACGCTCGGAGTCGGCAGCGGGATCGTGGCGGACTCCGACCCAGCCGCCGAGTGGGAGGAGACCGAGCTCAAGATCTCGCGACTGCAGCGCGCGCTCGGGACGCTCCCGCGGGTCGCGGCGTGAGTCACGTTCCGCGAGCGATCGTGCCCCGAGCGAACCAAGGCGGCCCGGGTACCCCGGGCCGCAGTGAGCGAGCCATGGTGATGGTCGACGGGGCGCTCCTTCCCGCCGATGAGGCGCGCATCTCACCGTTCGACCACGGCCTCCTCGTCGGGGACGGCGTGTTCGAGACCCTGCGGGTGTACGACGGGGTGCCCTTCGCGTGGCGCCGGCATGCCGACCGGCTCGAGCAGTCGGCGGCCGGACTCGGCCTCACCGTCCCCGACCGAGCGGTGCTGCGAGCGGCCGCCGAGGCGGTGCTCGCCGCGAACGGCCTCCGCGAGGCGCGGCTGCGCGTCACGGTGACCGGCGGCCCGGCGCCCCTCGGCTCGGAGCGCGGTGAGCACGGCCCGACCGTCGTCGTCGCCGCGGCCGAAGCACGTGCGTGGCCGGCGAGCGAGCGCGTGGTGACGGTTCCCTGGCCCCGCAACGAGCGCGGCGCGACCGCGGGGCTGAAGACGATCTCGTACGCCGAGAACGTCCGCGCGCTCGGCTACGCACACGAGCGCGGCGCGAGCGAGGCTCTCTTCCTGAACACGCGCGGCGAGGTCTGCGAGGCCACGGGCTCGAACGTCTTCGTCGTCGTCGACGGCCACGTGGTCACGCCGCCCGCCGAGTCCGGCTGTCTGCTCGGCGTCACGCGCGCGCTGGTGCTCGAGCTCTGCGCCGAGCTGGGGATCGACGCCTCCCAACGGTCGCTCGCCCCAGCGACCCTCGGTGATGCCGAGGAGGCGTTCCTCACCTCCAGCACGCGGGAGGTCGAGCCGATCTCGCACATCGACGACGTCGCACTGCCCCGCGCACCGGGCAAGGTGACCGAGCGGATCGCGCAGGAGTTCCGCGCGCTCGTCCGCCGCGACCTCGATCCCTAGGACACTGACGATCCCGCGCGCAGGTGCACGACGTCGCCGACCGCCACCGCGACGACGCCGTCACCCGGTTGCGTGACGAGGAGCCGCCCCTGCTCGTCGATGTCGAACGCGCGACCTTCGATGACGTGCTCGTCGAGCTCGATCCTCACATCGCGGTCGAGGGTCGAGAGGCGCGTGCGGTAGTCGGTGCAGATCGAGTCGGGCGGCGCGTCGAGCCTCGCGTCGAGACGCTCCAGCACCGTGTCGAGCAGCGCCTCTCGCTCCGGCGCGACACCGGTCTCGAGCGCGACCGACGTGGCCGTCGGCGCGAGCTCCGGCGGGAACGTGGTCTGAGCGACGTTGCACCCGACCCCGACGACGACGGCACCCACGGACCCGCCGACGATCTCCGCCTCTGCGAGCAACCCGGCGAGCTTGCGCTCCCCGACGACGAGGTCGTTCGGCCACTTCAGCTGCACGGCGAGGCGCGCGGCGCTCTCGAGCGCGTCCGCGAAGGCGAGCGCCACACGCATCGTGACGAGGTGGAGCGCCTCGGGTTCGATGCGCGGTCGCAGCAGCACGGACACGAGCAGCGAGGCGCCAGGGGTCGACTCCCACGCACGGCCGCGCCGCCCGCGCCCCGCGCTCTGGTGGTCCGCGACCGCGACGAGCCCCGCGGGTGCCCCGCCACGCGCCTCGTCGAGCAGCCAACGGTTCGTCGAGTCGAGCGTCGAGAACCACTGCACGACCCAGCGATCTGGTCGCAGTGGACCCCCGGGCGGGGCCGAGGGCGCGCCCCGGCTCGCCGGGTGATCACCCATCGCCCGTAGGATACGTAGTTCTCCGAGCTTCTCCCGGGGGTACCGTGCTGTCGAAGGTCCTGATCGCGAACCGCGGCGAGATCGCGGTGCGCGTGATGCGCACGTGCCGCGAGCTCGGTGTCGCAACCGTCGCGGTGTACTCGGATCTCGATCGCGACGCGCTCCACGTGCGCTATGCCGACGAGGCGTACGCGCTCGGCGGGCAGACCGCTGCCGAGAGCTACCTCAACACCGAGCGGATCCTCGAGATCATCTCGACGTCCGGCGCGGACTCGGTGCACCCGGGGTACGGCTTCTTCGCCGAGAACGCGGACTTCGCCCGCGCCGTCGCGGGCGAGGGCGTGGCGTGGATCGGCCCTCCGCCCGAGGCGATCGAGATCATGGGCGACAAGATCTCCTCGCGGAAGGCCGCGGCGGCCGCGGGGGTCACGGCGGTCCCGGGCACGACGAGCGCGATCGGCGACGTCGACGAGATCGTCGCCTTCGGCAACGAGCACGGCTGGCCGGTCGCGATCAAGGCCGCGTACGGAGGCGGGGGGAAGGGCCTGAAGGTGTGCGACGGCCCGGACGGCGCGGCCGCGGCCTTCGAGTCGGCGAGCCGCGAGGCGCAGGCGTACTTCGGGCGCTCCGAGGCGTATCTCGAGCGGTACCTGACGAAGCCGCGCCACATCGAGGTGCAGGTGTTCGCCGACACGCACGGCGGGGCCGTCTGGCTCGGCGAGCGCGACTGCTCGACGCAGCGGCGGCACCAGAAGCTCATCGAGGAGACGCCCGCGCCTGGCCTCGACGACTCGCTGCGCCGCGCCATGGGCGAGGCCGCCGTGAAGGTGGCGCGGGGGTGCGGCTACGTGAACGCCGGCACCGTCGAGATGCTCTTCCAGGACGGCGAGTTCTGGTTCCTCGAGATGAACACCCGCCTCCAGGTCGAGCACTGCGTCACCGAGGCGGTGACGGGCCTCGACCTGGTCGCCGAGCAGCTGCGCGTGGCCGCGGGCGAGGCGCTCTCGTTCGAGCAGGACGACATCTCTGTGCGCGGACACGCGATCGAGTGCCGCATCAACGCCGAGGATCCGGCCAAGGCGTTCCTCCCCTCCCCCGGAACCATCACGCACCTGCGCGTCCCGACGGGACCCGGCGTCCGGTGGGACGGCGGGTACGAAGAGGGCGACACGATCTCGCAGTACTACGACAACCTCGTCGGCAAGCTCGTCGTGTGGGCGGGGGATCGCACGGCCGCGCGCCACCGCGCGCTCCGCGCGCTGCGCGAGCTCGAGGTCGGTGGAGTGCGCACCACCGTGCCGGCGCACCTGGCGTTGCTCGCGCACCCCGACTTCGCCGCCGGCAAGCACTCCACCAAGTGGGTGGAGAACGACGTCGACCCGTCGATCTTCGCCGCGAGCGCCGCGGCCGCCCCCCCTGCGGAGACGACGGACGACGAGCCTGAGCTCGTCGAACGCGTCGTGCCCGTCGAGGTGGGCGGCAAGCGCTTCGTCGTCAAGCTGTGGATGCCGGACATGCCCGTCGGTGCCGCGCCCGATGCGGGTGGACCGCGGCGACACCGGCACCTCTCGATGTCCGGGGCCGGCGGCGGTGGTGGCAACGGAACCGTCGCGGCACCGATGCAGGGCACGATCGTGAAGGTGCTCGTCGCCGAGGGGGACACGGTCGAATCGGGCCAGGCGCTGCTGGTCCTCGAGGCGATGAAGATGGAGAACCACATCAACGCCGAGCGCGGCGGCACGGTGCGCGAGATCCGCGTCGCGGCAGGCGACACGGTGGGCACGGGAGACGTGCTCGTCGTCATCGAGTGACGGCGCGTCCGCGCCGCATC
The DNA here is from genome assembly GCA_036559825.1 of Acidimicrobiia bacterium. Taxonomy (GTDB): domain Bacteria; phylum Actinomycetota; class Acidimicrobiia; order IMCC26256; family PALSA-555; genus DATBSK01. The sequence continues at coordinate 940 of DATBSK010000150.1, read as the reverse complement.
CCGATCGCCTGCGTCGACGCGTTCGCCGACGAAGCGTTTCGCGGCAACCCCGCGGCCGTGTGCCTGCTCGACCGACCGCTCGACGACGCGTTCATGCAGAGCGTCGCGGCGGAGCTGAACCTCTCGGAGACGGCGTTCGTCGTCGCCCGCGACGACGTCTTCGACCTGCGATGGTTCACGCCGACGACCGAGGTCGAGCTGTGCGGGCACGCGACGCTCGCGAGCGCCCATGTCCTCTACGAGACCGAACGGCTCGCGCGCGACCGCCCGGCGCGCTTCCGGACCCGGTGGCGTGGTGAGCTCGTCGCCACGTCGGCGGACGACGGCATCGCGCTGGACTTCCCCGCCGCGCCGGCTCGCGCCGTCGACGCGCCGCCGGGGCTCGCAGCCGCGCTCGGCGCCGAGCCCATCGCCATCGGCCTCAACGATCTCCACCACGTCGTCGAGCTGGCCGACGCGGCGACGGTGCGCGCCCTCACGCCCGACATCGCCGCGCTCGCGTCCCTGAGCGGCGTCGAAGGACTGGCGGTCACGGCCGCCGGTGACGAGCCGGGCGTCGACTTCGTCTCGCGCTACTTCGCGCCCAAGTACGGCATCGACGAGGATCCCGTCACCGGGAGCGCGCACACCAGTCTCGGCCCGTGGTGGGCGGAGCGGCTCGGGCGCACGCACGTCGTAGGCCGCCAGGTCAGCGCCCGCGGCGGGACCGTGCGCGTGGAGGTCGACGCGCCCGCGCCGGGCCGCGTCACCCTCGCGGGACGCGCGGTCACTGTGTGGCACGGAGAGCTGCTCGCGTGACGTGCTCGGCCTGACCGTCATGGCGGGTCGGGGTCGTCGGGGTGATCGGGTGGGACGAGGTCCCAGTGGCCGGGTGCGCCGATGACCGTCCAGCCGCGGTAGGTCTTGAGGTCGTTGCACGTCGGGCACAATCGCCAGGCGT
>DATBSK010000149.1:0-6116 GCA_036559825.1 Acidimicrobiia bacterium | reverse complement strand
GCGGCCGTCGTCGCCGACAACGTCGACACGGACGCCGAGATCTTCTGACCACACGAGGCGCGGTGCCCGTCGAGGCTGCCGACGCGGTGGAGACGCTCGTCGAGCGCGCGCTCGGCGGTGACCGCGGCGCCGTCGCCCGGCTGATCTCGCTCGTCGAGACGGGAGGGCCGGACGCAACCGACGCGGTCGCCCGCCTCTACCCGCACACCGGCGGCGCCTACACCGTCGGACTGACGGGAGCGCCGGGATCGGGGAAGTCGACCCTCACCGACCGGCTCATCGGCCGGATCCGCAGCGAGGGCGCACGCGTCGCGGTGCTGGCGATCGATCCCACGAGCCCGTTCACGGGCGGCGCGATCCTCGGCGATCGCGTTCGCATGCACGACCACGCGACCGACCCGGACGTCTTCATCCGCTCGATGGCCACGCGCGGGCATCTCGGTGGTCTCGCGCTCGCGACGCCCCAGGCGATCCGCATCCTCGACGCGGTCGGGAACCCGTGGGTGCTCGTCGAGACGGTCGGCGTCGGTCAGGTCGAGGTCGAGGTCGCGGAGGCGGCCGACACCACCGTGGTGGTCGTGAACCCCGGCTGGGGTGACGCGGTGCAAGCGAACAAGGCGGGCCTGCTCGAGATCGCGGATGTCTTCGCGATCAACAAGGCGGACCGGCCCGGCGTCGACGACACCGCGCGGGACCTCGCGCAGATGCTCGAGCTGTCGGCGCCGCGCTCGTGGACGCCGCCCGTCGTGCAGACGATCGCGACCGACGGGACGGGTGTCGACGCGCTCCACGACGCCATCCAGGCACACCGCGCGCATCTGGAACACGACGGCGAGCTCGGCCGGCGACGACAGGCGCGCGCCCGTGACGAGATCCGCAGCATCGTCGTCGCGCGGCTGACGAGCGGAGCGGCGAGCGCCTGCGAGGGCCCCGCGTTCGAAGCGCTCGTCGAACGCGTGGTGCAGCGCGAGCTCGACCCCTACCGCGCTGCGGAGGAGTTACTACCCTCCGGGGCGTGACGAACTCGCACGACCCGGACCTCGTGACCCTGGAGCCGCGCGACGAGGGCGTCGTCGTCGTTCGGCTCAACCGCCCCCCGCTGAACCCGCTCTCGGGCGCGCTCCTCGCGAGGCTCGCCGAGGTGGCACGTTCGCTCGCCACGGACTCGGCGCTGCACGCGGTCGTCCTCGCCGGATCGGAGAAGGCCTTCGCGGCAGGCGCGGACATCGAGGAGCTCGCCGGCGGTGCCGACGCGCGCGCGGTGTGCGAACGCTTCCGCGCCGCGTTCGACGCGGTGGCGGCGATCCCGCGACCGGTCATCGCCGCGATCCGCGGCTTCGCGCTCGGCGGCGGGCTCGAGCTCGCGCTCGCCTGTGACCTGCGCGTGGCCGCGACGACCGCGCGCCTCGGTCAGCCCGAGATACAGCTCGGCATCATCCCGGGTGCGGGCGGGACGCAGCGGTTGCCGCGCCTCGTGGGCCCGGCGCGCGCGAAGGAGCTCATCTGGTCCGGACGCCACGTGCGCGCCGACGAGGCGCTCGCCGTCGGCCTCGTCGACCGGGTGGTCGACGCCGAGGGGGTCGAGGACGACGCGCTCGAGTGGGCGTCGTCGTTCGCAGCGGGCCCGGTCGTCGCGATGGCGCTCGCCAAGCGCGCGATCGACGCCGGGCTCGACGGTTCGCTCGCGGCCGGGCTCGATGCGGAGGCCGATGCGTTCGTCGAGGTGTTCGCGACGGACGACGCCGCCATCGGCCTGCGTTCGTTCCTCGAGCACGGCCCCGGACAGGCGAGGTTCACCGGTCGCTGACGCAGCTCCGCAGCCGTTCGGCGGCGACCGCGGGATCGACCGTGTTCACGAGGACCGCGGTCGCCACCTCGAACCCGGCGACGACCGCGACACGCGGGACGATCCCGATCCACCAGTGGTAGTCGTCCACGTCGGCGGGCCCGTTGTGCACGATCACGTTGTAGGAGACGCGACGCCCGTCCTGGTCGAGGGTCCTGCCGAGCGCCGCGAGGACGTCGCGCAGGACGACGGCCGCCCCGAGCACCGCGCCGTCGCTCGCGTCCTGGAGGCGTGCCCCCGTGCCGAGGACCGCAAGGCGCGTCTCGTACGGTGACGCGGCGCCGGCCGGACACCACGCCGCGACCTGGTCGCCCTGCACGACGGCGAGATCGCGAGCGACGGCATCCTCGAGGTCGGCGAGCACCGGGTTCGACCCGAGCTGCGCGAAGCGATCCACCGCGACGGTCACCGCGGGCGGGACGAACTCGAGCGCGAGCACCTGCGCGTGCGGATGCTCGATCGACGCACCGGCCGCCCGGCCCTCGTTGACGATGAGCTGCACGTGCGGCCGCCCCGCGTCCGTGTGGGCCCGGGCGCGCGCTCGCAGCATCGTCAGCACCTCGGTCGCCTGGTCGTCGTCCAGGTCGCCGAAGCTCGCGTCGTGCTCGGGCGAGAGCACGACGACCTCGTGCGCGCCCCCGGCACCCGGGCCCGGTGCGTCTCCGCCGACGATGGGATAGAGGTTCGGCACGACGCGCACTCGCCAGCCGGGCGTGTCGGGCGCGCCCGGCCCTGCTCGCGCGACCTCTGGCGGTGTCTCGTGCTCGTGGCCAGGGCAGAACGGGCATGCGCGCGGTGCGCGATCCGAGCCACCGCTCGCGCCGCGCGGCGTGTCGGAGCGGTCGGCGAACGTGCTCGGTCGCGACTCGCGACCGGGTGCGAGCAGCACGAGCCTGCCGGTCAGCACGTCGTGACGCAGCTCGGACACGGCTGCACGGTACGCCTCACGTACGCTGGAAGCGTGCCGACCACGCGTCTCGTCATCATCGGTGCGGGACCCGGCGGCAACACGTGCGCGACGGTCGCCGCGCAGCTCGGCGCCGAGGTGACGCTGGTGGAGCGCGAGGTCGTCGGCGGCGCCGCCCACCTCTGGGACTGCATCCCGTCGAAGGCCCTGATCGCGACGGGTGGCGAGCTCGCGGAGCTGACCCGCGCCGCGGCGATGGGTCTCCAAGCCGCGGGCCGGCTCGACGTCGACGCGCTCAAGGAGCGGATCTCCTCGATCGAGGGCCGGTTGCGGACCTCGCTGGAAGAGCTGCTGCGATCGCAGGACGTGCGCGTGATCCGGGGGACGGGGCGGTTCGCCGATCCGCACACGGTGGTCGTCGAGACGCCGGAGGGCGACGAGCGTCTCTCGGCCGACTACGTCGTGGTGGCGACGGGCTCGCGCCCGCGGGTCCCGGACTTCGCGCCGGTCGACGGCGAGCGCGTCCTCACGACGCGCCACTGCTACCCGCCACCCGAGATCCCCGAGCACGTCGTGATCATCGGATCGGGTGTCACGGGCGTCGAGTTCACGCACATGTTCGACTCGCTCGGCTCGAAGGTGTCCCTGCTCGTGTCTCGCCAGCAGGTGCTACCCATCAAGGACGCCGAGGTCGCCTCCGCGCTCGAGGAGGCGTTTCTCGAGCGCGGGGTCGTCCTGCTGAAGGGCGCGCGAGCGGACGCGATCGTCCGGAACGGCGACACGGTCGTCGTGCACTGCGAGGACGGCCGTTCGATCGAGGGCTCCCACGCGGTGCTCGCGGTCGGGTCGGTGCCCAACACCGACGGGCTCGGGCTCCAGCAGGTCGGCATCGACCTCGACGAGGCCGGCTACGTCGTCGTCAACCACAACTGCCTGTCGAGCTCGTCGCACATCTACGCGGTCGGTGACATCTCGGGAAACCTCCCGCTGTCGTCGGTCGCGGCGATGCAGGGTCGCAAGATCGCCGAGCACCTCATGGGCATGCACAACCGCCCGCACCGCAACCTCGACTACGGCAAGGCCGCGTCCGCGGTGTTCACCGAGCCCGAGATCGCCGACGTGGGCCTCGACGAGGCGGAGGCGTTCGCGTCCGGCCGCAAGATCCGGGTCACGAAGGTCCCGTACACCGCCAACGCGAAGGCGCTCATCAAGGGCGACCCGCGGGGCTTCGTGAAGATCGTCTCGGATCCCGCGACCGGCGTCGTGCTCGGCGGCTCGATCGTCGGCCGGAACGCGGCCGAGCTCATCGGCGTCGTCGCCGTGGCCGTCACGAACGGCTTGAAGGTCGTCGACATCGTCGACTCGCTGTTCGCGCATCCGACGCTCAGCGAATCGCTCGCCGACGCCGCGTCGTAGCTCAGGGCGCCGTGCCGCGCGACCCGGGCGACCGTGATGATCTCCGGGCTCACGTCGCTGAGCGGTTGCCGGCTCCAGTCGCCGTACTGCGCCTCGATCCTCCACCCGGCGCTCGTCAGATGCCTCGCCAGCGCGTCTCGGGTTCAGGAAGCGCAGCGTGCTCCGACTCGTCTCCGCTCGTTCCCACGCGTCGTTGGTGAAGGTCATCGTGAACGACACGTGCTCGCCGTCGGCGCGTTCGACCCGACGCACGACTCGTACAGGCTTTCCATCTTGGTCAGCCACGACGATCGGGTGATCCGGCGTCCAGCGCTCCCATTCGCGCACGAGCGGGTTGCGCGTCTCGAAGACGAACGTCCCGTCGGGGGCGACCACTGAACGGACCGTCCTCAGCAGTGCAGAGACCTCGGCGTCGGTGATGAGCACCTGGAACGCGTGCCCCGTCATGACGACCAGGTCGAACTGCACGTCTCCCTCGATGGCGCCCACGTCGCCCAGAACCCAGTCCACGTCCTCGCGGACCCGCGCGTGCTCGAGCATGGCGGCTGCGGGATCGAGCCCGCACAGCTCTCCTCGGTGGCCGGCCTGCCGCGCAGTGCGAAGGAGCTCGCCGGTGCCACAGCCCACGTCGAGGACGCGGCGAGCGCCCATCACGAGAGGCAGGTAGAAGGCGAAGTCGGGTCGCCCCGCGCAGAGGGCGTCATAGAGCGCGGCGAGCCTTGCTTCCGCGAAGAGGCGGTCGACCATGCGCCGAGCCTGGTTGCCGCGTCGGCGATGACTCGTGGAGATTTTTCGCATCGCCCCCTTGACACATCGAACACATGTTCGTATACTGCGGCCACGCTTCGCGGACGGGCGTGATCGTCCTGCCAACCAGATCTCGGTGACGCGGCCGGAGCTCCCCGGCCACCCGACGACAGGCAGGACCCGGCCATGTTCGAGCAGATCCGCAGCGCCATCGACGCCCTCGAGGCGGCCGTGCGCGATCTCGAGCCGGGCGTGGTCGACGGCCACGGGGCGACCAGGTTGATGGAGCTGTTCGTGCGCGGGGAGCACGTGTGCGCGGCCGGGAAGGCGCTGGCGACGCGGCGGGTCGACGAGACGCAGGCGTATCGCGAGCGCGGACACCGCAGCGCCGGTGAGCTGCTCGCCGCGGTGAGCGGTGTCACGGTCGGCGCGGCGGAGTCGGCGCTGCGGACCGCGAAGCGCCTCGACGATCTCCCCGCCACAGACGTGGCGTTCCGCAGCGGTCATCTCTCCGAGGTCCAGGCGCGCGAGATCTCCTACGCCGCGAGCAAGGACCCGAGCGCAGAGCACGCGCTGCTGGGCACCGCGCGCCGGTCGCGCGTGAAGGGGCTCAGGGATCACTGTGCCCGAGTGGTGGCGGCGTCGATCGCCGACGACGAGGGCTGGGCGCGCCGGCTCCACGACCAGCGGGCCGTCTACACCTGGAACGAGCACGGTGCCTTCCGCGCGGATGTCACGCTGGCGCCCGACCGTGCCGCCGGGTTCCGCGCCGCGCTCGAAGCCGAGACCGACCTGATCTTCCGAGAGGCGCGGGCCGGTGGCAAGCGCGAGCCGCGCGTTGCCTACATGGCTGACGCCTTGGCGAACCTGGTCGATCGCGGCCCGCGCCAGCCGGTCGATGCGCGACTCAACGCCCCTGCCGCGGCGTTGGAGCGCGGGCACGTCGTCGCCGGCGAGGTCTGCGAGCTCGACGGCTTCGGTCCGATCCCGGTCACCGTGGCCAAGAAGCTGCTCACTGATGCCCGCGTCACGCTGCTCGTCCACGACGACGACCGCATCTCGCACGTCTCGTCGGTGACGCGCACGGTGCCGGCCAAGCTGCGGCGCTGGCTCGAAGCGACCTACCCGACCTGTGGCCGGCAGGGCTGCGACAACAGCCGCAACCTCATCATCGACCACGTCGAGCGCTACACCGACGGC
>DATBSK010000148.1:0-13553 GCA_036559825.1 Acidimicrobiia bacterium | reverse complement strand
GTCCGACTCGAGCGAGCACTTCAGGATCTTGTCGGCGAAGAAGTCGAACCGCTCGAGGTGACGCCGCTGCCGCTCGCCGTTGGAGTCGAGCCAGTCGTAGTCGCCGTACAGCGGCATCGCCGCGGTGAGGGACGTGTCGACGTGCTCGAAGCCCGGCTGATAGGCGGAATCGTTCGCGGTCAGCGCCGCCAGCGCGGTGAGGTGGCCGCCGGCGGAGCCCCCGGCCATGAACACCTGGCTCGGGTCACCGCCGTACTCCTCGGCATGCTCACGGACCCACGCAATCACCCGCTTCACGTCCACCAGCTGGTCGGGGAACGTCGCGGCCGGGCACAACCGGTAGTTCGGCGCGACGCACAGCCAGCCGCGCCGCGCGAAGTGGTAGACGATCGGCATTCCCTGCCGGCTCTTCTTCCCGGTGACCCACGCGCCCCCATGGACGTACACCAGGATCGGGGACCCCTCCGGTCGAGAGCGGTGGTAGTAGAGGTCGAGCCAGTTCCTGATCCCGGCATCTCCGTACGCGAGGTCTGCGACGCGGACGACGTCACGACGCTTGCTCACGAACGGGGTCAGCAGCACCGGGGGCAGCGGCACACGAGTGCGCAGATCCCGTGCCAGTGCGTCGTCGATCTCGTCGTCAAAGGTCGCGCCGAGCGCGTCGCGCAGGGCGCGGTCGACCACGGGTCCGGCGGCGGCGGCCCGCACCGCGAGGATGATCTGACCGACCGCGGAGAGGGCGAGGAGCGCGACCGCGACGACCCCGAGCGTCGAGTCGAACGTGCCGAGCATGCCGAACACCACGAGCAGCACGACGTCCCAGACGAGGCACACGAACGGCAGCTCGCTCGGGAGGAGGCCGAACAGGAACACGAGGAAGCCGAGCATCGTCGGTCGGCGCGGTACGACGACCGCGGAGAAGGTGGAGACGGCGACGAGCAGGCTCAGCAGCAGGAACGCAACGATCACCACACACCTCCGGGCCCCGTCACCGACGCGACCGCCGCTCAGTATCGTCCACGGCGCTCAACGCCCGCTCGGTCGTGACGAAGATCTCGTGCTCGATCGGCCCGCCCGTCCACTCGGGTCGCACGCGACGGAGCCGGTCGACCGCGAGGAACGCGCGGCGCAAGTCCGCCGGCATCGCCTCGAACGGCGAGATCTGCGACGCGTGGAGCGCGATCGCCGCCTCCCGCACGTCGAGCCGATCGCCCGTGTCGAGCACGGTCGTGATCGCGTCCTCGGGCGTTCCCAGAGACTCGAACTCGAGGTACGCGCTCTGGGGGTCGCGCACACGACGGCCGTCGAGACGCGATGCGCCGCCGCGTGGGCGAGCAGCGACCCACACCCGAACGTCTCGTCGTCGGGGTGCGCGACCACGACGAGCAGGCGCATCTCCCGCTTCCGATCCTCGCCCGCATCCACGAGACTGCAGCCTGACACTGCCGGCAGCGTGCCCGATCGTCGAGCCCGCACCCGAGGAGGAGACACCGTGGCAGCTGAACGCTCGGTCGCCATCGTCACCGGCGCGGCCCGAGGGATGGGGCGCGCGTGCGCCGATCGCCTCGCGAGCACGGCGGACGTGCTCCTCCTCGTGGACCGCGACGAGGTCGGGGCCAAGGCCGCCGCCGACGAGCTCGCGGGCGCCGTCGATGCCGTGCCCCTGGCCATCGACGTGACGGACGCCGACGCGATCTCGGACCTCGCGGATCGGGTGGCCGCCGCGGGCGCGCTGCGTGGCATCGCGCACGCGGCCGGCATCTCGCCGACGATGGCCGACTGGCAGAGCATCTTCAGCGTCGACCTCGTCGGGACCGCGCGCCTGATCGAGGCGCTCACCCCACACGCCGGCCCCGGAACCGCCGCGGTCTGCTTCGCGAGCATGGCCGCGGTGCTCGGGGTGCCCGAGGGCGTCGCGAACGTCGATGCCGTGCTCGACGAGCCGCTCGCCCCGGACTTCCTCGATCGCGTGCACGACGTCGGCGGCTCCCTGGTCGAGGATCCGGGGATGGCCTACTCGTGGGCCAAGCGCGGGGTGCAACGTCTCGTTCGCCGGGTCGCGGTGCCGTGGGGCCGACAGGGCGCGCGCATCTGCTCGCTCTCGCCCGGGATGATCGACACGCCGCAAGGTCGACAGGAGGCGGCGGCCCAGCCCACGATGGCGGCGCTCCTCGAGCGCACGCCGCTCGGTCGAGAGGGCCGGCCCGAGGAGATCGCCGCGGTCGTGGGCTTCCTCCTGTCGGACGACGCCAGCTTCGTGACCGGCATCGACGTGCTCGTCGACGGCGGCGTCTGCGCAGCCGTCGCCGGCACGGCGCTGGAGGACTGGTGAGCGCAACGCTGGCCGGGCGGCGGCTCCTCGTGATCGGGGCATCGGCGGGCATCGGGCGTGCCGTGGGCCAGGCCGCGGTCCGTGCCGGCGCGGACGCCGTGCTCGTCGGACGGCGCCGCGAGCGGCTCGACGAGGTGATCGCCGACGCGGGTGGCGGGCACGCGCTGGTCGCCGACATCGCCGACGCCGATGACTGCACCGCGCTCGTCGCGTCCGCGGTCGACGCGCTCGGTGAGATCGACGCGCTCCTCGTGTGCTCCGGCACGTCGGGCCTGAGCCTGCTGCGCGACACGGCGCAACCGGAGTGGCGTCAGGTCTTCGACGTCAACGTCATCGGGCCGTCACTCGTCACCACGGCCGCGCTCCCCCATCTCGCGTCCGGTGCGTTCGTCGGCTACCTCTCGTCCGAGGCGGTCGGGCGCCCGCGCCACGGCCTCGTGCATTACAGCGCGAGCAAGGCTGCCCTCGAGGAGACGATCCGCGGCTGGCGCACCGAGCAGCCCGAGGTGCGCTTCTGCTGCATCTGCGTCGGCGCGACCGTCGGCACGGAGTTCGCGCGTGATTTCGAGACCGACGTCGCGGCGTCGCTGTTCCCCTCGTGGGTCGCGCAGGCCCAGATGGCCGCCGGCATGATGGAGGTCGACGACGTCGGCAGAGCGGTGGTCGAGCTCGTCGACACCGCGCTCGCGCATCCCGACATCGACCTCCAGGACGTCACCCTGCGGCCTCCGGGGCCGCTCATGGAGAGCGCCGACGTGATCATGGAGACGTTCGAGGAGAACAAGGCCGGCCAGCCCTGACGTCTCGTCCATCGTCGGCACTCAGAGCAGGTCCAGCTTGACCGGGACGATGTTCTTCTTGTTGCAGTCGAACGTCCCGGGCTTGGTGGGGAAGACGCGCACGAGCTTCCCGTTCTTCACCTGTGTCAGGACGAAGCAGGGGCCGGGCTCGTGGTTGCCGACGTCCACGGGGCCGGCGATGCCCGTGGCATCGAAGTCGTGGATGCCCTTCAGCGCTTCGAGGAGCGAGGCGCGCGTGAGCGTGCCGCCGTTGGCGAGGGCCTTCTTCGCACCTTGCTCGAACAGCAGCGCCCCGACCAACGCGTTGATCGAGTTGGCGTTCAGCTTGTTCGGACCGCCGAGCTCCTTGACGACCGCCTTCAACCTCGGGTTGACCTTGTACTCGGAGTAGAACGGCAACGTCGGGATCCACGAGTACGTCCCCTCGACGTCGGCGCCACCTGACTTGAGGAACTCGTTGTCGTAGCAGCCCTGGTTGCACGCCCAGACCTTCACCGAGCTCACACCCTGGAGCTTCGCCTCACGGCGGAGCAGCACCATGATGTTGTTGGCATTGCCGTTGTACGCGAACGTCGAGTCGTTGTCCTTCAACACCTGCACGAAGGGCGTCAACGCGCTCTGCGGTGAGCGCGCCGAGGTGTCGTAGAAGCCCTCGCCGTCCTTCTTCATGCCGAGCTCGAAACCCGCCTGGAAGTTCGTGATCTGGGCGTTGCGCGTCGCGCGGAGATCGGCTGGGACGAGCCAGATCCCGTGGAGGTCCTTGTTCTTCTTGAGGTAGTAGCGGGCGTCGCCAGCCTGCGGGAAATAGGTCTGCGGGTGCTGGTCCTGGTTCGCGCAGAACTTGGAGTCGCCGCTGAACACGTAGGAGACCGGCGAGCATCGCTGCGCGAGCTCGAGTGCGAGCCCCGGCGTGTCCGGCAATCCGGTCGCGTTCCCCTGCTTGTCCTTGCAGCCGACCATGTCGTCGACGTTGTTGAGGAACAACGCCTCGCTGCCGACCATGGCGAAGTCCTCGCCGCACGCCGTGATGACCGCGTTGCGTGCCTCGTCAGCACTCAGCTTCGAGTCGATGAAGTCGACGACGACCTTGCGCTTCGCGAGACCGCCCTTCTGGTTGAGCAGCTTCGCCCATGCCTTCACGGCGTCGACACCGGACTGGAAGAGCCCCGGCACGACCGGGTTCTCGACGTCGGCGATCACCGCGACATGGATCTCGTTGTCGGTGATGCCCACGTCGTCCGCGGCCGGCTTCCCGCCCTGCGCACCGGCCGGCATCAGCATCGAACCGACCACGGCGATCACCACGACGATCGCCGCTGCCGCTGCTCGTGACAGTCGCATCTTCCCCCCTCGTCGCCGCTGGTGGGCGGTGGCGTGAACGTATTGACCGGGTGATGTCGGTGGGCATCGGGTCATGCCGTTCCTGCCCGTCGACCCGATCGTCGCTCGTGGACTGACTGGTCGGTACAAACTACCCTGGCGGCGAGCGCCCTGACCAGTCGCGTGACCCCGCGGGGCTGCGATGCTCGAGATCGGCCAGGCCTGGAAGGACGCGACCGTGGACTTCTCGCTCACCGAGTCGGAACGCGACCTCGTGGAGCTGTGCCGCGAGTTCGCGCAGAAGGAGATCGCCCCGCGCGCCCCGCTGGCGTGGGAGGAGGCACGGTGCCCGACCGACGTGCTCCGCGAGATGGGTGCGCTGGGTCTGCTCGGCATGCTGATCCCGGAGCAGTGGGGCGGCATCGGCATGTCGACCGTCGGCTTCGTCGCCGCGATGGAGCAGCTCGGGCTGGCCGACCAGTCGGTGGCCGCGGCCTGGCAGGCACACGTGACCATCGGCTCGTTGCCGCTCTACCTCTTCGGCGCCGACGCGCAGCGCGAGCGCTGGCTGCGACCGCTGGCCGAGGGCCGCGCGCTCGGCGCGTTCGGCTTGACCGAGCCCGATGCGGGTTCCAACGCGCGCGGCATCCGCACGCGCGCGGTGCGGCGGGACGGTGGCTGGCTGATCAACGGCCGGAAGGCGTTCATCTCCAACGCCGGCACGGACATGTCGTTCGGGGTGACGCTGCTGGCGCGCACGGAGTCGGGCGACGAGGAGCGGCCGACCTACGCGAGCTTCGTCGTGGAGAACGACACACCCGGCTTCACCATGGGCCCGAAGCTGCGCGGCATCGGCTGGCGTGGCCTCGACACCCGGGAGCTGTTCTTCGACGACGTCTGGGTCGCGGACGATCACCTCGTCGGTGATCCGGCGATGGGGCTCAACCAGTTCCTGAGCACGCTCGAGGTCGGGCGCATCTCGATCGCCGCTCTGTCGCTCAGCCTCACGCAGGCCGTCCTCGACATGGCCACCGACTACGCCAAGCAGCGCGTGCAGTTCGGGCAGCCCATCTCGACGTTCCAGGCGATCCAGTTCAAGCTCGCCGACATGGCGACCGAGCTCGAGGCCGCGCGCTGGCTGACGTACCGCGCCGCATCCCTGCGTGACACCGGCCAGCCCTTTCTCAAAGAGGCGGCGATGGCGAAGCTCAAGGCGAGTCGCCTGGCCACGGCGGCGGCGTCAGAGGCCGTCCAGATCCACGGTGGGCTCGGGTACATGCTCGAGTCACCGGTGGCCCGCTTCTACTGCGATGCCAAGGTGCTCGAGATCGGCGAGGGCACGAACGAGATCCAGCACCTGGTGATCGCCCGCGCGCTGGGCTGCTGAGGCACGATGCCGATCGACTGGAACGAGACGGTCGCCGTGATCACCGGCGCCGGCAGCGGCATCGGCCGCGCGAGTGCACACGCGTTCGCTCGACGCGGCGCGCACGTCGTCGTGACCGACATCGACGCCGACCGCGCCGCCGCCGTGGCACTCGAGCTCGGGGACCACGGCGTCGGTCTCCGCGTCGACGTCACGGATCAGAACGAGCTCGAAGGCGCGCGCGACCTCGCGCTCGAGCGGTTCGGCGGCATCGACCTCGTGATGAACAACGTCGGCATCCTGATCATGGGACCGGTCGAGGAGATCCCACTCGATGCGTGGCAGCGCGCCATCGACGTCAACCTCCTCGGGATCGTCCGCAGCAACATGGTGTTCCTGCCGCACCTGCTCGAGCAGGGCTCGGGCTACGTCGTGAACACGGCGTCGACGGCCGGCCTGCTCCCCTACGGGTTCGACCGGCTGCCGTACACGACGACGAAGCGCGCGATCGTCGGGCTCTCGGAAGCGCTGCGACTCGCGCTCGCGCCGCGGGGTATCCAGGTCTCGTGCCTGTGCCCCGCGGGTGTGGCCACGAACATCGTCGAGCAGATCACCGTCTACGGGGCTCCCGCCCCGCCGCGTGCGCCGGCGCTGCCCATCGTCGAGGCCGACGTGGTCGGCGAGCTGGTCGCCGACGGTGTCGCCGCGGGCCGGTTCCTCATCCTCACGGCCCCCGAGGTCGCCGACGACCTCCGCGCGCACGGCGAGGACCTCGACGCCTACCTTGCCCGCTGCGCCGAGGAGCTGTCGTCTTAGATCGCGGCGAGGCGGCGGATCGCCGCCGCGATGTCGTCGCGGTCGGGGAGCCACGCGCGCTCGAGCTCCGGCGCGTAGGGAGGAGGGGTCGGCGCGGCGCCGACCCGCTGGATCGGCGCGTCGAGGTCCCAGAACCCCTCGCGGGCGACCGTGGCGGCGATCTCGGCGCCGATGCCGAACGGAACGACGGCCTCGTGCGCGATCAGCAACCGGCTCGTCTTCTGCACCGACGCGAGGATCGGCGCGGTGTCGAGCGGGGCGACCGTGCGAAGGTCGATCACCTCCACCGAGATGCCTTCGCCGGCGAGGCCCTCGGCCGCGGCCACCGCCTCGTGCACCATCCGGGAGACCGACACGACGGTGACGTCGTCTCCGGGGTGCACGACGGCCGACGTGCCGATCGGGACGACGTGGTCGGCGGGCGGCTGTGGTCCCTTCATGCCGTAGAGCAGCCGGTTCTCGATGAAGACGACCGGGTTCGGGTCCTGGATCGCCGCGCGCAGCAATCCGTACGTGTCGGCCGGCGTGGAGGGCATGACGACGCTCAGCCCGGGGATGTGCGCGAGCAGCGCTTCGAGGCTCTGCGAGTGCTGGCTCCCGGAGGAGCGCCCGGCACCGAACTGGGTTCGCACGGTGAGCGCCATCTGCGCGGCGCCGCCCGTCATGAACGGCAGCTTCGCGGCCTGGTTCAGCAGCTGGTCGAGGCAGACACCGACGAAGTCGAGGTACATCAGCTCCACGACGGGATGCATGCCCGCCATCGCCGCGCCGACACCGAGCCCCACGATGGCGGTCTCAGAGATCGGGGTGTCGCGCACGCGATCTCCGAACCGGTCGCGGAGTCCTCGCGTGAGCCCGAAGACGTTGCCACCGTCACCGACGTCGATGCCCGCGACGAACACCCGGTCGTCGGCCGCGAGCTCGGCTTCGAGCGCACCGCGGATCGCGTCCATCGTGCGGAAGGCGGGCTCGTCTCCGCGCAGCGGTGCCGGATCCGGGCGCGCGGGGCGCGCGCGGACGACGAAGTCCGTGAGCGTGGCGGCGGACGGACCGGCGAGCTGCCGCGCCTCGTCGACGGCCTCGTCGAGCTCGCGCGCCACCGATGACTCCAGCGCCTTGATCTCGTCGTCGGTGATCCCTGCGGATCGCATGCGGTGCTCGTGCAGCAGCAGCGGGTCGCGCGCCTGCCACGTCTCGACCTCGTCCGCGGACCGGTAGCGCTCCGGATCACCCTCGTAGTGGCCGTGCCAGCGGTACGTCGCCGCCTCGACGAGAACCGGACCGCGCCCGGCGCGCGTCGCCGCGACCACGTCGTGCGTCGCCGATGCCGTCGCCGTCACGTCGTTGCCGTCCACCGCGACGTAGTCGACGCCGTAGCCGGCCGCGCGCTGCTCGACCGACGCGACGTGCTGGGTCGACGCCGCCGAGAACTCGGCATAGCCGTTGTTCTCGCAGAAGAAGATGACCGGCAGTCGCCACACGCCGGCGAGGTTCACCGCCTCGTGGAACGCGCCCTGGGCGATCGCGCCGTCGCCGAAGAACGCGAGCGCGACGCCGTCGTCGCCTCGGAGCTGCGCGGCCAGCGCCGCGCCGGCCGCGATCGGCAAGCCGGCAGCGACGATCCCGTTCGCCCCGAAGATCCCGAGGTTCGGGTCGGCGATGTGCATCGAGCCGCCACGGCCGCGGTTCGTGCCCTCGTCCTTGGCCATGAGCTCCGCGAACATCCCGCGCGGCGGCAGGCCCTTGGCGAGGCAGTGCCCGTGGCCGCGATGCGTCGACGTGATCACGTCGGTGGGGAGCAGGGGCCAGCACGCGCCGACCGCGGCGGCCTCCTGCCCGATCGACAGGTGCACGAAGCCCGGCACCTCGCTGTCGCGGTAGAGCGCCGCCACCCGCTCCTCGAACCCGCGGATCACGAGCATCCGCCGATGCATCTCGAGGAGGTCGGCGTTCGAGAACACGGGGCCTGTATTGTACGTACTGGTCGGTACAAACGGCGAGGGTGATGGCAGCACAGATCGAGATCCCGGGCTCCTTTCCCGGTGGCGGCGACGTCACCGGGAAGCGGGTGGTGCTCACCGGCGCCGGTCGAGGGCTCGGCCGGCTGCTCGCCCACGTCTTCTCCCAGGGCGGCGCGTCCGTGGCGTTGGTCGCGCGCACCGAGAAGGAGCTCAAGGAGGTCGCCGACGAGCTCCCGGGGCCGACCCTCGTGCTCGCCGGCGACGTGACCGACGAGGCGTGCAACGAGGCGGCCGCCGATGCCGCCGTCGCCGAGTGGGGTGGCGTCGACGTCTGGATCTGCAACGCGGGGATCTCGCCGATCGTGGCCGGACCCCGCGACACGAGCTCGTCGGTCTGGCGTCAGGTGCTCGACATCAACCTCACCGGCGCATTCCTCGGGGCACGCGCCGCGGCGCGCGTCATGGTCGACGGAGGGCGCCTGATCTTCACCGGCTCGGTCCTGGGGGAACGGCCGCGCGCCGGGCTCACGGCGTACAGCGCGTCGAAGGCCGGCCTCGTGGGGCTGGCAAAGGGGCTCGCGCTCGACCTCGCGTCCTCGGGCATCACCGTGAACGTCGTCGCTCCCGGATGGTTCGACTCGCCGCTGGCCGAGCCGTGGAAGAACCATCCGGAGCTCGCGGCCGAGGTGCTCGGGCACACGGCGCAACGACGCTGGGGCGAGCCCACCGACCTCGCCGGCGCGTACACGTTCCTCGCTTCCGATGCGTCCGCGTTCGTGACCGGCACCGTGCTCAACGTGGACGGCGGCTACCTGCTGGCATGAGCGAGCGGGAACGGTGAGGCGCGTCATCGCCATCACCGGGGCGGGAGGCGTGCTGGGCGCCGCGTTGTCGGCGCGACTCGCCCGCGAGCCCGACACCGACCTCGTGCTCAGCGACATCAGCGACGAGTCGCTCGAAGCCACCGTTGCCGCGCTGCCCGACCATGGCGGCGCGGTCGAGACGCTGCTGGCAGACGTGAGCGACTGCGAGCAGGTCGAAGCCGTCGTCGAGCACGCGGTCTCGCGCCTCGGACGCCTCGACGTCTTCATCAACAACGCCGGCGTGCTCTCGCCGAACGGTCGGATCCACAACCTGACGACCGCGGACTGGGAGCGCGCGTTCCGGGTCAACGTGCTCGGTGGCGTGCACGGCATCCGGGCCGCGGTGCCCGTCATGCGGGCACAGCAGTCCGGTTCGATCGTGCTCACGGCCTCGGTCGCGGGACTGACCGCGTGGTCGCATGCCGCGCCGTACTGCGCGACGAAGGCAGCCGTGATCCAGCTCGCGAAGGTCGCCGCGGTGGAGTACGCACGCGACGGGATCCGCGTGAACTGCGTCTGCCCCGGGACGTTCCGATCGGCGATCCACGCGGATCTTCCCGAGGAGGCGATCGACGCGATCGCCGCGAAGCACCCGCTCGGCTTGGGGACCGCCGACGACCTGGTCGGCGCCTTCTCGTACCTCGCGAGCGACGCATCCCGGTGGACCACGGGCTCGGCGATCGTGGTCGACGGCGGCTACGCGGCGCCGTAGGGGGTTCCGTGCGTCCGGACATGAGCTGGCTCGGGGTGCTGGAGCACCACGCCCTTCGCACGCCGACCAAGCCGCTCGCCGTCTTCGGCGACGACGTCGTCACCTATCAGGGGATGGCGGACGCCGCCGCGGCCTTGGCCGGCGGACTCCACACGCGCGGTGTCGGTGTCGGCGACGTCGTCGCGTTGCTCTCGTACAACAACATCGAGTTCCTGACGACGATCTTCGCCGCGAACTACGTCGGGGCGATCGCGATGCCGATCAACTGGCGGCTCGCGGCACCGGAGCTGCGGTACATCCTCGAGCACTCCGAAGCGCGCGCGCTCGTGTGTGACGACGCGCTCGTCGATCTCGCGAACGACGCGACGAAGGGCATGGAGGACGCGCTCCTCCGAGCCTCCATCTCGGGACCGGTCGACGGGTGGACACCGCTCGCAGACCTGCGCGACGCCGCGAACGCTCCGCCACGCGTGCATGTGGCGGACGACGACGTGCACCGGCTCATGTACACGTCGGGGACCACCGGCCGCCCCAAGGGCGTGATGCTCACTCACGCCAACCTCGCGTGGAAGAACTACGCCCACATCACCGAGTTCGGCTTCACGAGCGACGACCTCGGCCTCGCCTGCGGGCCCCTGTACCACGTCGGCGCGCTCGATCTCACGACGACGTCGCTGATCGCCGCGGGAGCGACGACCATCATCCACCGCGTGTTCGAGGCGCCGTCCGTCGTGGACGAGCTCGAGCGATCGCGTGTCACGACCGTGTGGCTGGCGCCCGCGATGGTCAAGGACATCCTGGCGCTGCCCGACATCGAGCAGCGCGACCTGTCGTCCGTCCGTCTCGTCATTAACGGCGGCGAGAAGATGCCGATCCCGTTGATCGAACGCCTGCAGCGGACGTTCCCGTCCGCATGGTTCGCCGACGCGTACGGCCTCACCGAGACCGTCTCGGGCGACACCTTCCTGGACCGCGACAGCATCGTGACCAAGCTCGGCAGCGTCGGCCGCCCGTGCCTCTACCTCGAGCTCGACATCTGGGACGAGGACGGCAGGTCGCTGCCTCCTGGTGAACGTGGCGAAGTCGTCCTGCGGGGCCCGAAGGTCTTCAAGGGCTACTGGCGCGATCCGGACGCGACGAGCGCGGCGTTCGCCGGCGGCTGGTTCCACACCGGCGACATCGGCGTGCGCGACGAGGACGGCTACCTCTTCATCGTCGATCGGCTCAAGGACATGATCCTGTCGGGCGGCGAGAACATCGCCAGCTCCGAGATCGAGCGAGTGCTCTACGAGCACGAGTCGGTCGTCGAGGCCGCGGTCGTCGGGCGAGCGGACGACCGCTGGGGCGAGGTCCCCGTCGCCTATGTCGTCGTGCGCGCGGACGCGGCGACGACCCCCGACGAGCTCGTCGAGCACTGCCGCGGGCAGCTCGCGCGCTACAAGGTCCCGAAGGACGTCCTGCTCATCGACGCGCTCCCGCGGAACCCGTCGGGCAAGGTGCTCAAGCGGGAGCTCCGGGGCCGTTGAACAAGTGCGCGGTGAACGCGGCGGACCAGTCGTTGAGATCGGTCGGGACCGAATAGCCGGTCTCGTCGTTGATCTCCGCCCAGTGCCGCGCGACGTCCTCGATCGTCGGCGCCCCCTCCCCCGCGTGGACGTAGCCCGGCGTCGAGGCGATGAAGATCCGCGCGAAGCGACCCATGCCCGCGGCGTAGATCTCGCCGCTGACCGGGCAGTCCTCGTGGGCGAGCAAGGCGACCATCGGTGCGACGAGCTCCGGCGACATGTCCGCCGGACCGCCGCGCTCGTCGTCGTCCCCGGCCCGGCCCGCCATGCGCGTCCACGCCGCGGGCGCGATGAGGTTGACCTTGATGCCGTGCTCGGCGCCTGCGGTCGTGAGGCTGCGCGTGAGCCCGACGACCGCGGCCTTGGCGGTGGCGTACGAGAGGTTGTTCGGCAGTCCGAGCATCCCCGTGGACGTCGTCATGACGATGCGGCCGTAGCCCTGCTCGACCATGTGCGGCCATGCAGCACGCGCGGTGTTGAACGACCCGCCGACGTGCACGGCGAGGTGACGCGCGAGGTTGTCCTCGTCGGCTTCGGGAAGGCCCGCCCATCGGACGATGCCGGCGTTGTTGACCAGGATGTCGAGGCGTCCGAACTGCTGGAGCGCCCCGTCGACGAGTGCCCGTGCGCCCGCAGCCGTGGCGACGTCGCTGGAGTCGGCGCGCGCCGCTCCCCCGGCGGCGACGATCTCGCCGGCGACCGCGGATGCCGGCGCGGCGTCCGACCCGTCGCCCTCGATCGAGCCGCCGAGGTCGTTGACGACGACGCTGGCGCCACGATCGGCGAGCAGAAGCGCATGGGCGCGACCGATGCCGCGTCCCGCGCCCGTCACGACGGCGACGCGCCCGTCGAACCGGTGCTCGCTCATCGCGCCGGAGTGTACCGACCAGTCAATATGATGCTCGTGTGTCCGTCGTGAGCGACGATCCGGTGCGCAGCGAGAAGTGGAAGGCGCGTCGCGATGCGATCGTCGACACCTCGGCGCAGGTGTTCGCCCGGCAGGGCTACCACGCCACGGGCATCGCGGAGCTGTGCGCGGTCAACGGGTTCGGCAAGGGCGCCTTCTACTACTACATCGGGTCGAAGGAAGAGCTCCTCGCCGCCATCCACGACCGGGTGATGGACGAGGTCATGGTCGGCGCCGACCGCGTGGCCGGCGCGGGCGGGTCACCCTCCGAGCAGCTGACGATGCTGGGCGACGAGCTGCTCGACGTCATCCATCGTTACCCCGATCACGTCTGGGTCTTCCTCCACGAGTTCCCGGCGCTCACCGCGGAACGCGCCGATCAGTTCCGGCAGCGCCGGCGGGAGTACGAGCGACGCGTCGAGGCCGTCCTGCAGGCCGGCATCGACGCCGGCGAGTTCCGTGACGTCGACCCGCGGCTCACCGCGCTCGCGTGGCTCGGCATGCACAACTACACGTACCTGTGGCTGAAGCCGGGCGGCACAGTGTCGGCTCGCGACGTGGCGAAGCCGTTCGCGGACATCTTCATCCGCGGGATCGCCAGCTCGGAGTCTTGACACGTGCCGAACACGGATCGCCTTCGGATCGTCCAGTGGACGACGGGGAATGTCGGGAAGAGCTCAGTGCGGGCGATCGCTGCGAACCCCGCGCTGGAGCTGGTCGGGTGCTACGCCTGGTCGACCGAGAAGGTTGGCCGCGATGTCGGTGAGCTGTGTGGCATCGATCCGCTTGGTGTCGCCGCCACGCAGGACGTCGACGCGCTGCTCGCGCTGCAACCGGACTGCGTCGTGTACAACCCCATGTGGGTTGACTCCGACGAGTTGGTGCGCATCCTGTCGGCCGGCGTGAACGTC
>DATBSK010000147.1:0-10297 GCA_036559825.1 Acidimicrobiia bacterium | reverse complement strand
CCGTCGAGCTGCTGCTCGCGCCGGATCGCGACGCGGGCTTCGCACGTGCCGTCACGAGCGCTCCCGACGGCGTCGGCCCCGGGTGCCCCGTGCCGTCACCCGACGCGTGCCCGGCGACGCGGCGCGCAGCGACGTTGACCTTCGAGGACTCGGAGGCCGTGGACGCGTGTCCGCGTCTGCGCGACCACGCCGTCGGCGCCTGCTCCGCAGTGTGCGTGCCCGTGGCCGTCACCGGGCATGCCATCGGCGTGCTGCACGCGATCGGCCCCGCCGGCACACCGCCCGGTCTCTCCACGGTGCAGGGACTCCAGACGCTCGCGAACCAGGCCGGCAACCGCCTCGGCCTCCTGCGGATGATGAAGGAGACCCGCCACGAGGCCTCGACCGACCCGCTCACCGGGCTCCCGAACCGGCGCAACCTCGAGCAGCGCCTGCACGCGCTCGTCGACGCGGGCACCGGCTTCTCGATCGTGATGGCCGACCTCGACCACTTCAAGCTGCTGAACGACACGCACGGGCACGAAGCGGGCGACCGGGCACTGGTGCTGTTCGCACGCGTGCTCACCGAGACCATGCGTGAGGAAGACCTGCTGTGCCGATGGGGAGGCGAGGAGTTCACCGTCGTGCTCCCGGAAGTCGACACGGACGAGGCGGTCGCCACGACCGAGCGCGTGCGCGAGGCACTGGCGTTGGCGCTGGTCCACGGCAGCGCTCCGCGCTTCACCGCGAGCTTCGGCGTCGCGCAGCGCGACGGCAGCGACGACCTCGAGGACATCGTGCGCCGCGCCGACAACGCGCTGTACGCCGCGAAGGAAGCGGGCCGGAACCGGACCATCGGCGACCATGGACGGTCGTCGGTCGAGGAAGCAGACGGCGTGGAGGACACGGACGACGCGGTCGCGCCGTGAGCGCTGCGCCGTCGAGCAGCGGCGGGACGTCGAGCAGCTACGCGCGCGTCACGCGCCAGTACCTCCCGGCGGCAGCCGTGGTGATCGCGCTCGCAGTGGCGATCTCGGCCACCCGCCGTGAGCTCCTCCCCGGGGTCGACACGCTGCTGGGTGACGTCCTGGAGGCCGTCGTCCTTGCCGCGATCGCGATCACGCTCATCGGCGTCACGATCGTCCGGCCGTTCGAGCGCCGGATGCACGAGCGGCGTCGCGTCTCGGCGATGCGGGAGCGCGCGTACCGGCTCGAGACCGAGCGGCGCGAGTTCGAACGGCGGGTCGCGGCGGGCCTCGACCTGTGTGAGAACGAGGCGGATCTCATGGTCACGACGCGCCGGGCGATGCTCGACGCCACGCACGGCGCTGCTGCGGAGCTCCTCCTCGCATCGGGCCCGGACGACCGACTCGATCGCGTGATGACCACGGGCACCGACGCGCCGTCGTGCCCGGTCCAGACCCCTGACGATTGCCCGGCCACGCGCCGCGGCGTCGTGCAGTCGTTCGACGACTCCGAGGACATCGACGCCTGTCCGATGCTGCGCGGCCGCCCCGAGGGGCGCGTCGGCGCGGTGTGTGCACCTGTGTCCGTCACCGGCCGCGCCCTCGGCGTCGTCCACACGCTCCACGAGTCAGGGGTGCCCGCGGGCGATCAGCTCGTCGAGCAGCTCGTCGCGCTGGCCGACCACGTGGGCGCGCGCATCGGCGTCCTCCGCCTCACCGTCGCGGCGTCACACCTGGTGGACCGGGCACCAGTAGCTGGTGCGCCCGGCGACGGAGCGCCGGACCAGGGGGGCACCGTCGCGGGGACAGCACCCACCGGGGACGCGGGCGACCATGAGGTCGCCGGTGTGGGAGCCGCCGCGGCGCCCGAGCGTGCGCAGGGTGGTCCGGACGGCGCGATGGAGCGCGACCTGCTCGGCCGCGTCGACTGAGGACGCGATCCGGTCCGGGGCGATCCCCGCCCGCCACAGGATCTCGTCGACGAGCAGGTTGCCGAGCCCGGCGATGCGCGCCTGGTTCATGAGCACGGCCTTGACCGGTGCGCGGCTGCGCGCCAGCACCGCCCGCAGCTGAGGCAGCGTCACCTCCAGCGCGTCGACGCCGAGTCGCTCCTCGTCCGGGTCGAGCTCGACGGCGCCGAGCCGCCGCGGGTCGCGGAGCGCGAGCCGGCCGCCGTCGGCGAACCGCAGCGTGAAGCGGTGCCACGCGATCACCTCGCGGTTGCTGGCGTAGACGAGCGGGTCGCCGGCAGCCTCGTCGTCGATGAGGACGCGGCCGGACATGCCGAGGTGCAGCCCGAGCACCGGGCCCGCCCGGTCGACTCCATGGGTCGCACCCTGCGGGCCGGGGTACTCGGCCCGCAGCCGGTCGCTCGTGTCGAGGAGCAGCTGCTTGCCGCGGCGACGGGCCGTCACCAGCGCACGGCCCGGGAGCGCCGTGCGCGCGCCGCGCGGGGTCAGGCCCCGCTTGAGGTACCACCGATCCGGCGCGTCGACGTCGGTGATGACGCGCCCGAGGGCGCGCTCGGCGATGAGCGCCCGCGCCTGCTCGACCTCGATGAGCTCCGGCATCGGGCCGCGGAGGTGTCAGACGTTCGTGATCGCGCCGCGCTCCGCTCCCTGCGCGAGCCGCGCGTACTTCCCGAGGAAGCCGCGCGTGTAGCGCGGCTCCTGCGGCTTCCAGGTCGACCTGCGGGCGTCGAGCACCGCGGGCTCGACGAGCAGGTCGATCGTGTGCGTCTCGGCGTCGATGACGATCCGGTCGCCCTCGTCGACGAGCGCGATCGGACCACCGTCGACGGCTTCCGGTGCGACATGCCCGACGCAGAAGCCGTGGGTCCCGCCGGAGAACCGCCCGTCGGTGACGAGCGCGGCGTCCGCGCCGCGCCCGGCACCCTTCATCGCGCCGGTGACGGCCAGCATCTCCTTCATGCCGGGGCCGCCCTTCGGGCCCTCGTAGCGGATGATCACGACGTCGCCTGCCTCGATGCGGCCGGCGAGGATCGCATCCATCGCGAGCTCCTCACCGTCGAAGACGCGCGCCGTTCCCTCGAAGCGCAGCTGGTCGAGCCCGGCGACCTTCACCACGCTCCCCTTCGGCGCGAGCGACCCGGTGAGCACCGCGAGCCCACCCTGGGTGTGGATCGGGTCCGACAGCGGGTGCACCACCGTGCCGTCGGGCTTCGGCGGGTCGAGCGTGGCGAGGTTCTCGGCGACCGTCCGGCCCGTGACGGTGAGGCAGTCGCCGTTGAGGAGCCCGGCGTCGAGCAGCTCGCGCATCACGACCTCGACCCCGCCGATGCGGTCGAGATCGGTCATGTGGAAGCGGCCGTGCGGCTTCATGTCCGCGATGTGCGGCACGCGTGCGCCGATTCGGTTGAAGTCGTCGAGGTCGAGCTCGACCTCCGCCTCGTACGCGATGGCGAGCAGGTGGAGCACGAGGTTCGTGGATCCGCCGAGCGCCATCCCCACGGCGATCGCGTTCTCGAACGCCTCCTTCGTGAGGATCTGGCGCGGGCGCAGGTTCGCTTCGAGCAGCCCCATGACCGCACGGCCACTCTCGAACGCGAAGTCGTCGCGGCGATGGTCGACGGCGGGCGCGGCCGAGCTCCCCGGCAGCGACATCCCGAGCGCCTCGGCCGCCGAGGCCATCGTGTTCGCGGTGAACATGCCTGCACACGACCCCTCGGTCGGGCAGGCGCGGCGCTCGATCTCGCCGAGCTCGCTCTCGGTGAGCGACCCTGCGGCGCACGCTCCCACCGCCTCGAACACGCTGACGATGTCGAGTGCCTGGTCCTTGTAGTGACCGGGCAGGATCGACCCTCCGTACAGGAACACCGACGGCAGGTTGAGGCGGGCCGCCGCCATGAGCATCCCGGGAAGGCTCTTGTCGCACCCCGCGAACGTGACCAGTGCGTCCAGACGCTCCGAGTGCATCACGCACTCGATCGAGTCGGCGATGATCTCGCGCGAGACGAGCGACCCCCGCATGCCCTCGTGACCCATCGAGATCCCGTCGCTGATCGCGATCGTCACGAACTCGATCGGGAACCCCCCGGCGTCGCGCACACCCGCCTTGGCGCGCTTGGCGAGCCGGTCGAGCGGCATGTTGCAGGGAGTGACCTCGTTCCAGCTCGACGCGATGCCGACCTGCGCCTTGTCCCAGTCGGCGTCGGTCATGCCGATCGCCCGCAGCATGGCGCGCGCGGGCGCGCGTTCCATGCCCTCGGTGACGTCCTTGCTCCGGGGCTTCATGTCGCTCATCGTTCCCGCTCTCGCCCTTCGGGCGGGCCGCTCGGCCACGCTCACTGCGCCGCAGGGTACCTGCGGCGCGAACGTTCGCTTGTGGCAACGCAGCGTACCGGTGGGCGTAGTGTGCCGACGTGGCGTTGTTGCTCGTCGGGACGGACGACGGCGTGGTCCCGTTCGTCGACGGCGCGCGACAGCCCGTCGAGCTCGAAGGCCGTCGGGTCCATGCGCTGACGCGGCAGCGCGGCGAGTGGTGGGCCGTCGTCGACAAGCGGACCGTCGTCCAGCGGCGTGACGGCGGACAGTGGATCGAGCTCGGCACGGCCGATGTGACCCTGACGTGCCTGCTGCCGGCGCCCGGCGGCGCGTGGTGCGGCACGACCGACGGGAGGCTGCTGCGGCTGCACGAGGGCGCGTTCGCCGCAGTCGCGCCGTTCTCCGAGGTCGAGGGCCGGGAAGGATGGCACGCCGTCGGCAGCGACGTCCCGTACGTCCGGTCGCTCGCGGAGACCGCCGACCATCGTGCGCTGCTCGCCAACGTGCACGTCGGCGGCATCCCCAGGTCGGGCAACGGCGGTGCGAGCTGGCGGCAGACCATCGATCCCGACGCCGACGTGCACCAGGTGCGCGCGCACCCGAAGGACCGCGCCCTCGTGCTCGCGGCGGCCTCTGTGGGGCTCGCCGTGAGCCGCGACGCCGGCGAGAGCTGGGACGTCGTGACCGACGGGCTGCACGCGACGTACCTGCGCGCCGTCGCGTACACCGACGACGCCGCACTCGTCAGCGCGTGCGACGGGCCGTTCGGCACCCACGGCGCCCTCTACCGCTGGGACACGCAAGGCGGCGGCGCGTGCACCCGCATCACCGACGGTCTGCCCGAGTGGCTCGCCGGGAACGTCGACACGGGCAAGCTCGACGCCGACGACAGCATCGCCGCGTTCGCCGACACCGACGGCGTGTACGCGTCGGACGACGCGGGCGCCAGGTGGGCCGTCGTCGACGTCGGCGGCGCGTCCGTCCACGGCATCGGCGTCGCCGCCGCCTGACGATCTGTCGCTAGGCGAGGCGCTCGTCCAGGAGGCGATTCAGCAGCTGTGGGTTGCCCTGGCCCTTGGTCGCCTTCATCGCCTCGCCCATGAGGAAGCCGCGCTTCTTCTTCCGAGCCTTGTCGTCGCCGGACCGGTACTCCTCGACGATGTCCGCGTGCGCAGCCAGGATCTCGTCGAGCACCGACGCGAGCGCACCCTCGTCACTGAGCTGCGCGAGGCCGCGCTCCTCGACGATCTGCTTCGGGCGCTTCGGCTCCCGCAACGCCTCGTCGAGCACGTCCTTCGCCTGGTTGCGCGAGAGCGTGTCGCTGGCGACGAGACCGACGAGCTCGGCGAGTCCATCGGGCGCCAGCGGCAGCACACCCGGCGCGAGCCCGGTCTCGTTGAGATGAGCGAGCACCGGACCCGTGCACCAGTTGACGACGTCGCGCGCGGTGCCCGACGCGAGCGCCGCGACCGCGGCCTCGGCGTAGTCGGCGAGACCCGGAGCGCCGAGGAGGATCCGCGCGTCGGCCTCGGCGATCCCCCACTCGGCGACCAGACGCTCACGGCGTGCCGCGGGGAGCTCGGGTAGCGATCCCCGCACGCCCGCGCGCTGCTCGGCGGTGGGCGCGACCGGCAGCAGGTCCGGCTCGGGGAAGTACCGATAGTCGCTCGAGCCCTCTTTGCTGCGCATCCCGTAGGTGCGACCGTCCTGCTCGTTCCAGTGACGCGTCTCCTGCACGATGCGCTCACCGACCTCGAGCGCGGCGCGCTGGCGGTCGACCTCGAACTCGATGGCGCGGCCGAGCGAGCGCAGCGAGTTCATGTTCTTGATCTCGACCTTTGTACCGAGCTCGTCGGTACCCGGCGGTCGAACCGACACGTTGGCGTCGACGCGCATCGATCCCTCCTCCATCTTCACGTCGGAGACGCCGATCGCGAACAGGATCCCCCGCAGCTCGTCGACGTACGCGCGTGCCTGCTCGGCGGACGTGATCTCGGGCTTGCTCACGATCTCCATGAGCGGGACGCCGGCTCGGTTGTAGTCGACGAGGGAGTGCGCGGCGTCCTGGATGCGGCCGCTGCCACCGACGTGCACGCTCTTGCCCGTGTCTTCCTCGAGGTGCGCGCGCTCGATGCCGATGGTCGCGCCGTCGATGGCGAGGGACCCGTTCGTCAGGATCGGCTCCTCGTACTGGCTGACCTGGAAGTCCTTCGGCATGTCCGGGTAGAAGTAGTTCTTTCGGGCGAAGACCGACGTCGGCGGCACGTCGAACGCGAGCGCCTCGGCGACGCGCAGAGCGAACTCGACCGCGCGCTCGTTGAGGACCGGCAGCGATCCCGGCAGCCCGAGGCACACGGGGCAGATGCGGGTGTTCGGCTCACCGCCGAACTCGTTCGGGCAGCCGCAGAACAGCTTCGTCGCGGTCGCGAGCTCGACGTGCACCTCGAGCCCGATGACGGGCTCGTAGGCGGTGTTGCTTGTCATGCGAGACTCCACACTCTTCGCTCGCTCACTGCGCCGCAGGATACCGGCGTGCTTGGTCGACTCCGCAGGCTCCGTCTCCACCGGCATCGAGGCGGCGAAGCCACCCGATGCCTGCGGCGCGGCCGTTCGCTCGCTGGCGAGCGCCCTCCGCTCGCTTCGGACGCCGCGCGCGCACCAGTATCACCCTGTGCCGAAACCTGATCCGAATGCATTCACCGTGCGACGCGCCGAGGTGCGCAACGGAGTGCATCTCTCGTTCGTGCACGAGGGCGTCGGGGGCGTGCCGATCCTGCTCGTGCACGGCTATCCCGAGACCAAGCGCATCTGGTGGCGCAACATCGCGCCGCTCGCAGCGGCGGGCTTCGAGGTCATCGCGCCCGACCTGCGCGGGTTCGGTGACTCGGACCTCGCCGAGGACGGCTACTACGACGTCGCCGCGTACTCGCTCGACCTGCACGCGCTCGTCCACGACCTGCTCGGGCACGACCGGGTCGTCCTCGTCGGCGGCGACCTCGGTGGCGTCGTCTGCTACGACTACGCGCTGCGTGCCCCCGGCGAGGCGGTGCGCATGTGCTTCTTCAACACGATCGTCCCGCTGCGGCCCGAGCTCCTCGAGGCCGCCGGCGTCCCGCCCGAGCGCCCGCGCGAGGAGCGCCTCACGGCCGACTACTTCATCCGCCAGGGCACGGACGGCGACGGCCTCGTCGCCGAGCTCGACTCGCCCGAGCGGCGCCGGGCGTGGGTCGCCGCGATGTACGGCCACCGGCTGTGGGCCGCTCCCGGGCACTTCAGCGCCGACGACGTCGCGTTCATGACCGAGCCCTTCGCCGACGCCGAGCACCTGCGCGCGTCGTGGGGTGCCTACGAGAGCGCCTTCGGCGCGCGCGAGATCGAGGACGTGCCGCGTCTGTTCGAGCCGTGCCCGGTGCCGACGCTCGTGCTGTACGGCGAGGACGACCACGTGCTCGACCACACGTTCCCCGATCGCTGTCGCGTCGCGTTCCCGGAGTGCATCGGTCCGTTCGTGCTCAGGAGCTGCGGTCACTTCGTGCAGTGGGAAGCTGCCGACGTCATCAACACGGCGCTCACGTGGTTCTGCAAGGACCTGCTGGCCCAGGACGCCTAGCGCGGGCGACGCTACGGAGCGGGCGCGGCGTCCTCGAGCACCTTCGCGACGCGGAACATCGCGGGCTCCCCGAGCGCGGGTGCGAGCACCTGCAGTCCCACCGGCAGGTCGTGGGCGCCGGTGCCGAACGGCACGCTGATCGCGGCGTGCCCCGCGAGGTTGGTCGGGATCGTGCACGTGTCCGAGAGATACATGGCGATCGGGTCCTCGGTGCGTTCACCCAAGGGGAACGCGACCGTCGGCGACGTCGGGCACAGCAGCGCGTCGCACTCCTCGTAGACCCGTTCGAAGTCGCGGATGATGAGCGTGCGAACACGCTGCGCCTTGCCGTAGTACGCGTCGTAGTAGCCGGCGGAGAGGGCGTAGGTGCCGAGCATGATTCGACGCTTCACCTCGGCACCGAATCCGGCTGCCCGCGTGCGGGCGTTCATCGTCGTGACGTCGTCGGCGTCGACCCGCAGCCCGTACCGCACGCCGTCGTAGCGCGCGAGGTTCGACGATGCCTCCGCCGGCGCGATCAGGTAGTACGCCGACACGCCGTAGACCGCGCTCGGCACCGAGACGTCGACGACCGTCGCGCCCGCGGCCCCGAGCGCCGCCGCGCCGGCGTCGACCGCGGCACGCACCTCGGGCTCGACGCCCCCGACGTCGCTGAGCTCCTGGATCACACCGATCCGCAGGCCTGCGACGCCGTCGCCGACGGCCGGCTCCACCGCGGGGTAACCGTCGGGGATGGTCGTCGAGTCGCGAGGATCGTGGCCGCTCACGACGTCGAGGAGCCGGGCCGCGTCGGAGACGGTCGTGGCGAAGGGGCCGATCTGGTCGAGGCTGCTGGCGAACGCGACGAGCCCGTACCGGGAGACGCGACCGTAGGTCGGCTTCACTCCCACCACGCCGCAGAGCGACGCCGGCTGGCGCACCGAGCCGCCGGTCTCGGAGCCGAGCCCGATCGGCGCGTAGCCCGCGGCCACCCCAGCCGCGGAGCCCCCGCTCGACCCGCCGGGTACGCGCGCGGGGTCGTGCGGGTTGCGGGTCGGCCCGAACGCGGAGTTCTCCGTCGACGAGCCCATCGCGAACTCGTCGAGGTTGGTCTTCGCCAGCAGGACCGCGCCGGCGGCCACGGCTCGCTCCAGTGCCGTCGCCGTGTACGGCGGACGCCATCCCTCGAGGATGCGCGAGCCGCAGGTGGTCGCGACCCCGCGCAGACACATGTTGTCCTTCACCACGAGCGGAACGCCCGCGAGCGGTCCGGGGTCCGAGCCGTCCACGACCGCGGCGTCCACCTCGTCGGCCGCCCGGCGCGCGTCGTCCCCGAGGACGAGCAAGCACGCGTGCAGCTCGGGATCGCGCGCCTCGACGACGTCGAGATGCTCCTCAACAACGTCCCGCGCGCGACGCCGACCCGCTCGCACCTCGTCCGCGATGTCGATCGCCGTCGCCACCATCCGGCTACTCGGCGTCCAGGATGCGCGGCACCTTGAAGCGGCCGTCCTCGGTGGACGGCGCGGCGGCGAGGACCTCGTCGCGCGAGAGTGACGGGGCGACCTCGTCGCGGCGCACGACGTTGACGAGCGGGAGCGGGTGCGCGGTCGGCGGTACGCCGTCGAGCTCGAGCGCGGCGACGTCCGCGGCGTGCTCGAGGATCGCGCCGAGCTCGTGCGTCAGGCGCTGCACCTCGTCGTCGGTCAAGGAGAGGCGCGCGAGCATCGCCACGTGCTCGACCTCGGCCCTGGTGATCGGATCGGGCATGCGGCGAGCCTAGCGAGGCACCTTTCGCGTCCCGATACGATCCGCGCCGTGGCGAAGCATCCCTTCCTTTCCGACGAGTGGTTCGCGGTCGTGGAGCAGCTCTTCACGCAGCACGGCGCGGCGACCCCTGCGAACGTCGCCGTCGTCGTGAACGTGACCGTCACCGACACGCCCTTCGGGCAGGAGCGGCACCTGCACCTGGGCGCCACCGACGGGCGCGGTCATTGGGGCATCGGGCACGCGAAGGATGCCGACGTGTCACTCACCACCGACTACGAGACGGCGCGCGAGGTCCTGCTGAGCGGCGACCCGCAGGCGGGCATGCAGGCGTTCATGGTGGGCAAGGTGAGGGTGCAGGGCGACTTCGCGAAGCTGATGATGGCCCAGGGCAGCGGCCCGGGGGGCGCGAACGCCGCGCTCACCGAGGCGATCCAGGGCATCACCGATTGAAGGACGGCGACGCGAGCGCCGTCTGATCGGCCGCGGCACGGCGCGGGATCGTCGCGGCGGCCGCCGCGCCCGCGAGCGCGACGAGCCCGCCGGCGACGAACGCGGCGGTGAACCCGTCGCTCCCGGCACCCCCGGCCTGAATCGTCGCGAGCACCTGGATGCCGACGACGGCGCCGATCGCGTCGGCCATCTGCTGTGCCGCGTTCGCGACGCCGAGGTATTCCTCCGGCACCGTGCTCACCGCGATGGTGATGAGCGAC
>DATBSK010000146.1:0-6812 GCA_036559825.1 Acidimicrobiia bacterium | reverse complement strand
GGGCTTCAGACACGGGTTCGCCCTGCGGGCTCACCCAACTCGCGCGGAGCGGGCCCCCTGCGCGCCGGTTCGACGGACCAGACCGCACGTGTGGGGATGCGCTGCGCAGTGTTGTCGGTGTGCAGTCGGATGAACGCGCCGCCTGGTTCGTACCCGAGGAACGTGCCGGTCGTGTCCGTCGTGCCGCCTGCTTCTGCCCAGCGCACCGTCAGATCGCGGTCGCGGCCGAGCCGCAGGCGCTCGTCCCACCCGTACCGGAGCCGCCCGTCGGGACCGGTGCGCGCGTCACGTCCGACGCGCACGCGCTGCGAGCGGTACGCGTCCGCGAGCAGCCGGGCACGGTCGGGCCCGAGGAACTCGGCGGTCGCGTCGAGCAGGAGCCGCGTGAAGGTGCGCCCGTGGTACGGGAGGTCGGGTTCGGCGAACAGCGCCCAGTGCGCGAGCTCGTGGAGCACGACACCCTTCGTGCGGTAGCGGCGGGGAAGCGTGATCGTCTGCTCGCCGTCGTCGTGCTCGGCGAAGAAGGCCTGCCGCGCGCCGTGACCCGGGCGGAACCGCGGCACGCGGTCGAGGGTGTGATCGGGGAACCGGGCCTGCCACCAGAAGGTTCCGACCACACGCTCCGCGTAGGTGCTGCACGCGTCGAGGCCCGGGAGGGGGCTCGACGGCATCGGCAGCTCGGCGCGGTAGACGCGCGCTCGTTGCGCGTCGCGCGGTGGACGGCGCCGGTCCATGCTTCCCTCGTACCACGGTGGTGTGACACCGCCGGGGATGCCCGATCCTCAGGTGCCGAGCTGCATCGGGTTCTCGGTCACCGTCCCCGGCGTCGGGCCCGGTCGACGGCCGACGCGCGTCGCCATGATCCCGTGGTCGGCCGCGAGCCTCGCCATGCTCTCGTTCCGCCCCGTGTAGGAGGGCGGCTGGCGCAGCATCCAGCAGATCCCCTCGGCCGCGACCTCTGTGGGCTCCCAGTCGGAGTGGTCGAGGTCCGGCGCGTTCGCGACGAAGCCCTCGGAGGCGACGGGCACGTCGATCCGGAACGTGTTGACCGCGATCCCGTGCGGGCGTAGCTGCGCGGCGGCGCAGACGGTGAGGTGCTCGAGCGCGATCTTCGACATGCCGTAGGCCATGAGCCCCGGGAAGTAGTTGAGAGCGGCGAGCGACGAGACGTTGACGATCGAGCCCTCGCCGCGGGCGCGCATCCCGGGCGTCACGGCGTGGATCGCGAGCAGCGGCGCGCGGAGGTTCACGTCGAAGATGAGGTCGTGGCGCTTCATCGGGAGGTCGAGATCGCCCGGGAACGTGATCGCGGCGTTGTTGACGAGGATGTCGATCTCGCCGAACGCCTCGAGCGTCGTCGCCACCATGCGCTCCACGTCGTCCGCGACGGCGAGGTTCGTGGGCACCGCGATCGCCTCACCACCGGCGTCGCGTGCGAGGCGCACGGTCTCGTCGACCGTGCCGGGAAGCGGCAGGGGCGTGGCATCGGTTGCTCGCGCGGCGCACGCGACGCGCGCACCGGCGGCCGCCAGCGCGATCGCGGTCGCGGCGCCGACACCGCGGCTCGCGCCCGTGACGATCGCGACCCGCCCGTCGAGCTCCATCAGGTGCGCACGCTAGGTGAACGAAGGGAGGCGCTGCGCCGACGCCGCGCCCGGCGCGAAGAGATCGCCCACCGACTCGACGCGGTCGAGCACGCGGGCGGCGTCGAGGTCGAGCGTCGACTCGTCCTGCTCGTCGAGCGCGCTCGAGACCTCGTCCCACGAGATCGGAGCGGACACGAGCGGGCGGGGGCGGGCGCGCAGGGAGTAGGGCGTCACCGTCGTCTTGTGACGGTCGTTCTGACTCCAGTCGACGAACACCTTGCCCGGGCGCTGGTCGCGGTTCATGACGATCGTGATGCGGTCCGGGTCCTGCTTGGCGAGCAGCTGCCCGCACGCCCGCGCGAAGTCCTTGGTTGCATCCGAGGTCGCACCGGTGATCGGCACGGAGAGGTGCAGGCCCTTGGAGCCCGACGTCTTCACCAGGACCGACAGACCGAGGTCGGCGAGCACGGCACGCAGGTCGAGCGCGACCCGGCAGCAGTCGAGGATCGTCGCCGGCGCCCCGGGATCGAGATCGAAGACGACGGCGGTCGGATGGTCCGGATCGTCGACCGTCGCCTGGTGGGTGTGGAGCTCCAACGCGGCGAGGTTCGCGATCCACACGAGTGTCGGGAGGTCGTCGACGACGCAGCCCTCGAGGCCGTCGAGCTCGTCGGTCATCACCCACTCGGGCGCGTGCGGCGGGCACCGCTTCTCGAAGAACGACTCCTCGTCGACGCCGTTCGGGTAGCGCACCATGGTTACGACCCGCCGGCGGAGATGATCGAGCATGAACGGCGCGATGCGCGCGTAGTAGTCGACGACGGCAGCCTTCGTGAACCCCACCGAGGGATACAGCACCTTGTCGAGGTTCGTGAGGGTCAGCCGCCGCGGTGTGCCGTCCGTCGCGGCGACCTCGATCACCGTCTTGGAGGACGACGCCACGGTCTGCGAACCTATATGCATGCCAACTGCGATCTGGTCCGGCACCGTGGGCTTCGGGCTCGTCAGCGTGCCCGTGAAGCTCGTGTCGGCGACGAAGAGCAAGGACGTGCGGTTCAACCAGCTCGAGCAGGGCACGGGCGCTCGGATCCGCTACCGCAAGGTCTCGGACGCGACGGGTGAAGAGGTCGCGAACGAAGACATCGTGAAGGGCTACGAGGTGGCGCCCGGCCAGTACGTCGTCGTCGAGGACGACGAGGTCAAGACGCTCGCTCCGAAGGCGAGCCGGACGATCGAGATCGAGGACTTCGTCGATCTCGACCAGATCGACCCGGTGTTCTTCGAGCAGCCCTATTACCTCGTTCCCGACAAGCAGGGACTCAAGCCGTACAAGCTGCTCGTCGAGGCGATGACCGAGCTCCAGAAGGTCGCCATCGGGCGCATCATCATGCGCTCGAAGGAGAGCCTGGTCGCGATCCGCCCCGTCGGCGGCGCGCTGTGCGTCGAGACGATGCGCTACGCGGACGAGGTGCTCCCGCCGCGGCAGGCGCTGCCCGACGACGCGGAAGCCGCGGAGCCGACCGCGCGCGAGCTGGAGATGGCGAAGCAGCTCGTCGACGCGCTGGCGACCGACTTCGATCCCGAGAAGTACCACGACGCGTACCGCGAGCAGCTCATGTCGCTCATCGAGCGCAAGGCCGCCGGTGAGGAGATCGTCGCCGAACCTCAGGTCGAGGAGCAGGGTCGTGTCGTCGACCTCATGGCCGCCCTCGAGCAGAGCCTCGCCCGCGCCGGGCGCGGCGGCACCGGTGACGAGGGTGAAGGCGAGGAGGAGCTCCCGCCTGCGGCCTCGAAGCGCGCGGCCAAGAAGCGCACGCGGACGCGCAAGTCGGCTTGACGGCCGTCGCTGCTACGCCGCCGTCTCGGCGACTTCGCGTCAGGCGGCGACCGGCAGCTCGTGATCGTCGGGCGGCCAGCCGCACCCGGCGCACGCGCCGACCGCCTCGGCCGCGGCGTCCTCGTGGAACTCGCTGCACGGCTCCCACCGGACGGTGGGGGGTGCACTCGTGTCGATCACGCTGATCGAGGTGGTCATCGTCGTCTCCCTGTGCGCTCCGGGGGCCTGTCGGCCCCGCACCGCGAGCAGACCACCCCGGTGTGACACTCAGGCAGGCGAGGCGGGGCCTGGCCAGGCGAGCACGGGGGCACCGGGCGTCGGCATGTGCTCCCAGCAGACGACACCGCCCGGCACCGCCTCGGTGGCGAACAGCGTGCGCAGGTCGTCCCCGCCGAAGCAGCAGTTCGTGGTGACGCCGCGTCCGGCGATCTCGAGCTCCTCGGCGACGGTGCCGTCCGGCTCCAGCACGGTGATCCCGTGGATGCCGCCGGCGAGATAGAGCCGACCGTCGACGTCGAAGCAGAAGCCGTCCCCGGTCGGCGCCGCGAAGAGGTCGCGCCGCCCCGCGGCGTCGATCCGCACGAGCCCGAAGACCGGACGGCCCATGAGGCCGTTCTCGACGACGATCACGGTGCCGTCGCGCTCGATGCCGATGCCGTTCGGATACCAGAAGCCGTCCGCGAGGAGCGAGAGGCTGCCGTCGCGCGCGTACGCCCAGACCCGGCCCCGCGCGTCGTCGGGCAGCGGCCACGCGGGTGGATCGGTGAAGAGCACGGTGCCGTCGCGGGCGACCACGAGGTCGTTCGGTGCCTGGAGCACGTCGGGGGTGAGGTGCTCGACCTGCCCGCCGGGCCCGACGCGTTGGAGCCCCGGCTGCGCCGGCGCGCAGACCGGCGGATCCTCGAACAGCCCGATCGCGGCGAAGTCGAGCCCACCGTTCTGGGTCACGAGGAAACCGCCGTCGGTGCACGGCGTCGCGCCGTTGGCGCCGCCGAGCGTGACGGCGAGGAGCGTGCACGCCCCCGTCGCGACGTCGATCCGGTAGAGCGCTCCCTCCGAGACGCTCGTGCAGACCACCGACGCGGGGTCGTCACCCGTCGCCGGGCACCAGACCGGACCCTCGGCGAAGCGCGGCTCGTGACTGACGATCGCCGGACCCGTCGTCACCGGCTCACCTGGACGGTGCGCCCGTCGCGCCACTCCCGCAGCACGAGGAACTCGCCGTCCAGCGCGGCGTGGTCGTAGACGCCGAAGCCCATCGTCGTGCCCTCGTACCCGCACGCTGCGGGCAGCCGCTTGATGCGCTCGAGCGCGTCGCGGATGCCGTCACGCGTGAGGTGGTCGGCGCGCGCCAGCGCCTCCGCCGCGAGGCGACCGATGTCGACGAGCGCGCACGGGACGGGCGCGACCGCGAGCGAGCGGTCGCGCGCCGCCAGCGACTGCCGGCGCTCGTTGTCGTCGGCGATGGCGTCGAGGTACTCCCAACCCGCCCAGCCGTCGCGCCAGTCTGGACGCGCGTAGCCGAACATCAACGCGGAGTTCGCGACGACGGGCCCCTTCCAGCCCGCGTCGCCGAGGGCGAGCGCGACCGGGCGTGACGACATGCCGAGACCCAGGTACACGACCGAGTCGGGGACCGCCGTGAGCACGTGCGCGACGGGCGCGGTCGCGTCGTCGGCGAGCGGAGAGAGGGCCCGTCGTGCCGCGACCTCGAGCCCGGCGGCGACCGCGGCGTCGTCGAAGCACTCCGCGTAGCGGCGACCGACCGGTGACTGGTCGTGGATCACGGCCGGCCGGCTGAGTCCCCGCTCCGCGAGCCTGCCCGCGAGGACGACCGGCTCCTCCTCGAGCGAGCCCACCTGGTAGTGGAACCCGTAGCGGCCGCGCGTGCGCTCTCCGCCCGTGTAGTTGAGGGTCACGAGACCGACTGCGTCGCCGATCGGTGTCGTGATGAGCGCGTTGTCGCTGATCGACGGACCGACGACGAGGACGCACCCGGCGTCCACGAGCTCACGGAACCCCGTGACGACGTCGTGCTCGCTGCCGAGGGGCAGGCCCGCCACCGGGCGGAGGAGGAGCTCGACCTCCCGATCGAGGCGTCCGTCGGCCGCGACCTCGCCGATGCCGTGCCGCAGCGCCGCCTCGGTCGCCGCGCCCCCGTCGGCCTGCGGGAAGTCGAGGAGGACCCCGACTCGGACCGGTGTGCCGGCGGGCATCGGTGGGTCGCTAGCGACCGAGCTCGGTGCGGGTGTACTCGACCACCTGTGCGATCTGCGCGTCGCTCAGGTCGCCGCCGAACGACGGCATGCCCCCGCGCCCGTCCTTCACGATCGCGATCTGGTCGGCGGCGTCGGGGAACTTGCTGACCACCTTCCCGGCGAGCACGGGACCCACGCCACCCTGGCCGGCGTTCCCATGGCACGTCGCGCAGTTGGCGGCGTAGATCGACGCGCCCGGTGAGGTCTGGGCTCCCGACTCGCCGCCCGGTTCGTTCGCGAAGAGCGCGACGACGAACGCGAGCGCGGTGATGCCGACCACGACCTCGACGATGGTCACGAAGCGCTTGAAGCCCATCACTCCGCTCCTGTCGGCTTCGCCGACGGGCCGCTGTGACCCCGGCTCGCTGCGGCGCAGGGTACCTGCGCCGCGGTCGCTCGCCTCATGGTCAGAAGAGCGGGAAGCCCGCGGGCCGGTCGACGAAGTACCAGAGGCTGCTCGTCAGGAAGAGCACGACGAGCGCGCTGAAGACCAGCCCGCCGACGACCGGCAGCGTCCAGCCCGGGAAGCCGCGCACCCGGACGCAGAGCACCTTCGTCACGAACGCGCCATAGAAGAAGCAGCCCGTGATCGAGTGGACGAGCACGCGTGTGCTCGCCGCACCGGCGAAGTCGACCGACTGGAACCCGAGAGACCAGAGGCATTGGTACGCCACCGGGAGCGTCAGCGCGAAGGCGGCGATGCCCGTGAGGCGATGTGCATCGCCGAGCCATGGCGGCGCTGTGCGCGGCACTCGGATCTTCCCGTACAGACGCAGCGCGAGCAGGACCTGCACGACGGCGAGGACAACCGCGGCGCTCGCGAACCAGACCTTCAGCTGGATCGTGTCGCTGAAGACGAGGGTGTAGGGCTTCTCGTGCGTGGGCGTGTGCTCGTTGGCGTACACGCCGAGGAGCACCGCGACGGCGGCGCCCGCGACCAGCACGCCGAGCATGCGCAGCGGCACCGACGTCGTGCCCGTCGCCTTCACCGGTGCCGCCGGCGCTGCCATGCGCGCCCCCTTTTGTGACCGTGGCGCCACATCCTTGCGCATGCCGCTCGACGGTGCCCGGATCTCGGCGCGCGAGGACGACGTCTAGGGTCCGGGCGTGGGCGCTGCCGTGCCGGCCGCG
>DATBSK010000145.1:0-8039 GCA_036559825.1 Acidimicrobiia bacterium | reverse complement strand
ACCGCGTCGGCAACCTCTCGGCGCGCGAGATCGGCAAGCTCCAGCCCACGTACCAGGCGTCGACCGACAACGCCGAGAACTACGGCTGCGGGATCCTGTCCGACGGTCGCGTCGTCACCACCGACATCGGCAACCAGGCGTCGGGTGAGGGCAACGGCCAGCTCATCATCTGGTTCCCGCCGTTCACCAAGGGCTTCAAGGTCGTGAAGAACGGTGCCAACGGCAAGGTGCCGTACTGCAAGCTCGACATCGGCATCGCCACGGCCGGCGGCATCGCGGTCGACGCCGACGACAACCTGTACGTCGCGTCGGCGCGCCCACCGACGTCTGGCGTCTGGAAGTACTCCGGTCCGTTCCCGACGTCGGCGCGACGGTCGCGTGGATGCGACGCGAAGGACACGACGGGCGCGCCGCTCGCGAGCGACGTCCGGAAGGAGCAGCTCATCGCCGCGGGCGAGCACGGGCTCGTGAGCCCGAACGCGATCGTCGCGGTGCCCGGCTCGGACCACTGGTACGTGTCGAGCGTGTTCACCGGCGTCATCAACGAGTACGACGCGTCGGGCGCGTTCGTGCGCACCATCCTCGAGCCGCCGCCGGGCGAGGGACCGGGGCCCGAGCCGATCAGCACCGGCTCACCGCTCGGGCTCGGTGTCGCGCCGGACGGCACGCTCTTCTTCGCCGACATCGGCCTCGTGATCAGCGACCTGGGCGTCGGTCCCGGTGACAACACCGGATCGGTGCGCCGGATCCGGTTCGTCGGCGGCGAGCCCCAGCCGCCGGAGACGATGGCCGAGGGCCTGGCGTTCCCCGACGGCATCGGCATCTTCGTGCCGCCGCGCCGGGGCTGACTCCCGGCCGCCCCGCGGCGGTGCCCGCGTAGCATCGTCTCGATGAGCGAGAGGGTGTCGTGAGCGGATCGGTGCAGGTCCTGGCGGTGGGCGCGGCCGCGCCGTCGTGGCGGGTCGCGGCGGCCGACGTCGGGAAGGCCTGGGGCCGCGGGGGGCGGGGTCAGGCCGCCGTCTGCGCCCCCGACGAGGACACCCTCACCCTCGCCGCCGAGGCCGCGGGCCGGGCGCTCGCCGCCTCGGGCCTGCAGACCGACATCGTCGACGGGCTCTGGTGGGGCACCACCCGCCCACCCTTCGCCGAGGGCCCGAGCCACGCGGTGCTCGCACGCGCGCTGCGGCTGTCGCACCGCTCGGGTGGCGCGCTGTGCTCGGGCTCGCCGCACTCGGGCATGGAGGCACTGCTCGGTGCCGCCGACGCGATCGGCGCGGGCAGCGCGCGGGTGGCACTGGTCGTGGCCTCCGACGCGCTCGTGCCGGGCACGGGCACGGGGTTCGAGGCGCGCGCCGGCGCCGGCGCCGCCGCGATGGTCCTCGTCTCGTTCGGCGGTGGCGGGTCACTCGGCACGCGCGTCACACGCACGCACCCGTTCCTCGACCGCTACCGCGGCGACGGCGAGACGGCGACCCGCGACCTGTACGACCCGCGGCTCTTCCGCGAGGCGATCTTCCTGCCGACGCTGCGGGAGCTCGGCGAGCAGCTCAGCGCGGACGATGCGCGCACGTGGTCGCTCCCCGACCCCGACGGGCGGCTCGGCGCAACCGCGGCGAAAGAGCTCGGTGTGCAGGTGCTCGCGTCCGCAGCGACGTACTCGACGCTCGGTGACACGGGCGCGGCCGCAGGACTGCTCGGCGGGATCGGCGCGCTCGCCGAGCCGGGA
The DNA here is from genome assembly GCA_036559825.1 of Acidimicrobiia bacterium. Classification (GTDB taxonomy): domain Bacteria; phylum Actinomycetota; class Acidimicrobiia; order IMCC26256; family PALSA-555; genus DATBSK01. Next base: position 6,313 of record DATBSK010000145.1, on the reverse strand, counting down.
ACCGTGACCGTCGTCGGCTTCGGTGGGGGCCGCGCGACCGGCATCGAGATCACGGTGAAGGACGCGGTCGCGGGCGCGGCCGCGGTCGCGGGCGTGCTCGACGGCGGTCAGCAGGTCGCCTACGCCGACGTGCTGCGTTCGCGACGCCAGCTCGTCGCCTCGGGTGAGACCGTCCAGATGGGCGTCCCGCCCGAGAGTGCGCAGTTCGTGCGGGGCGCCGACGAGATGCTCGGCCTCCTCGGCGCACGCTGCGTCGATTGCGGGACGATCAACACGCCTCCCTCGATCCACCCGCACTGCACGTCGTGCGGGAGCGCCAAGTTCGTGCTCGAGGCGCTGGCGCGCCGGGGCCGGGTGCACACGTTCGTCGTGAACGAGACCATGCCCGCCCCGTTCGTCGCGCCCCTCCCCCTCGTCGTCATCGACCTCGACGACGGCGCGCGCGTCATGCTGCAGGGCGTCGGCGACGGATCGGATCTGGCGATCGGGAGCGAGGTCGAGCTCGTGCTGCGGCGCTACGCGTACGAGCGCGGCGTCCCCGTGTACGGCTACAAGGCGCGCGCAGTGGAGGGTGCGCCGAAGGGCGCGCCCGAGCGGAGCGCCCCACGAGGATGATGAAGGCGATCCAGGAGCAGACGACATGAGCTGGAACCGGGTCGCGGTCGTCGGCGGCGGCCTCATCAAGTTCGGCGAGCTCTTCGAGCAGAGCTACGAGCAGATGGCCGCCGACGCGTTCGCGGCCGCGGTCGAGAGCGTCGACGAAGGCTTCGAGACGAGCCAGGTGGAGGCCGCGTTCGTCGCGACCCAGCGCGGCACCCTCTGGGGTCAGGAAGGCATCGGGGGCAACACGATCCCCACCGCCATCGGGCTCGCGGGCATCCCGTGCACCCGGATCGAGAACGCGTGCCCATCGGGCTCGGACGCGGTCCGCGTGGGCGCGATGGCCGTCGCCAGCGGTGTCCACGACGTGGTGCTCGTGATCGGGGTCGAGAAGATGCGCGACAAGTCGGCCGAGGAAGGTCTCCTCGCGCGCGCTGCAGCCGGTCATCCGATCTTCACGCGTGGTGAGACGGCGCCGGTGCTCTTCGCACCGTTCGCGACGCGGCACATGCACGAGTACGGGACCACGCGCGAGATGCTCGCCTCGGTCGCGGTGAAGAATCACTACAACGGAGCACGCGACCCGTACGCGCACTTCCAGAACGAGATCACCGTCGACGACGTGCTCGCGTCGCCGGCCGTGTGCCATCCGCTGCACCTCCTCGACTGCTGCCCGCAGACCGACGGTGCCGCGGCGGTGCTCCTCGTGAACGCCGACCTCGCCGAGCGCTACACGACGAATCCGGTGTTCGTCGCCGGCTTCGGCGTCGCCACCGACCATCCCTACCTCCACGAGAAGTCGACGTTCACCGCGCTGAAGGCGACGCAGCTCGCGTCGCAGCGCGCGTACGCGATGGCAGGCGTCGAGCCGGCGCAGATCGATTGCGCCGAGGTCCACGACTGCTTCACGATCACGGAGATCCTCGACATCGAGGACCTCGGCTTCGTCGACAAGGGAAAGGGTGGGGTGGCGTCGCTCGAGGGCGAGACGTCGCTCACCGGCCGAATCCCGGTGAACACCTCGGGCGGGCTGCTGGCCAAGGGTCACCCGATCGGCGCCTCCGGCGTCGCGCAGATCGTCGAGTGCTGGTGGCAGCTCCGGGGTGAGGCGGGTGAGCGCCAGGTCGAGACGCGCAACGGCTACGCGCTCCAGCACAACGTCGGCGGCCGCGGATCCGGCGTGTCGGTCGTCAACATCCTCACGACCAACCGCGGGTGACCGAGCACCTCCGGTACGAGGTCGGCGCCGACGGCGTCGGCCGGATCACGCTCGACCGGCCCGATGCGAAGAACGCGCTGACGATCGCTATGCGCGACGCGATCGTCGACGCGGTGCGCGACGCGCGGAGCGACGACGCGGTGCGGGCCCTGCTCGTGACGGGGACGGGCGACGCCTTCTGCGCCGGCATGGACCTCGGGGCGTCGACGGTCGCCGCGGCCTCGGAGCCCGGCTACCGGACCCGGAGCACCGCCGAGGCGCTGCGCATCGGCGTGCAGTCGTTCATCCGCGAGCTGTGGGAGCTCGACAAGCCCACGGTCGCCGCGGTGAACGGCTCCGCCGTCGGCCCGGGCGCGCACCTCGCGCTGGCGTGCGACTTCGTCGTCGTCCACGAGCGCACCCGCTTCCTCTGGTCGTTCGCGAAGTGGGGCCTGGTCGTGGACGCCGGTGGCGCGTACCTGCTCCCTCGTCTCGTCGGCCTCCCCCGCGCCAAGGCCATGGTCATGCTCGGGGACGGCGCGACCGGCGAGGAAGCCGTCGAGCTCGGGCTCGCGTACCGCTGCGTCGCAGAGCGAGAGCTCACCGGCGTCGCGGGTGAGCTCGCGGCTCGCCTCGCGGCCGGGCCGACGCGCTCCCTGGGGCTGTCGAAGCGCCTGCTCAACGCCTCGTTCGAGACCGACCTCGCGCACAGCCTCGACCTCGAGGGCTCGTACCAGTCGCTCGCCGCGACGTCGGCCGACCTCGCGGAGGGCATGGCCGCCTTCCGGGAGCGCCGCGATCCCAAGTTCACGGGGGGATGAGCGCTGCCGTAGTGTCTGACGTCCACGTCAGGGAAACGAGCGGGGGCGCGCGGCGAGGCGAGCGGAGCGAGTCGAGCTCGCCAGCGAGCGAGTGCCCGCGGGCCGGGTATCCCGGCCCGCAGCGAACGAGCGAAGGATGAGGGATGGGTTTGTTCGACGGCAAGGTTGCGATCGTCACGGGTGCGGGCCGCGGCATCGGCCGCGAGGAGGCACTGCTCCTCGCCAACGAGGGTGCGGCGGTCGTGGTGAACGACCTCGGCGGTGCGCGCACCGGTGAGGGGAGCGACGCCGGACCGGCCCAGGACGTGGTCGACCAGATCACGGCTGCGGGTGGGAACGCCGCCGCCAACACCGACGACATCTCCTCGTGGTCGGGTGCCGAAGCGGTCGTGAACCAGGCCATCACGACGTTCGGCGGCCTCGACGTGCTCGTGAACAACGCGGGCATCCTGCGCGACAAGATGAGCTTCAACATGACCGAGGACGAGTGGGACGCGGTCATCAAGGTCCACCTCAAGGGTCACTTCGCACCGTCACGCTTCGCCGCGGCGTACTGGCGTCAGAAGAGCAAGGACGACGGCGCCCCGGTGAACGCGAAGATCGTCAACACCGCCTCCGAGTCGGGTCTCTACGGCAACGCCGGCCAGGCGAACTACGCGGCGGCGAAGGCGGGGATCGCGGCCATGACGATCGTGCTCGCGCGCGAGCTCGACCGCGCCGGCGTGCGGGTGAACGCGATCGCACCGGTTGCGCTCACACGCCTCACCGAGGATCTCATGGGCCAGCAGGCGGACGAGGAGCGCCGGGCCGCCCTCGACCCGGTGAACGTCGCGGCCGCCGTCGGCTGGCTCGCCTCGGACCTCTCCGATGGCGTGACCGGTCAGGTCGTGAAGATCCAGGGCGGGATCTGCCAGATCGTGCAGGGATGGCGACCGGTCAGCGAGGTCACCAGCGACAAGCCGTGGACGATCGAGTCGATCGCCGCCGTCCGTGACCAGCTGTTCGCCAAGTCCGACCCGGGCGTCCCGCCGTTCCTGCTCCAGATGCCGAAGTGACCCGTCGTGCGTCTCGCGTGGGGTGACGAGGAGCTTCGGTTCCGCGACGAGCTCCGCGCGTTCCTCGACGAGCACGCACCGCCGGAGGCGCTGACCGGCTACGACATGGCGGACTCCGGCGCCGAGGAGCGCGCCGAGGTCGTCCCCACATGGGCACGCACGTGGCAGGCGACCCTGTTCGACCACGGCTGGATGATCCCCGCGTACCCGCCGGAGCTCGGCGGGAGGAACGCGACACCCATCCAGACCCTCGTGTACCTCGAGGAGATGGCGGTGCGCCGCATCCCGCGGGCTCTGCACTTCCCCGGGTACGCCATCGTGGCGCCGAGTCTCCTCGAGTTCGGCAACGAGGCGCAGCGCGCCCTCGTGCCGGCCGCGATCCGCGGCGACACCATCTGGTGCATCGGGATGAGCGAGCCCAATGCGGGCTCCGACCTGGCCGGGCTCCAGACCCGCGCGACGCTCGACGGCGACCACTTCGTCGTCAACGGGCAGAAGGTGTGGACGAGCTATGCCATGGTGGCGCAGAAGTGCTTCGTGTACGTGCGCACCGATCCCGACGCGCCGAAGCACAAGGGCATCAGCCTCCTGATCGTCGACATGGACACGCCCGGCATCGACATCCGGCCGCTCCGGCACATCAGCGGCGCCGCGAACTTCGCCGAGGTGTTCTTCACCGACGTCGAGGTGCCGGTCGAGAACGTCGTCGGGGGCATCAACGACGGGTGGCGCATCACCCAAGGGTCGCTCGCACACGAGCGCGCCGGGCTCTGGGTCGAGGGCGTGTCGCGGCTCGAGGCGACGCTCAACGGCCTGACGGACATCGTGCGCCGGCGCGGCCTCCTCGGTGACGCGGGCGTTCGCCGGCAGATCGCGGAGGTGTACGAGCAGGCGGCATCGCTGCGCGCGCTCGGGTACAAGGGCTTCGCCAGCTTTGCGCAGGGCTCGGCGGCGCCCGAGCACTCCTACATGAAGATGGCGACCTCGGAGCTCGGCAAGGCGGCGTACGAGCTCGGCATGGAGCTCCAGGGCGCGTACGGCGCGGTCCGCGATCCGCAACGCGGCGAGGAGCGCGGCCGCTGGATCGACATGTTCTTCATGAGCTTCGCCAACACCGTCGCCGGCGGCACCTCGGAGATCCAGCGCAACATCATCGCCCAGCGCGTCCTGGGTCTGCCGCGAGCATGAGACAGCGGCGACAGGCACTCGCGCGCGGCACTCAAGCGGAGCGAGAGTGCTCGCCAGCAAGCGAGCGCCCGCGGCCCGGGCGATCCGGGCGTCAGCAGCGGAGCGAGCGCCCGCGGGCCGGGTATCCCGGCCCGCAGCGAGCGAGGCCATAGAGGAGGATGGACTTCACGTTGACCTCCGAGCAGGAGCTGCTGCGCGACACCGCGCGCGCGCTCCTCGCGAACGAGTGCCCGACGACGCTGCTCCGCTCACACATCGACGACCCGTCGGCGGCCGACGCGCTCGACGAGCGGCTCGCGGAGTTCGCTGGCCTCGGCACGGGCCCGTGCGGCGACCTGTTCGTCTTCGCCGAGGAGCTCGGATACGTCGCTGCTCCCGGCCGCTTCTTCCCCACCGCCGCGCTCGCGGCGCCGGTTCTCGACGCCGCGAGCGAGGAGCGGCTCGACGACGTGCTGAGCGGCGATGCCACCGCGACCCTTGCGGTCGCGGGCGCCGACGGGATCTGGCTGCCGAACGCCGAACCCGTGAAGACGTTCGTGCCCGAGGCCGACCGCGTCGACTGGATCGTGGTCGTCGACGCGGGTCCGCACGTCCGGCTCGTGCGGCCGGCCGACGCGGAGCTTCACCGGGTGGACACGATCGACTTCTCGCGGCGCATGTTCGAGGTCCGCGCACCCGGATCCGGCCTGCCGATCGACCCCGACGCGCTCGGCGATGCGTTGGTGCGCACGACGGTCGGGCTTGCGGCCGAGATGGTGGGCACGGCGCGTCGCCTCTTCGACATGACGCTGGCGTACGCCAAGGAGCGCATCCAGTTCGATGTGCCGATCGGGTCGTTCCAGGCGATCCAGCACAAGCTCGCGGAGTGCTCGCTCGCCGTCGAGCGGGCGATCGCCGCGGCCCAGTACGCGTCGATGACGGTCGACGCTGCGGATGCCGACCGCCACCGCGCCGCGCACGTCGCCAAGGCGGCGGCGGGCAACGCCGTCACCCGGGCCGCCAAGGACGGCGCCCAGGTGCACGGCGGCATCGGCTACACCTGGGAGCACGATCTGCACCTGTTCATCCGCCACGCGTACGGCTCCGAGCACTGGATGGGGACGACGGCCTGGCACCACGACCGCCTCGCCGACCTGCTCCTCGGCGCGGCCTGACGTCGGACCGAGGAGGGCACCGTGCCCAAGGTGACCAGCTACGAGCCGGGGACGCCGTGCTGGGTCGAGCTGGCGACGCCCGACCTCGACGCCGCCAAGACCTTCTACACGGCGCTGTTCGGATGGGACTACGAGGCCGGCCCCGAGGAGACGAACTTCTACACGATGCCGCAGCTGCAGGGCGCGAGCGTCGCCGGCATGATGACCCAGGGCGAGGAGGAGCGCGCGCAGGGCGTGCCGCCGATGTGGCGCACGTACGTGAGCGTCGCCAGCGCCGACGACACCGCGTCGAAGGTT
>DATBSK010000144.1:0-2381 GCA_036559825.1 Acidimicrobiia bacterium | reverse complement strand
ACCGCTCGAGCTCGCGATCACGGTGGTGGACGCGGACGGCTGCGCCCCGGTGCGCGACGCCGCCGTCGACATCTGGCACTGCGACGCGTCCGGCGTGTACTCGGGGTACCAGGCGACCTCGACGGGTGGACCGGGCCCGGGTGGGCCCGGCGGCGGGCGTTCGGCGCCCGACGCGACGCGCTTCCTCCGTGGGACGCAGGTGACCGGCGCGGACGGTGTCGCGACCTTCCGGACGATCTATCCGGGCTGGTACCGCGGGCGGGCGGTGCACATCCACATGAAGGTGCACGTCGACAGCTCGACGCGCCACACCGGACAGCTCTTCTTCTCCGACGACCTCAACGACCGCGTGTACACCGCGGCGCCGTACGCGGACCGCGGCGCGCCCGACGTGCGCAACGAGGACGACGACATCTACGCGGATGCCGGCGGCCGGTCCGCCGAGGCGGTCATGACGCCGTCCGGGGACGGCTACCGCGGGACGATCACTGTCGGCATCAGGCAGCGCTGAGACCGAACAGCGCTCGCGCGTTCCCGCCGAGGATGCGCGCCTTCGCGTCCTCCGGCAGGTCGGACTCGACGATCTGACCGAGCACGTGGCTGATGCGCCGGCCGACCGGAGACGAGTAGAGATCGGTGCCGAACACGATCCGCTCGGCCCCGAACCGTCGTGCGAACTCCTCGATGGCGTCGAAGTTGTACGTGAGGCTCGTGTCGAAGAGCACGTTCGGCGCGATGTCGGCGACGAACGAGCACTGACGCGTCGCCTCGAACGAGCAGAACGGGTCGAGAGCCAGGAACACGACGTCCGGCTGGGCGCGGGCGAGCGCGGCGAGCTTCCAGAGCGCCTCCTCGGGCGTCTCGTCCATGACGTGCACGACCGGGGTCATCGCGCGCTCCCCCAACCGCTCCACCGCGCGCACGATCCACTGGCTGTCGAGCGACACACCCTGGAACCGCGTGTGGAAGCTGACGCCGCGCAGCCCGAGCTCCTCGTCGATGCGATCGATCTCCTCGAGCAGCACGGCGCCGTGCTGCGGCTCCACGACGCCGATGGCGACCGGGAAGCGATCGGGTCGCCGGTCGCGGTACGCGGCGATGGCGTCGTTGACGCGGCGGGTGTCCGCGACCCCCTCCGGGCGCAGGTAGCCGTGGCCGGGGATCACCACGGCCTGCTGCACGCCGCCCGCGTCCATGATCTCGAGCCGGGACGCCAGCTCGACCCGGTCGTACTCCTCGGGTGCCATGCCACCCGTCGGGTCGAGCGAGCCACCGAGCGCCGTGAACGCGTCGCCGACGTGATGGTGCACGTCGAGGACGTCGAAGCCGCGGTCACCCATGACCGCGCATCATGACCCGCGACGTGGTCAGCCCGCGGCGAGGACTTTCGCCTCCGCGTCGCGCATGATGCCCGCGACGAGCTCACGGATCTCCGGTCGGGCCTTCGAGGGCGCGCCCGAGTCGTACGGCGGCTGCGGGTCGTACTCGATGCCGAGCTGGATCGCGTGGGCGACGTCCTCACCGTGGAGCCTGCCCACGAGCGCGAGCGCGAGATCGATGCCGGCCGAGACCCCGGCGGCGGTGGCGATGCGATCCGCGAACACGACGCGTTGCTCGGTCGCCTCGGCACCCAGGGCACGCAGGTGGTCGTACGCGCACCAGTGGGTCGTGGCAGGCAGCCCCTCGAGCAGGCCGGCGGCACCGAGGATCAGCGCTCCCGTGCACACCGATGTCGTGAAGGTCGTCGTCGGGTGCGCGGCCCGCACCCACTCGACGATCGGCGCGCCGTTGCGCACGATGAGACGGGTGTTGACCCCTCCGGGCACGAGCAGGAGGTCGGGCGTCGGGACGTCGGCGAACGTGTGCGCGATCTCGAGCTCGAGGAGCCCCGCCTCGTCGACGAGCCGCCCGCGCTGCGCGGCGCAGATGACCACCTCGGCGCCGGGCACGACCGTGAACACCTGGTACGGCCCGATCGCGTCGAGCGCGGCGAAGCCGTCGTAGAGACCGATGGCGATCTGCATCCGTCCCAGCATCTCACCCGAGCATGTGACCTCGCGGCTCGAATCTCGAGCTGAGGTGTCACATGCTCGTCGGGGCGGCCTCGGCGAGGAGCCGGACGACCTCCTCGTCGGTCGTCTGGGTGAAGTTCGCGTAGGCCTGGCCGACGGCGAGGAAGCCGAACGGCGTCTCGACGCACACCACCTCGTCGGCCTCCTGTCGCATCTCCGCGGCGGTGTCGGGCGAGCCGACGGGGACCGCGAGCACGACGCGTCGGGCTCCTTGCGCACGGGCCACCCGCAGCGCGGCGCGGGCCGAGCCGCCCGTCGCGATGCCGTCGTCGACGATGACCGCGGTTCGTTGCGTCACGTCCACGCGCG
>DATBSK010000143.1:0-9225 GCA_036559825.1 Acidimicrobiia bacterium | reverse complement strand
AGCGGCCTCGATCGACCAAACAAAGTTCCTTGGTCAGTCGAAGGTGAGGCCGTAGAGGTCGACCGCGTTCGCGTGCACCATCCGGCGGACGTCGTCGAGCGGCAGTCCGCGGAACTGCTGCTCGATCGCGGCCCGGGTGTTCGGCCAGCAGCACGTGTCGTGTGGATAGTCGGTCGACCACATGGCGTGGGACAGGTTGAGCCGGTGCGTGTTCTCGAGGCCGACGCGGTCGGTGATGAACGTCGTCCACACGTTGCGGCAGAACAGCTCACTCGGCAGCGCCTGCATCTGGCCCGCGAACTCCGTCGCCCAGCGGTATCGGAGGAACATGTCGTCGAGCTGCTCGAGCAGTGACGGGATCCAACCGATGCCCGACTCGGCGAGCACGACCTTCAATGCGGGGACGCGCTCGAAGATCCCCGAGAAGATCAGCTGGCACGACATCTCGATGGCGCTCGAGCCCGCCTTCGACATGCCGGCGAGCGCCATGATCGTGCTGCCGCGCATGTCCGGGAACTTCTCGACCCTCGGGCGGATGAAGCTGCCGAGGTGGATCGCCGCAGGCAGCCCTGACTCGGCGACGAGGCTCCAGAACCGGTCGTCGTCGGGGTCGGGGTCGAACGTGCCGTTCGGGAAGCGGGACAAGATGAAGCCGCGCAGCCCGAGCGCGAGCGCCGTCTCGACCTCCGCGATCGCGTCGTCGACGCCGGTCACCGGCACGACCGCCATCGCGTTCAACCGACTGTCGCTGCTCGCGCAGAACTCGGCGATCCACTCGTTGTATGCCCGCACGCACGCCAGCTGGAGCTCACGCTCGTCGGCGTAGATCTTCGCTCCCTCGAGCGCGACCGACGGGTACAGGACGCAGGCGTGGACGCCGTCGAGATCGAGATCCTCGATCCTCGCCTTCGGGTCGAACGCGCCGGGCCGCATGTCGGCGTAGCGCGCACCCTCCGCGCAGAACTGCACGACGCTGAGGCCGGCCGTCGCGTTGAGGCCGACGGGCCGCACGCACCGACCGCCGTCGAACATCCAGCAGTCGCCCTCGCCGTCGTTGACGAGCCGGGGCGCGCGATCGCGGAACCGCTGGGGCACGCGCTCTTGCCACAGCTCCGGTGGCTCGTTGACGTGGGCGTCGGCGTCGACCACCGGCACGCCGAGGTCACGGAAGCAGGTGAACGTGCTGCCGGACACGGGTCAGGACGCGGGCTTCTGGGCGACGATGAGCGAGTAGCCGGCGATGCCGTCGCGCACGGCGCGCTCAGCCAGGGCCACACGCTCCAGCGCGGTGTCGAAGTCGATGTTCTCGAGCGCCGGCACCTTCGCGATCCGGAACGCGCGGAGCCGGGCGTCGATCTGGTCGACCATCGTCGCGAGGGCGTCGTCGTGCGGCTCGGTCACCGTCACGCGGAGCCCCGCGTCGCTCAGCATGTCGACGTACTGGGCGACGGGCCGGGCGTCGGCGATGCACGCGACCCAGCCGGCGAGCGACTGCAGCTCGGCGTCGAGCCGCTCGGGGTCGAGGGCGACGTCGGTGATGCCGACCCGGCCTCCCGGCCTCAGCACCCGGGCCATCTCGGAGGCCGCGGTCGCCTTGTCGGGGAAGGTGCAGAACGCGCACTCGCACATCACCGCGTCCACCGACTCGTCGGGGAGCGGGATCCGCTCGGCGTCGCCGTGGTGGAAGCGGACGCGTGCGGCGACGCCCTGCTCCTCCGCCAGGATGTTCGCCTTCGCGACCGCGAGCTCGCCGAGATCGACGCCGTCGACCTCGACGTCGAACTCGGCCGCGAGCAGGAACGCGGTCGTCCCAGGTCCGCTCGCGACGTCGAGGACGCGCTGGCCCGGCTCGAGCCCGATGGTGCGCGCCACATGACGGGTGAGATCCAGCCCGCCGGGGTGGTAGCTGTCGCCGAGGATCAGTGCGACCGCGTCCTGCTGGTAGGACACGGCACAGCACGCCTTGATCTCCTCGGGCGTCATGCTCGCGACGTCGGGCTGGGCGGTCATCTCGCTCACAGCTTCTTCCCGACGTTCGTCGTCTTGACGTCGACCTTCACGTGCTGGTCGCCATCACCGTTGCCGTAGGTCTTCGAGCCGTAGCGCGTGGTGAGCAGGATCGGCTGGAGCTCGGCGGCGTTGGGCACGATCGTCGGGACCTGCGCACCGCTGAGCATCTCCCGGATCTCCTCGCGGTACCCGACGGAGTTGTAGGCGCAGAAGGGGATGAGCCGACCGTCGGGGGTGACCTCCTCGACGCAGCACTTCTGCAGCGCCTTGGTGTTGAGCGTGTACGGGTCCTGGAAGTCCTGGATCACGATCATGAACGCGTTGTCGGCCATCGACTTCAGCGCTTCGGGCAGGTCGATCCCGCAGGTCGCGCACTCGAGCTGCTCCGCGGTCATCTCGGTGCCCGGGTTGGCGCTCGCGCTCCACAGCTTCTCGAGGGCGTGGCGCACGTCCATGTCGGGCATGACGCGGTTGCTCACGTAGTCGAGGTACTCGTCGACGTTCACGAGGCGCGGGATCGGCACGACGTTGTCACCGTCGACGAGCGCGTAGGTGATGCTCCGGCACGTCGGGAAGCAGCACGGCACCGGCACGAAGTCGGAGACGCGGAACCACTCCGGGAGCTGGTCCGCCAGCGCGTGGATGATCTCGGAGTTGGTGAGCCGGTCGCACGGGTCGAACTCCATGTGACGCCCGGAGTGCGTGACCGGCTGGTAGGCGACCGAGCGCACGGCGGGGTGCTTGATGCCGAACTTCACGATGTCGCCGACCTCGTCCTCGTTGAGGCCCTTCTCGATCGCGGCGACCAGGGTGACCGTGAGCCCGACCTCGGCGCAGTTGTCGAGCGCCTGCTGCTTCGCCTTGCGCAGGTCGCGGCCTCGGATCTCGAGGTGCGTGCGCTCGTTGAAGCCGTCGAACTGCATGTAGATGTTCGGCTTCTGCTTGAACGAGGTCGCCAGCTTCTCGACGAACCGCTTGTCGTGAGCGAGCTTGATGCCGTTCGTGTTCAGGTTGACCGTCTTGCATCCCTTGTCGTAGGCCATCCCGATGAAGTCGAGGATCTGGGGATGGATCGTCGGCTCTCCGCCGGAGTACATGCAGACCTCCGGCTCGCCCTCGGCACGCACGAAGGCGTCGAGGGCCGTCTCCACCTGCTCCATGGTCAGGGAGAAGCCGTCGGGCTGCTTCGTGCCGGAGTCGGCGAAGCAGATCGGGCAGTCGAGGTTGCAGCCGGTGTTGACCTCGATGATGCCGAGGCAGGCGTGCTGCTTGTGGTCGGGGCACAGGCCGCAGTCGAGCGGGCAGCCGTTCTCGGTGTGGGTCTGCGTCTCGAGGGGGAGCGTGCCGGGCTTGTTGTAGCGAAGCGAGTCGAAGTACATCTCGGCGTCGCCGTAGATGAGCCCCTCGATCTCGCCGTGGTCGGGGCAGCGCCGCCGCAGGAACACCTTGTTGTCGCGGACGTTGACCTCGGCCTCGAGGACGATCTTGCAGACCGGACAGATGCTCTTCGTGTGCTCGATGAAGATCTCGTCGCGGTCGACACGCGCGCGAGGCGGATCGCTGATCGCCATTCCGGCGTCCCCTTCCTGTCGTGCACCCCGGGCCCCTCGCCGGGGGCTCGGAGTGGCGTTCGCCGCAGGCTAAGGGAACAGATGAGATCGGGCGAGCCCCGTCGGGGCTCGCCCGGGGTCAGCCGATCGAGCGGAGTGCCGACGCGAGCGGCTCGAGGGTGACCACGGGTGCCAGGGTCTCCGGTGCCGCCAGGTCCCAGCTGACCCGCACGGGCACGAACGCCTCGGCGAACCGGATGCGCCCCTGCGAGCCGCGGAACCGGGCCTGCGCCTCGATCGCCTCGAGGTCGACCGGACCCGCGCGCAGCACCTGTGACATGTGCGCGCGCAGCATCGCCAGCTTCTCCTCGATCGTGTCGCCGACGTCGACGTAGAGCGTGGGGTCGAAGCCCCGGGTCGAGGGGGTCTCGTACTGGAGGATCGTCGTGAGGCGGCGGCCCGCGGCGAGGCTCGCCGTCGCCGTGGCCCGATGGTCCTGGTGGGTGTCGTCGACCCCGTGCGTGTAGAGGACATCGGCGCCGGAGGCCGCGATCGCGTCGTCGATGACCCGGATCGCGTCGGGGCCGTCGCTGACGGTGCCGTCCTCGTAGCCGCCCCAGCGCAGGGTGGCTCCGAGCTGCCGGGCAGCCTCGAGCTGCTCGCTCCGGCGGCTCATGCCGTCGATGCTCCCGAGCCCGCCGTCGGTCATCACGAGGATCGTGATCTCGTCGCCCCGGTGGGCGTGGCGGGCGAGCGTCGCCCCGCAGCCCAGCTCCACGTCGTCGGGGTGCGCCCCGATCGCCAAGACGTTCACGTGCCCTACCTCCCAGCCGTGCTCACTCTCCGTGGTTTTCTCGGCACGGGAGGGCGGTGGCTGTAGGGCAAACCACGGGTGGGGGAGCCGATCCGGGCCGGATCCGGCCTCAATCGGGTGTCCTCGGGCCCCTCCGAGGGCGTCAGGCGGAGCTCACCGGCAGCCACGCTGCGCGGTCGGCTTCGTAGGCGGCGATGTCGTCCTCGTGCTGGAGGGTCAGGCCGATGTCGTCGAGGCCCCGGACGAGCCGCTGGTGGTGGAAGTCGTCGAGGGTGAACGGCTCGTCGAGGTCGAGGGCCGGGACCGCCACCCGGCGGTCGACGACGTCCACGACGATCTCGAGGCTCGGATCGTCCTCGAGCGCCTCGATGATGCGGGCGACGACGGGCGGGGGGAGCTCGACCGGCACGAGGCCGATCTTCAGGCAGTTGTTCCGGAAGATGTCGGCGAAGCTCGGCGAGATCACAGCCTGGAAGCCGTAGTCCTCGAGCGCCCAGACCGCGTGCTCGCGCGACGACCCGCACCCGAAGTTCGGGCCCGCGACCAGGAGGCGGATGCCCTCGCCCTGGTACTCGGGGCGGTTCAGCACGAAGTCGCTGCTCTCGCGCCACTCGGAGAACAGCCCCTCGCCGAAGCCCGTTCGCTCGACGCGCTTCAGCCAGTCGCTCGGGATGATCTGGTCCGTGTCGACATCGGCCCGGTCGAGGGGCACGGCTCGGCCGACGATCTCGCTGACGGGCTGCATCAGTGCTCGCTCGTGAGGTCGTCGGGCGTCGTGAACCGGCCCGCGATCGCGGTCGCGGCGGCGACCGGGGGCGAGACGAGGTGCGTGCGCCCGCCCTTGCCCTGCCGGCCCTCGAAGTTCCGGTTGGAGGTGGAGGCGCAGCGCTCGCCGGCCGCGAGCTTGTCGGGGTTCATCGCCAGGCACATCGAGCAGCCGGCCTCTCGCCACTCGAACCCCGCGTCCTCGAACACGCGGTCGAGCCCCTCCTGCTCGGCGGCCGCGCGCACGAGCATGGATCCCGGCACGACGAGGGCGCGGAGCCCCTCGCGGACCCGCCGGCCGCGCACGACGTCGGCGGCCGCGCGCAGGTCCTCGAGCCGCGCGTTCGTGCACGACCCGATGAACACGGTGTCGACGTCGATCTCACGGATGGGTGTCCCGGCGCGGAGGCCCATGTAACGAAGCGCCAGCGTCGCCGACTCCCGTTGCCCGGGATCTTCGAACGAGTCCGGATCGGGGACGACGTCGTCGATGGTGACGGTCTGCGCGGGGTTCGTGCCCCACGAGACGGCGGGGCGCAACGCGCCGGCGTCGATCACGACCTCCTTGTCGAAGGTCGCATCGGCGTCGGTGGGGAGCGCCCGCCACTCGTCGAGAGCCTGCTCCCACAGCTTGCCCGTCGGCGCGAAGGGGCGGCCCTCGAGGTAGGCGAACGCCGTGTCGTCGGGCGCGACCATGCCGGCGCGGGCGCCGGCCTCGATCGACATGTTGCAGACGGTCATGCGCCCCTCCATCGAGAGGGAGCGGATCGTCGAGCCTCGGTACTCGATGATCGAGCCGACCCCGCCTGTGGTGCCGATGCGGGCGATGATCGACAGGACGATGTCCTTGGCGGTGACACCCCCCGGCAGGTCACCCTCGACGGTCACGGCGAACGTTCCCGGCCGCGCCTGGGGCAACGTCTGGGTCGCGAGCACGTGCTCGACCTCGCTCGTGCCGATCCCGAAGGCGAGCGCACCCAACGCCCCGTGGGTCGAGGTGTGCGAGTCGCCGCAGACGATCGTCATGCCCGGCTGCGTCAGCCCCTGCTCCGGTCCGACGACGTGGACGATCCCGCGGTTCGGGTCACCCATGCCGAAGAAGCGGATCCCGAACTCGCGGCAGTTCCGCGCGAGCACGTCCATCTGCTTCGCCGAGACCTCGTCGGGTGGCGGGCCGTCCGCCCCCGTCGTCGGGTTGTTGTGGTCGATGGTCGAGACGGTGAGCTCGGGCCGCCGGACCGTGCGCCCGTGCATGCGAAGGCTGTCGAACGCCTGCGGCGACGTGACCTCGTGCACGAGGTGGAGGTCGACGTAGAGGAGGTCAGGCTCGCCCTCGGCGCGCCGCACGACGTGGCCCTCCCAGACCTTCTCCGACAGCGTTCGCGGCATCCATCGATTCTCGCATGGCGCGTCGCGCCCGGCGTCACGGCTTCACGGCGGAATCGACAGCACCACCCCCCTGTGCGATGTTCCGCGCGTGAGGGTCGGGATCGACGCCGGTGGCACGTTCACGGACGTCGTCGACGAGAACGGCCGGGTCGTCAAGGTGTCCTCGACCCCGGACGACCCCGCTCGCGCGGTCCGCCAGGGTCTCACGAGCGCCGACGTCGAGCACCCGACGCTGCTCGCCCACGGCACGACGGTCGCGACGAACGCCTTGATCCAGCGTCGGGGCGGGCGGGTCGCGCTCGTGACGACGCGCGGCTTCGCAGACGTCATCGAGATCGCTCGCCAGACCCGACCCTCGCTCTACGACCAGCACGCGGACCGGCCCGCACCGCTCGTCCCGCGCGAGCTGCGCCTGGAGGTGGGCGGCCGCCTCGACGGCGCCGGGCGCGAGATCGAGCCGATCGATCGCGAGGCGCTGCCCGACATCCCGCCGGACGTGGATGCGGTGGCGGTGTGCCTCCTGCACGCGGACCTCGATCCCACCCACGAGCGCGTCGTCGCGGAGCGGTTGCGTGCGCGCGGCCTCGACGTGACGTGCTCCCACGAGGTCTCACCCGAGATGCGCGAGTACGAGCGCACGGTCACCACGGTCGCCAACGCGACGCTTCGGCCTGTCTGCCGCGACTACCTGCACGAGCTGTGCCGATTCACCGACGAGGCGTTCGTCATGACGTCGGCCGGAGGGCTCCTGCCGGCGGAGGACGCCGCGGAGCTGCCGGCCGCGCTCCTGCTGTCGGGCCCCGCCGGGGGGGTGCGCGCCGCGGCCGCGGTCGCGGCGGCCTGCGGCTTCCCCGACGCGGTGAGCTTCGACATGGGCGGGACGAGCACGGACGTGTGCCTCGTCCGCGGGGGCGTGCCCGATCCCGCGCCGCAGCGACATGTCGCGGGGTTCCCCATCCGGCTCCCTGCGCTCGACGTGCACACGATCGGCGCCGGCGGCGGGTCCGTGGCGCGCGTCGACAGCGGCGGGGCGCTGACGGTCGGGCCGCAGAGCGCCGGGGCGGTCCCCGGGCCCGCGTGCTACGGGCGCGGGGGCAGCCAGCCGACGGTGACCGACGCCGACCTCGTGCTCGGTCGCATCGACCCTGGCGCGACGTTCCCGGATCTGGGTCGGCTCGACCACGCGGCCGCGGCGGGCGCCTTGACGCGCGCGGGCGTCGACGCTGCCGGCGTCATCGCGGTGGTCGACGCAGCGATGGAGGCCGCGGTTCGTGTCGTCACCGTGGCGCGCGGCGTCGACCCACGTGAGCTCGCGCTCGTCGCGTTCGGCGGCGCCGGCCCCCTGCACGCGTGTGCGATCGCTGACGCGCTCGGGATGCGGGCCGTGATCGTGCCCCCGCGCGCCGGCGCGCTGTCCGCGGTCGGCCTCCTCGTCTCTCCGCATCGCCGGGAGCTCGTGCGCTCGTGGCCGAGACCGCGTGACCACGACGTCGCGGGTTCGCTCACGTCGCTCGGCGCCGAGGCCCGGGCGCTCGTCGGCGCAGGCGCCGCGGTGACCACCGCGCTCGACTGCCGCTACGCCGGCCAGGGACACACGCTCACGGTGTCGAGCGTCGACGACTTCCACGCGGAGCACGAGCGTCGCAACGGCTTCGCCCGGCGGGATGCGGCCATCGAGATCGTCGCCTGCCGGGCCTGGGCGGTGCGCACCGCGCCGATCGCGATCGACGAGCTCCCGAGCATCCCGCGCGAGGACGTCGAGGGCCCCCGTGTCGTGGCCGAGGCCGACTGCACGGTGTGGGTGCCGGACGGCTGGTCGGCGCGCGCCGGCGCGCTCGGCGCATGGATCCTGCAACGCGACGCCTCGAGGTCGGGTCGGTGACGCTCGACGCCGCCTCCCTCCAGGTGCTCGTGGCGCGTCTGAACGGCGTAGCCGAGGAGATGGGCGCGGTGCTCCGTCGCTCGGCGTCGAGCCCCAACATCAAGGAGCGCGCCGACTGCTCGGCGGCGTGCTTCACCGCGACCGGCGAGCTGCTCGCGCAGGCCGAGCACATCCCCGTCCACCTCGGCGCGATGCCCGCGGCCGTCCAGGCGGCGATCGCCGCGGTCGGCGCGATCAGACCCGGTGATCAGGTCGTCGGCAACGATCCGTTCCACGGCGGCACGCACCTCAACGACATCACCGTCGTCGCGCCCGTCTTCGTCGACGACGAGCTCGTCGCCTGGGTCGCCAACCGCGCTCACCATGCCGACCTCGGCGGCATCGCGCCCGGGTCGATGCCGCCCGACGCGGTCGACATCGACGAGGAGGGGCTGCGGCTCGCGCCGACGTTGCTCACCGACGCGGTCGAGGCGACGATCGTGCACAGCTCACGCACGCCCGACGAGCGACGCGGCGATCTCGACGCACAGCGCGGCGCGAACGTCGTCGGCGCGCGGCGCCTCGCCGGCATCGTGGCTGCGCTCGGCGGGACCTCCGCCCTCGGTGAGGTCGTCGACTACGGCGAGCGCCGGATGCGCGCCGCGCTCGCGCGGTTGCCCGACGGCGTCTACCGATTCGAGGACGCGCTCGACTCTGCGGGACCGCGTCGGGAGCAGCAGCACCCGATCCCGATCGTCATGACGCTCACCATCTCCGGAGACACGGCGACGTTCGACTTCACCGGGACCGGGACGCAACAGCCGGGCAACGTCAAC
>DATBSK010000142.1:0-15522 GCA_036559825.1 Acidimicrobiia bacterium | reverse complement strand
CTCGCTCCCGGACAACGAGCAGGGCTTCCACCAGGGAGTCGACGCCCTGCCGGTCGACGACATCGTCGAGCCCGTGCTCGCCACGCTCGAGTCCGGCGCGATCGAGTCCTACGTCCCCGCCTGGTTCGCCGACGTCACCGCGGGCAAGTTCCAGGACCCGGACGCGTTCATCGCCGGGACCAAGGCCTACGCGACCCAGGTCGAGTCGAAGCGGTAGCTAGTCGAAGAGGTCCGGCTGCTCGCGCGTGATCTTGGCGTAGAGCGGACCGAAGCTGAACCAGCCCGCGACGTGGGAGCCGACCTGGCCCGCCGTGAGCCGCGCCGCGTCCTGCTCGATGAGCACGGGCGTCCCCGCGGCCTCGGCGAGCAGCTGCGCCTGGCACGAACGCTCCATCGTGATGAACCACCACGCGGCCTCGTCGACCGAGTGACCGACGGTGAGCAGGCCGTGGTTGCGCAGGATCACGGCCTTCCCGTCACCGAGGGCGTGCGCGATGCGCTTGCCCTCCTCGAGGTCGAGCACGACACCCGTGTAGTCGTCGAAGAGCGCGTGGTCCTCGTAGAACGCGCATGCGTCCTGCGTGAGGGGATCCAGCAGCCGGCCGAGGGTCGACCACGACTTGCCGTAGATGGAGTGCGCGTGGGCGGCGGCGATGACGTCGGGGCGCGCCGCGTGCACCTGCGAGTGGATTGCGAACGCCGCGTCGTTCACGGTCGCGGTCCCCTCGACGACCTCTCCCTTGTCGTTCACGAGGAGGAGATCCGACACCCGGATGTGCGAGAAGCTCATCCCGAACGGGTTCACCCAGAAGTGATCGAGGTGCTCGGGGTCGCGTGCGGTGATGTGCCCGGCGACGCCCTCGTCGAACCCGAACCGCCCGAACAGGCGGAATGCGGCCGCGAGCCGCTCCTTCCGGTGCTGGCGCTCCTCCTCGACCGTCGCGAGCTTCGGCAGGTAGTCCCTGAGCACGTCGGCCACGGTCGTCTCCTCGTTCGTCGCGGACGGTCCCAGGCTACGCGGCGTCCGCCGGGAGGCCGACGGTCTTGATCTCGAGGTACTCCTCGAAGCCCTCGCGACCGTGCTCGCGGCCGATGCCGCTGTCCTTGTACCCGCCGAACGGCGCGTCCGGGCCGAACCACGCGCCCCCGTTCACCGAGACCGTCCCGGTGCGGATGCGCTTGGCGACCTCGAGCGCACGGTCGAGCGACGCCGATGCGACGGAGCCCGAGAGGCCGTACGTCGAGTTGTTCGCGATCCGGACCGCGTCGTCGTCGTCCTCGTACTTGATGACGGCGAGGACCGGCCCGAAGATCTCCTCCTGGGCGATCGTCGAGTCGGGGTCGACGTCCACGAAGAGCGTGGGCTCGACGAACCAGCCCTTCGGCTGGCTCGCCGGCCTCCCACCGCCGACGAGCAGGCGCGCGCCCTCGGCCTTGCCCTTCTCGATGTAGCCGAGCACGCGCTCGCGCTGACTCTTGTTGATGAGCGGGCCCATCATGTTGCCCGGGTCGGTCGGGTCGCCG
This sequence comes from Acidimicrobiia bacterium, assembly GCA_036559825.1. Taxonomy (GTDB): domain Bacteria; phylum Actinomycetota; class Acidimicrobiia; order IMCC26256; family PALSA-555; genus DATBSK01. The sequence goes on along the minus strand of DATBSK010000142.1, from coordinate 13,998 downwards.
TACGGGAACGCGGAGAACGCCGCCTCGAGCAGCTCGACGCCCTCGTCGTAGCGCGACGCGGGCAGCAGCATCCGTGTCGTGATCGCGCAGCCCTGCCCGCCGTGGATGCACGTCATCGACCCTGCGGGCACGACGGACCCGAAGTCGGCGTCGTCGAGGATGATGTTCGCGGACTTCCCGCCGAGCTCGAGGAAGATGCGCTTCAGCGTCGCGGACCCGCGCTCCATGATCCGGCGTCCGACGACCGACGACCCGGTGAAGCTGACGAGGTCGACGCGTGGGTCACCGGTCATGACCTCGCCGGCGGCCGCCTTGTCGGCCGACGTCACGATGTTGAGGACGCCCGGCGGGAGATCCGTCTCCTCGACCGCGATCTTTCCGATCGCCGTCGCGCTCCAGGGGGTGTCGGGTGCCGGCTTCAGCACGGCGGTGTTCCCCGCGGCGAGCGCGGCGCCGATCTTCGTGACGTTCAGCATGAACGGGAAGTTCCACGGCGTGATCAGGCCCGCGACGCCGACCGGCTCGTGGAAGACGCGGCGACGGCTGCGCATGCCCATGAAGTCGTGGACCGGCAGGTCGCGCTCCCACTCGTAGGAGTCGATCAGATCGATGTCGAACTGGAAGTCGTCGATGGTCGAGTCGAGCTGCACCGCGTAGGTGAGCGCGATGGGTGTCCCGACCTCGGCGACGATCTGCGTACGCAGGTCCTCGCGGTGGCGGTCGAGCGCATCCCTCAGCTGCTCGAGGCACCGCTTCCGGAACGCGCGGTCCGTCGACCAGTCGGACTCGTCGAAGGCACGGCGAGCGGCTGCGATCGCGCGCTCCATGTCGTCGGTCGTGCCGTCGGCGACCTGACCGACCACCTCCTCGGTGGCCGGGTTGACGTTCGCGAAGGTCGCACCCGACGCGGCGTCCTCGAGCTTCCCGTCGATGAGCAGCCTCTGCTCGGCCTCGATCTCTGGCATGGCCCATCTCCTCCGACATCGATCGCGTGTCGCGTGGCCGAAGCAGGCTACCGCTACCCTCGACTCGTGCGGATCGCCGCGCTGGATCTCGGGACGAACTCGTTCCACCTCCTCGTGGCCGACGTCCAGCCCGACGGGCACTTCGAGGCGATCGCCGCGGAGAAGGCGATGATCCGCCTCGGCGACGTCGTCGCCCGAGAGGGTCGGATCACCGAGCGTGCGGCCGAGGTCGTCCTCGCGACCGTGCGCCGGTTCCGGTTGCTCGCCGAGGCCGCCGGCGCGACCGAGCTGCACGCGTGCGCGACGAGCGCGGTCCGGTCGGCCGCCAACGGCGACGACATCGTCGACCGCATCGAGGCCGAGACCGGCGTCTCGGTCGAGGTCATCAGCGGCCGTCGCGAGGCGGAGCTGATCTTCGGCGCGATCCGCGCCGCGGTCGTGCTCGAGCCCGCGCCGGCCCTCTGCTTCGACCTCGGCGGCGGGAGCGTCGAGATCATGGTCGGCGACGCGTCGGGCCTGACCTTCGCCGCGAGCGAGCCCCTCGGCGTCGGCCGCCTGACCGCCCAGCACGTCCACAGCGACCCCATCTCCAAGCACGATCGCAAGGCCCTGCGGGATCACCTCGTCGCGACACTGGAGCCGATCGCGCAGGAGGTGCGGGCGCTGGCACCCAGGCTCGTCGTGGGGAGCAGCGGCACGCTCGAGGACCTGGCGCACATGGTCGCCACCCGACGCGACACCGAGGTCCCGGTCTCCCTCAACCAGCTCACGTTCACGAGCGACGAGTTCCTGCCGCTCCACAAGCAGATCCTCGCGTCGACCGCTGACGAGCGTCTCCGGTTCGAGGGTCTCGAGGCGCGCCGCATCGATCTCATCGCGGCTGGCTCGCTGTTCCTCGCGACCGCGATGGAGCTCTTCGCGTTCGACCGGATGACGGTGAGCGAGTGGGCCCTCCGCGAAGGGATCGTCCTCGATGTCATCGGCCGCCACGACCCCGTCGACTGGTCCGACGACCCACGAGCGATCCGCCGCGCGTCGGTGCAAGGCCTCGCGCGCCGCTGCCGCTGGCCCGAGGCGCACTCGCGCAACGTTGCTGCACTCGCAGTCGAGCTCTTCGACCAGACACGCGAGCTGCACGGCCTCGGCCCGGACGACCGCGAGCTGCTCGAGTTCGGTGCCTTCCTGCACGACATCGGTGAGCACGTCGCGAGCCAGGGCCATCACAAGCACGGTGCCTACGTCGTGCTGCACGGCCAGCTCCGGGGCTTCACCCCGGACGAGGTGCAGCTCCTCGCCGCCATGGCGCGCTGGCACCGCCGTGGCGAACCGAAGGCGACGGACGAGCTCCCGCTCGTCGACGAGGACCGTCTCGCCCCGCTCGTCGCGCTGCTCCGCCTGGCCGACGGTCTCGACCGCGGTCGCGCGGGCGCAGTCGAGCACGTGCGCGTCCGGATCGGGCCCTCGCTCGTGGTGGTCGACGTCGACGCGCGCGGTGACGCCGAGCTCGAGCTGTGGGGGGCGCGCCGGAAGCGCGAGCTGTTCGAGAAGCTCTTCGCGAGGGATCTCGAGGTCGTCGTCTCGCGTCAGCGCGAGATCACGGAAGGATCCTGAGCGCCGGAACCGTCAGGATCCGCTGACGACCCAGTCGATGATCCGCGCCGTGGTCTCGACGAGGTCGGCACGCGGCACGCCCAGCGGCTCGAGGTCGGCGTGGAACGCGGCCATGCGCTCCATCATCGCCGCCAGTGCACTCGCAGCCGCCAGCGGTGTGATCGCGCCGTCGACCCTGCCGACTCGTTGCCCCTCCGCCACCTTGCTCGCGAGCCCGTCGAAGAGCGGCCGCAGCGACTCGTTGCGGATCGCGCGAAACCGCGGATCACCCTCCTGCGCGGCGAGGTTGCGCGTGCGCAGCACCGCGCGGTGGTCGTCCCAGTAGCCGACGAAGGCCTCCACCAGCGCGCGAGCCAGATCGAGGCTGTCGTCGCCCGACCAGTCGCCGGCGAGCAGCTCACCGATCGGCGCGAGGTCCTCCCCGACTTCCTCGGACAGCACGAGCACTGCCTCTTCGACGTCGCGGAAGTACTGGTAGAAGGTCGCCGGAGAGGTGCCGACGGCGCGGGCGATGTCGACGACTCGGAGGTCGCGCACGCCGCGATCCTCGAGGAGCGCGGCAGTCGCATCGAGCAGCCGGCGCCGGGTGCGCGCACCGCGTTCACCGAGCGCGCGCCCGTCGAGCGCGCGCGGATCCGCGAGGGCCGCCTCCGAGCTCATGGCCGATCACCTTAGAGGAGCACGCTGTGAGTCGTCGCGCTGTGACGTGTCACCATGCCCGTGTGGCGGGTGCATCGGATCTGCACGACGTCGCGGACGGGAGGGTCGTCGTCCTCGCGGGTCCCGGAGTGATCGACGAGAGCGCGATCGACGGCCTGCGGTCGCTCGCGGACGCGGGCGATCTCGGCGTCGCGAACACGTGGGGAGCCAAAGGCGTGTTCGCGTGGGACAGCCCGCACCACCTCGGGACGTGCGGGCTGCAGGAGCGCGACTTCGAGCTGCTCGGCTTCGCCGACGTCGACACGATCGTCGTCACGGGTCTCAGTGAGGACGAGTCTCCGCGCGAGCGCTACGCGCTCGCGCCCACGATCGAGGTCGAGCCCGTCGAGCTCGCCGCGCACGCCGGGCGCATCCGCGCGACCGAGAGCGTGCGCAACGAGCTCTACCCCCGCCTCGCGGCCGTCGCGCAGCCTGGGTACGTGTCGACGAAGGTGCCGCTCCATCCGGCCCGTGCCGTCGCCGACCTCGGCGCGGTCCTCCCCGCCGGCGGGCTCGTGAGCGCAGAGCCGGGGATCGCCGGCCTGTGGGTCGCCCGCACCTTCCCGACGCCCGCGCTGACAGCGGGCGCGTCGCGGCGCGTCGTGGTGCGCTCGCGCCGCTTCGCCGCTGCCGCGGTGCGAGACGCGGTCGTGGCAGCGCGCTCCGGACGGGCCGCGATCTTCGTGACCGCGGGCGAGCCCGATCCGGCGACGACGACCGAGCTCGCGCGCGCCGCTGAGGACGGGATCGACCTCGTGGTCGTCGTGTGGGGCGAGGCCGGCAGCTTCCGTTCCGTCGACGATCACGCGGCGCGGTTGCGCGACGCGCTCGCGACCGGCGGCGTGACCCGCCTCGACGTGCCGGTGGCGCTCGAGGACACCGACCTGCTCGTCGAGGCCGCGGGCCAGGTGATCGCGTGGGGCGGCCTCCTCGATCCGAGCCGAGGGGCGACATGACGCCGGACCGGCGCGCCGCGCTCGTCACCGGGGCCTCGGCGGGCATCGGCGCGACGATCGCCACCGAGCTCGGACGACTCGGATGGCGTGTCGCGATCGGCGCGCGGCGATCGGCCCGCCTCGCGGAGACGGCCGATCGGGTGCGCAACGCCGGCGGGGAGGCGTACGCGCACGTGCTCGACGTCAGCGACGCGTCCTCCATCGAGTCGTTCTTCACCGCGGCCGAGGGCGCGGTCGGGCCCCTCGACGTCCTCGTCAACAACGCGGCCGTGGCGACCCCGGGCTGGCTCACCGACGTCCCCGTCGACGCGATCGAGCACGAGGTGGCGACGAACCTCACCGGTCCGATCCTGCTGAGCAGGCTGGCGATCGCGTCGATGCGGCGTCGGGACGCGCGCGGCGACCTCGTGTTCATCACGTCCGATGCGACGCGTCACCCCCGTCCGCGCATGGCGACGTACACCGCGACGAAGGGCGGCCTGGAGGCCTTCGCGTACTCCCTCGCGATGGAGCTCGAGGGTTCCGGCATCCGCGCCACCACGATCCGGGTCGGGCCGACCCTGAGCGAGTTCGGGTTCGGGTGGCCGATGGACTCGCTCGAGGACCTCATGTCGTACTGGCCCCGCTTCGGCCTCCAGCGTCATGCGGGCGTGCTCGAGCCGGAGGCGATCGCGCGCGCGGTCGTCAACGCGGTCACCGCGCCACCCGGCGTGCTGCTCGACACGATCGAGGTGCAGCCGGAGGCACCGGTCGGCGAGAGCGGGCCCATGCAACCGCTCCCCCGCCCCGACCAGACGTGACGCGACTCGCCGGGCTGACGGTCCTGCTCGCACTCGCGCTCACCGCCGGGTGCTCGGGTGGCGGCGTCGAGACGGGCTCCGTCCGCGGCCGAGCGGGCGGGAAGCCGGCCGCGGGCGCCACGACCGTCGCCGTCGACGCGCGCAACTTCGCGTTCGCGCCCGACACGATCAGGATCCGCGCGAACGAGGAGGTCGCGCTCGCGCTCCGCTCCGAGGACGGGCCGCACGATCTCGCCGTGGACGGCCTCGGGCTGGTCGCGGACGTCGGCGGCGGTGCCTCCGCCACGCAGCGGCTGCGCATCGACCAACGCGGTCGCTACACCTTCTTCTGCACGTTGCCCGGCCACCGCGACGGCGGCATGGAGGGCACGATCGTCGTCAGGTGATCCTCAGGTATGGCGAGCGTCCGTCGTGGGTGCCGCGGGCGGCTGCGTCTCGGCCATGTACCGCCGGACGAGCCTCCGGCTCCGGTGCCCGGTCTGGGCCATGATCCCGCGCTCGGTCGCGCCGTGCTGCGTCGCGGCCAGCACCATCCCCCGCCGCAGCGACCGCCCCGAGTAACGCGCGGCGTCGAGACCGGCCCTCGCGGCCGCACGCTGCACGACCCTCGTCACACCGCGCACACCGAGCGGTCCGTCGTGGACCCGGCCGTGCCGGTCGACGGGGCGGAACGCGGCACCGGAGCCGAGCCGCGCCGCGCGGCACCAGGCCCGCCACGCCGCGACCGCGCAGAGGCACTCCTCGGACCCGTACGGCACGAGCGTCCGGCCGCGCGCGGTCAGCACCGAGATCCCGGCGCTGCCGACCGTGACGTCCTCCACCCGCAGCGCCGCGAGCTCACCCGGCGCGAGGCCCGCGCCGTAGCCGACGAGGAGCAGCGCGCGGTCACGCACGCCGTCGATCGTCCGCGGCGCCGCGAGTGACACGGCGCGGAGCTCGTCGACGCCGAGCGGCCGGGTCGTGGTGCCGTCGTGCCGCCGGCGCCACTCGGCACGCGCGAGGGCTGCCTGCACCGCGGGATCGGCCGTCGGTGACGCTCGGCCGGCGTCGACGTGCCGGGCGCGCACGGCGGCGACACGCCGGCGCACGGTCGCGACACGTGCGCGTCCGGCGAGGTCGTCCACGTAGGACGCGATCGAGTCCGGCGACGCCGGCAGGCACGGCACCGCCCGGGCGTCGCACCAGGAGCCGAAGTCGCGCCAGTCGGCGTCGTAGGCACGGGTCGTCGCCGCGGCCCGGGGCACGTTCGCCACGGTACAACCGGCGCGGGCTGGCGTCCGATAACTGGCTCCTCGTTGACCGGTCCCGCAGCGGCGCGGATCCTTCCGTCATGACCCAGACGAGCGCGCGGGAGTACGTCGTCGACGCCGACGGGCACGTCATCGAGCCCGCCGACCTGTGGGAGCGGGGCCTCCCCGCGCACCTGCGGGACGACGGGATCCGCCTCCGGTGGAACGAGGAGACCGGCTTCGACGAGTGCACGCTCGAGGGCCGCATGGTGACCGACCGCGGCCTCGTCGGCCTCGGGAACGCGGGTGACACGTTCGAGGACTTCGGTCGCGGCCGCCACTACGAGGACCTCAATCCGGCCGGCTTCGACCCGCAGGAGCGCGTGAAGGTCCTCGACTCCGAGGGCATCGACCTCTCCGTCATGTACCCGGGGATGGGGCTGAAGCTCGGCGGGATCCAGGACCCCGAGCTCGCGGTGCACTCGTGCGCGGTCTACAACGACTGGATCGCCCAGTGGTGCTCGGTCGCGCCCGACCGCCTCAAGGGAGTCGGCGCGCTCCCGATGCAGGACCCGGAGGAGGCCGCACGCGAGGCGCACCGCATCCGCGACCGCGGCCTCGTCGCCGGGTTCTGCCGTCCGAACGCGTACAACGACCGCCCGTTCCACCATCCGGCGTACACCCCCGTGTGGGAGGCGCTCGAGGAGACCGGCCTGCCCCTGGGACTCCACATCGCGGGCCTCCCCGACATGCCCGGCGCGTCGAAGCTGATGCTCCACCTCATGGCGCCGGGGACGCACCACGCGCTGATCCCCGTCATCGACCAGATGATGACGCTGTCGAACCTCACCTATGGCGGCGTCCTCGAGCTGCATCCCGGCCTCAAGGTCGCGGTGCTCGAGAGCGGCGGCGGATGGATCGCGCACTGGATGGACCGCCTCAACGAGTTCGAGGAGAGCTACTCGTGGGCCGCCGCGCCGATGACGATGAACGCGGAGGGCTACTTCCGTCGTCAGTGCTGGATCAGCTTCGACCCCGGTGAGCGGACGCCGGGCGCGCTCGCGCCGCTCGTGGGCGCGGACCGGTTCATCTGGGCCTCGGACTTCCCGCACAACGACGCGCAGTACCCGGGCGTCGTCGACGAGCTGCGGGCGCACAACGGCGATCTCCCCGCCGAGGCGCGCGCCGGCCTCTTCGGCCTGAACGCCCTCGACCTCTACGGTCTCCCCCACCCCGGCACGTCATGAGCGCCGTGGATCTCCTCGTCCGCGGCGGGACCGTCGTCGACGGGACGGGTGCGCCGGCGCGGACCGCCGACGTGGCGGTGCGAGACGGCCGTGTCGTCGAGGTGGGCCGCGTGGACGCGCGCGCATCCCGCGTCCTCGACGCGGACGGTCTGCTCGTCACACCCGGGTTCGTCGACATCCACACGCACTACGACGCGCAGCTGCACTGGGACCCGACCGCGTCGCCGGCATCGTGGCACGGCGTCACGACGCTCATGACCGGCAACTGCGGGTTCACATTGGCGCCCTCGAAGCCCGAGGATCTCCCGTGGCTGCTGCTCATGCTCTCGAGGGTCGAGGGGATGTCGCCCGACGCCCTCGCCGCGGGCGTCGACTTCGAGGGGGGGTCGCTCGGCGACTTCCTGTCGAACCTGGAGGGCCGCGTGGGCGTCAACGTCGGTGTCAACGTCGGGCACTGCGCGGTGCGGCGCTACGTCATGGGTGACGACGCCTCCGAGCGCGCCGCGACCACTGACGAGATCGCGGCGATGCAGGATCTCGTCCGCGCGGCGCTGCGTGACGGAGCGATCGGCTTCACGTCGTCCCAGCTCGACCTGCACGTCGCGCACGACGGCCGCGGTGTGCCGTCCAACCATGCCGCACCCGAGGAGCTGGTCGCGCTCGCCCGTGTGCTCGCCGAGGAGGGCCGCGGGTCGATCGAGTTCATCCCCCGCACGTTCCTCCCCGGATACACCGATGACGACCGGGCGCTGATCCGCGACATGGCCGTCGCGTCGGGCCGTCCGGTGCACCTCAACACCCTCACGATGATGCCGCACGCGCCGGACGGCTGGTCACGGAGCCTGGAGTTCGCGCGCGCCTCCGCCGACGACGGGCTCGACATCCACCCGATGTTCGCCAGCAATCGGCAGGGTGCGCACTTCGCCCTCGGCTCGACCTTCCTCTTCGACGAGATGCCGAGCTTCCGCGACACGCTCACCATGCCGTCGCCCGCCCGCGAGGATCGCCTGCGCGACCCCGCGGTCCGCGAGCAGATGCGCACGGAGATCGCCGACCCGACCGGTCGGTCGTTCGTCTTCGTCTGGCAGGTGCTGCGAGTCGAGAGCGTCGTGCACGAGCGCAACCGCCGGTTCCTCGACCGGAGCGTCACCGAGGTCGCCGAGATGACGGGCGGCGCAGACCCGCTCGACGCGTTCCTCGACCTGTCGCTCGACGAGGGCCTCGAGACCCAGTTCGTCCTCGCAGCCCCGCCGGACGCCAAGCGGCGCGCGGCCACCGAGGAGATGATCCGCTCCGGGCTCGTCATGGCCGGCAGCAGCGACGGCGGAGCGCACCTCCTCTCGTTCTGCGGCGCCGACTACACGACCCGCCTGCTCACCGAGTGGGTGCCCGACGTCCTCTCGCTCGAGGAGGCGGTCGCGCGGCTCACCTCGGTCCAGGCCGCGGCCTACGGGCTGGACGATCGGGGCACACTCGCGCCCGGGATGGCCGCGGACCTGCTGCTCATCGACCGCGACCGCCTCTCGACACCCGACGCGCCCCGCTACGTGCGCGACTTCCCCGCCGACGCCGGCCGCTACGTGGTCGACGCCGACGGCTACGCCGCGGTGATCGTCAACGGCGACACCCTGCTCGAGGACGGCGTCTGGACCGGCGCGACCCCGGGACAGGTGCTCCGCTAGGCGCTCCGGTCCTCCGACGCGACGCCGAAGAACGCGGTGGCGGCGGCGACCGACGTCCCGAGGAAGGCCGCCGCGAGCCCGCGGAGCAGGCCCGTCGACGCGCCGAGGCGGACGAGGCACACGACGAGCGCGAGCCCGCCCGCGAGCCCATACGTGACGACGTAGGCCAGGCCGACCGTGCTCCGCACGCGATCGGTGCGAGCCGCGGCTCGACCGCGCGGTGCGGTGCCGAGCCCGACCGCGAAGACCCCTCCGGCGAGGCCGGTGAGCGAGACCGCGAACAGCTCGTAGGACTCGTCGGTGACCGGTGCGGCGGCCCCGAAGGTGACGACCACCTCGCGCACCACGACGACCACGAACCCGACGAGCAGCGCGCCGACGACGATGACCAGCGTCAGCGTCTGCGCCGTCGCCGCGAGCAGCGGCCGTTGGGTCGACGTCCCGGTGATGACCGCACGACACGCGTCCGGCGAGCCCGTGACTACTCTTCGGGACCGGTGACGACCGGGAACGGCTCAGGACCGGCCGGAGCGCACGACCAGCCAGAACGGCCACCGCTGCGCACGGAGCCCCGGCCGTTCTGGATGCATGTCGCGGTCGACGCGCTCATCGCGTTCTGCGTCACGGCGTTCCTGCTCTGGCTCTTCGGCGCGCCCCTGTGGTTGCTGATCGTCCTCGCGTGGGTGCTCGGCCTCGCCGCCGCCCCCTTCACCCGGCGGTACGAGGCCGCCCAGCTCGCTGAACGGAGCGCCGGGGACTGAGGCGAGCGGCTGCGAGCCGACCCGTGGAGCAGCGTCCATCTCAGCCCACCGCCTTCGGGAGCCCGATCGACTCGTACTCACGCGCCAGGTACAGGACGTGCGCGGCGTACGTGTCGGAGTGGTTGTACGACAGGTACGCGCTCGTGAGCGTGCCGTCGTCGCCGAGGTGGCCCGCGGCGTTGCAGAGGTACCGCCCCGCGGCGACCGCGACGTCGTAGACGTTGTGCGGGTCCTGCGTACCATCGCCGTTCCCGTCGGCCGCGTACCGGCGCCAGGTGCCGGGGATGAACTGCATCGGCCCGACGGCGTGGTCGAAGACCGGGTCGCCGTCCCACATCCCGCCGTCCGAGTCCGCGATCGTCGCGACCCCCGGCCTGCCGTCGAGCGGGATCCCGATGATGCGCGGCGCGGTGTCGCCGTTGGCGCCCAGCTGCGTCCCGCCGTACCGACCGTGGTTCGACTCGACGCGGCCGATGCCGGCGAGCATCCACCATTCGAGGCCGCACTCGGGCCGTTCGAGCGCGAGCGTCCCCTGGGCGCGGAGGTAGGCGTCGAGGGTCGCGAGCGGGATGTCGAGGCCCGCGACCTCGCCGCCTGCCACGCTGGACGCGGACTGGACGCGGAGCACCGCGACCTCCCGCGTCGCGTCCGGCAGCTCGACCTCTTCGACGGCGACGAGCCGTTCGTCGACGGCGACGCGCTCGACCGCGAGCCGCGCCGCCTCGGCTGACGCGCGTCGCCGCGCGATCTTCGACCTGAGGATCGCGGCACGCAGGGCGGTCGAGAAGTCCTCGCCGAGCTGGCTGACGCGCTCGGCTTCCATGGCGTCTTCGGTCTGCAGCAGCGCCGCGGCCTGCCACGCGGTGCCACCCTTGGCGTAGACGAGCGCGGTGAGCCGGCGACGCTCGGACTCCGCCGCCTCGAGCTCGACCACGGCCTGGCGCTGCATCTCGTCGAGCACCGCGATCCGCTGGTCGATGTCGACCTGGCGCGCGTGCAGGTCCGTCTGCTCCTGGGTGAGCGCCGCGAGCCGGGCCTCGGCCTCCTGGAGCGCGACAACCTCGTCGCTCGACGGCCCGTACTCGAGCGGCACGCCGACGAGGCGCGAGTCGAGCCCGGGGAGCAGGCCGGCCCCGTCGGCCGGCGCAGTGGGCGGCGTCGCCGGGTCGCCGACCGGCGGCGCGGGCGGCGGAGGGCCGGGGGCGACCTGTGCGCCCGCGGGGGCAGCCGCGGCGGCGACGCCCAGCGCCAGCAGCGAGCCGACGAGGGCGCGCCGCGCGCGTCGACGCCCCGGTGCACCAGCCACACCGCCAACATCGGCATCCGGTGAGACCCGCTTGACCCGCGCCGCCCGCGGGGGCCGCACCGCCAGGGCGCGCCGTAGGCTCGATCACGATGGCGGAGGCGTCTCCCGCTTCCCCACGAAAGGCTGAGCGATGCCCGACGAAGCGAGCACGAGAAGCGAGTACCAGGAGAAGGCGAAGGCGGCGCTCGAGAAGCTGAAGGCGCAGCTCGACGAGCTGCGCGTGCAGGCCGACCTCGCCCAGGCGGAGGCCCGGGACCGGCTGGAGGCCGCGATCGATGCCCTGCGCAAGCGCCAGTCCGAGGCCAAGACGCGCCTCGACGACGCGCAGTCGACGACAGCCGACGCCTGGAAGTCGGCGGCGAAGCAGGTGGAGTCGGTCGTCGACGACCTCGGCGACGCGTTCTCCAAGCTCGCCGGCGAGGTGCAGTCCGCGGTCGGTGCCGCCGGCGCGGCCGCGACCAAGGGGCGCGACGCGTTCCTCGACGAGTGGAAGAAGGCGCGCGCCGAGCGCGAGCGGCTCCTGGCCGAGTGAGCGGGTCGCGCTCGACTTCACACGAGCGCAAGAACCGCGCGTTCTGGGACGCCGACTCGGACGCGTACCAGGCGGCCCACGCGACACAGCTCCGGCGCGGGCGGTGCTGGGGAGTGTGGGGCATCCCCGAGTCGGAGGTCGGGGCGCTCGGCGACGTGCGCGGCCTCGACGTGCTCGAGCTCGGTTGTGGCGCCGCGCAGTGGTCGGTCGCGCTCGCGGCCGACGCCGCACGTGTCGTCGGGCTCGACCAGTCGTCGGCGCAGCTCCGCCATGCGGTCGAGTACCGGGATGGCGCGGGAGCACGGGTGCCGCTCCTGTGCGCGAGCGGCGAACGTCTGCCGATCCGCGATCGATCCTTCGACCTCGTGTTCTGCGACCACGGTGCCCTGTCGTTCTGCGATCCCGACCGGATCGTGCCGGAGTGCGCGCGCGTGCTGCGTGGGGGCGGTCGCCTGGTGTTCAACCACGCGACGCTGCTCCACTCGCTCTGCTACGACGCGAGCGCCGACCGTCAGGTCGATCGGCTCCTCCGCGACTACCACGGCGCCGGCAGGTTTGACTGGGGTGACGGGACCGTCGACTTCCACCGCACCTACGGCGAGTGGATCCGGTGCTTCCGCCGGCACGGCTTCGTCGTCGACGACCTCATCGAGCTCGTGCCGCCGAAGCGTGCGACGACGACCTACGACTTCGTCCCGCGCCGGTGGGCTCGCCGCTGGCCCGCCGAGGAGATCTGGATCGTGCGCCGGTCCGCGCTCGGGCCGTGAGCGCCGGGAAGGTCCACCGCTTCGCCGCGACCTGCGCATGGTGGGGTTCTACCGCCGCGGGCTACGAGGCGTACCGGCGCACGCATCACGCGACCGCGCCGCCCGCGGAGGCATCGCTCACGCTCGCGTCGGCACCCGAGTTCCGCGGCGACCCGAGCCTCGTGAACCCCGAGCAGCTCGTCGTGCTGGCGGCGGCGTCGTGCCAGCTCCTCTCGTTCCTCGCGGTCGCCGCGCGGGCGCGGATCGACGTCGTCCGCTACGACGACGACGCGGAAGGCGTGATGCCCGACGATGTGGAGCCCATGGCGATCTCCCGGATCACGCTGCGCCCGCGGATCACCGTGCGCGGCGACGTCGACGGCGAGCGCCTCGCGCACCTCTGCGATGTCGCGCACCGCGAGTGCTTCGTCGCGAACAGCCTCCGCACCGAGGTCGTCGTCGAGCCGACGTTCGTCCGGGCGTGACGCTGGCTCACGTCAAGCTGGCCGTGAGCGCATCGGCATGCTCCGCGACGGTGCCGAACGAGGTGTTCAAGACCCAGGCGCGCTTCAGGTACAGGTGGACGTCGACCTCCCACGTGAAGCCCATCCCGCCGTGCACCTGCATCGACGATTTCGCGTTCGCGAGCGCGGCCTCGGCCGCGAGGATGCGCGCGCCGGCGATGGCGCGCCCCGCGTCGGCGACATCGGGCTCGTCGAGCGCTACGGCAGCGGCATCGACCGCGGCGCGAGCGACCTCGGCGCGCACGGCCATGTCGGCGAGGATGTGCTTCACCACCTGGAACGAGCCCACCGGCCGATCGAACTGACGGCGCTCCAGCGCGTAGGCGGTCGCCGCCTCCGTGCAGGCACCTGCCATGCCGACCTCGTACGCCGCGGTGAGCACCGCGCCGTACGTGCGGAGCATCGCGGCGTCGGCGCTGCCGCCGATCACCTCGCCCTCGGGCAGCACGTCGATGCGGTGGACGGGAGTGAGCGGGTCGAGCGGGTGCGCGATCGGCTCGGCGTCGTCGAGCGCGCCGGGATCGAGCCGCAGCACGCGCGCGGGCTCATGGACGAGGACCGTGTCGGCAGCGTCGAGGTGCTCCACCATCACGGTCCCGACCGACGGCGAGTGCTCCACACCCGTCACGACGCCCCCGACGAGACGGTCCGCGAGGTGCGACCACACGAGCGGCCCCGGCACGAGCGCACGACCGAGCTCCTGGAACGCCAGCGACGCATCGGCGGCCGAGAAGCCGTCGGCGCGCAGCGAGAAGACCCCCGTCTCCGCGAGCGCGTCGAAGGCGGCGCGGTCGAAGCCGGCCCGGACGCGCTCCCTGGGGAAGCGACCCGCACAGAGCGCTCGGATGCCGTCGCGCAGCGCGACCTGGTCCTCGGTGAGGTCGAAGTTCACGTGACTGCGCTCGTCGCCGTGGCCGCGTCGTGTCGCGGCCACGGCCGC
>DATBSK010000141.1:0-20353 GCA_036559825.1 Acidimicrobiia bacterium | reverse complement strand
GGATCCGTGAGGATCTCCTGGTACCCCGACATCGCCGTGTTGAACACGACCTCGCCGACGGCCACACCACCCTCCGGCACGGCACCGACGGCCTCGCCCTCGAACGTCGTGCCGTCCGCGAGGACCAGGACGGCATCGGGGCGGCTCACGCTCACCGCTGCGCCTCCCCGTCCACGACGACCGCGCAGCCGCGCAGCACGGTGTGCCGCACCCGCCCGCACAGCTCGCGTCCCGCGTACGGCGTGTTGCGGGCGCGGCTCGCGAGGCGCTCCGCGTCGACGACCCAGCGCTCGGTCGGGTCGAAGACGCACAGGTTCGCCACACTGCCCGCCTGCACCGGACCCCCATGGTCCGCGAGCCCCGCGATCGTCGCCGGGCCCCAGGACAGTCGCTCGAGTGCCTGTGGGAGCGTGAGCGCCCCGGGCTCCACCAGCTCGCTCATCGTGAGCGCGAGCGCGGTCTCGAGCCCGAGCATGCCCGGAGGCGCCTCCTCGAAGGGCTGCTCCTTCGCCTCGGTCCGGTGCGGTGCATGGTCCGTGGCGATCGCGTCGATCGTGCCGTCGGCCAGCCCGCCCTTCACCGCCGCGACGTCCGCGTCGGTCCGCAGCGGCGGATTGACCTTGAAGACGGGATCGAACGACGCACACGCGGCGTCCGTCAGCGTGAAGTGGTGCGGCGCCGCTTCCGCGGTGACGGGGAGGCCGCGGGCCTTGGCGTTGCGCACGAGCTCCACCGCGCTTGCCGTGGACAGGTGCAGGAAGTGCACGCGCGCACCGGTCAGCCCGGCGAGGATGCAGTCCCGCGCGACGATCGTGTCCTCCGCAGCACCCGGTCGCCCGGGGATCCCGAGCCGGCTCGACCAGTCGCCCTCGTGCATGTGGCCGGCGCCTGCGAGCGTGGCGTCCTCCGCGTGCTGCGCGACCACGGCCCCCGGGAGTGACGAGGCGTACTCGAGCGCGGCGCGCATCACGCCGGCGGAGTCGACGCACGCCCCGTCGTCGGTGAAGACGCGGACGCCGAGCGCGTGGAGCTCGCCCATCGGGGCGAGCTCACGACCGTCCCGGCCCTTCGTGATCGCCCCCGCGGCATGCACGTCGCAGCACGAGCGTGCGCCGGCTGCGAGCACCGCGGCGACGACCGCGGGATCGTCCTGCGGTGGCGTGGTGTTCGGCATCGCGACCACGGCCGTGAAGCCACCGAGCGCCGCGGCACGCGCGCCCGTCTCGACCGTCTCCGCGTCCTCCATGCCCGGCTCGCGCAGGTGCACGTGGAGGTCGACGAGCCCCGGTGCGACGACGCACCCGGACGCATCGAGCTCGCGGTCGCCGGCGAGACCCGTGCCGACGTCGACGACGCGATCGCCGGCAACGAGCACGTCCGCGACCCGGTCACCGTTCTGGTCGACCACCCGACCGCCGCGGATCGCCAGGGTGTCAGGCAACCGGCGCTCCCGACCCGAGGATCCGGTACAGCACGGCCATCCGCACGGCGACCCCGTTGCCCACCTGCTCGGTGATCACCGAGCGCGGGGTCTCCGCGACCTCCGGGGCGATCTCGACACCACGGTTCATCGGCCCGGCGTGCATCACGAGGACCTCGTCACGCAGGTGCGTCGCGCGCTCGACCGTCAGGCCGAACCGCGTCGTGTACTCGCGCAGCGACGGGAACACGGTGGCGTCCTGGCGTTCGTGCTGGATGCGCAGGAGATAGACGACATCGACGTCGGGGAGCACCGCGTCGAGTGAGCACGACGTGGCGGCGGGCCACCCGTCGAGCGACTCCGGGAGCATCGTCGGCGGAGCGACCAGCGTCACCTTCGCGCCGAGCGCAGCCAGCGCCTTCGTCGTGCTGCGCGCCACGCGGGAGTTGCGGACGTCGCCGACGATCCCGACGTGGGCTCCGTCGAGGTCCGGGCCGCGATGGCGCCGGAGCGTGAACACGTCGAGCAGGGCCTGCGTGGGGTGCTCGTGACGCCCGTCACCGGCATTCACGACCGCCGCGTCGACCCATCCGGCGACCCGGTGTGGCGCACCGGCACAACGATGGCGGACGACGAGCGCGTCCGCTCCGAGCGCCTCGATGGTCTGCACGGTGTCACGGAGGCTCTCGCCCTTCTTCACCGACGACGCGGACACGCCGAACGACATCGTGTCGGCAGAAAGCCGCTTCGCGGCCGTCTCGAACGAGAGGCGCGTGCGCGTCGAGTCCTCGTAGAAGACCGAGGCGACCGTGCGCCCGCGCAGGGCCGGGACCTTCGGGATCTCGCGCTGGGTGACCTCGAGGAACGACGCCGCGAGGTCGCAGAGCTCGATGATGCCCGCGCGGCCGAGATCGTCGATGGAGAGCAGATGCTTCACCCGTCGGCCTCCTCACCCGCGCCGGCGCTCGGACCCCACAGCTCGACGCCGTCCTCACCACCGTCGACCTCGGAGAGCCGGACGCGCACGTCCTCGGCCCGCTTGGTCGGGAGGTTCTTGCCGACGAAGTCGGCGCGGATCGGCAGCTCCCGGTGCCCGCGGTCGACGAGGACGGCGAGCTGCACCGCGTGCGGCCGGCCGAGCTCCGTCAGCGCGTCGAGCGCGGCCCGGACCGTCCGCCCGGTGAAGAGCACGTCGTCGACGAGGACGACGACCTTGCCCGACACGTCGACGGGGACCTCGGTGCTGCCGAGCGGCTGCACCGGTCGCAAGCCGATGTCGTCGCGGTAGAAGGCGACGTCGAGCGTGCCCACCGGCACCGTGACACCCTCGAACGCCTCGATCGCGCCCGCGAGCCGCTCGGCGACCGCCACCCCGCGGGTGTAGAGCCCGATGAGGACGAGGTGACCGGCCCCGTGGTTGCGCTCGACGATCTCGTGCGCGATCCGCGTGTGGGCCCGACGCAGGTCGTCGGCATCGAAGACGACCGCACGGAACACGTCGCCCGACCGAGCGGGCCCGCTCGCGGAACGACCGCCCTCTCGGGCGGCCGCAGCGTCCGGTTGTCCCGCGCGAGCAGCGTCGGGCATGGAGTCTCGTTTCGTCCGTAGAGGCCTCGCAGGACCCCCTTCACGGTCCAACTAGTTATAGCAGAGCACAAGCCGAACGACGCGGTTGCAACCAACGGAGGCGGCACTGTCGACACCTCCCGAGGAGCAGTTCGCCGAAGGCGTGCGAGCCCCGGCTCGAAGAGCCGACCAAGCGCAGCGAGGGAGCAGGGGCTCGGGCGCCGGGAGGCGAGCGACGAGTGGACGGTGCCGACAGTGCCGCCGGAGGGTGGAACGAGGTGAAGACCCGCGTGGCTACTGGTTCGGCGTGTCGCCGCTCGCGGCCGCCTTCGCCATCGCCTCGAGCCGGTCGAGCATCGCCATGCGCTCCTGACCCAGCTCGTCGAAGCGCCCGGCGATCTCCTCGGGGGTCCAGCGCCCGGCCTTCACCATCTCGCGCACCTCGACGGGCTGGTTCCACACCGCGATGCGGCCGCCGTTGGCCGTGAAGACCTGGCCGGTGACGTGACGCGCCGCGTCACCGAGCAGGAACACGACCATCGGCGCGACGTCCTCCGGCTCACCCATCTCGAGCCCGAACGGGACGTTGCCCGACATCCGGCTCTTGGCCACGGGAGCGATCACGTTCGCGGTGACGCCGTACTTGTGCATCCCGAGCGCGGCGCTCCGCGCCAGCGAGACGATGCCGCCCTTCGCAGCGCTGTAGTTCGCCTGCGCGACGCTGCCGGCGAACGCGCCCGACGTGAAGCCGATGAGGGTCCCGGACTTCTGGGCGCGCATCAGGGGCGCCGCGGCCCGGAACACCGTGAACGTCCCCTTGAGATGCGTCTCGATGACCGGATCCCACTCGTCCTCCGACATGTTGAAGAGCATGCGCTCGCGGAGGATGCCGGCCACGCACACGACACCGTCGATCCGGCCGTAGGTGTCGACGGCGGCACGCACGATCCGCTCGCCGCCCTCCATCGTGGTCACGGAGTCGGCGGCGGCGACCGCGCTCCCCCCGGCCGCAGTGATCTCGGCCACCACGGCGTCCGCGACCTCGCTCGACGGGTCGGAGCCGTCGATGCTGACGCCGTAGTCGTTCACCACGACGTTCGCTCCCGCGGTCGCGCACCCGAGCGCAACCGCCCGGCCGATCCCGCGTCCCGCGCCGGTCACCGCGATCGTCTTGCCGTCCAGGTATCCCACGCGCGCGCTCCCGAGCTCGAGTGGCGGACGAACCTAGTCGGGGATCTCCTCCAGCAACGTGTCGATGAGCTCTCCCTCGAGGTGCGTCAGCCAGAGATAGATCATCTCGGCCTGACCGGTCGGGTCGTCCGGATCGCGGTTGCCGAGCTCACTGTCGTCGCTGACGCCGAGCACCGTGCCGAGCGCGAGACGCGCGTCGTTGAGCACGCCGAGCAGCGCGCTCACGTCGTCCGGCCCGAGCTCGACGACCACCGCGCCGCGGCGTCCGGGCTCGGCCGATCCGACCGTGCCGACGACGCGCTCGAGCGCGTCGAGCCGCGCGCGCAGGAGCTCCGGGTACACGAGCGCCCGCCATTCCGTCTCGGCGTCCTCCTCCGTCGGGTCGAGGTACGCGACGGGGAACAGCCGGTTGCGCGCGGGCTCGTCGTCGTCATCGGACTCGTACACGGTGCGCAGCTGCTCGGGCACCCATGCGGCGAGGAGGTCGCGCTCCGACGCCGAGAGCGTCACCACGATCGCCTCCCCGCGCCGCGCGAACCGCCGGCTCACCTCGACGCCGCCTTCACTCCGTGCTCCCGGCCTTCGGCCAGCACTCCGCTCCGGCTCACCTGCACGCCGCCTTCGCTGCGTGCTCCCGGCCTCCGGCCAGCACTCCGCTTCGGCTCACCCGGGGTGCTCCATCGTCGCCCAGAGACCGTGCGCATGGAGGCGGGCGACGTCGGCCTCGGCTTGCTCGCGCGCGCCTGAGGACACCGCGGCCTTGCCTTCGTAGTGCACCTGGCGCATGAGGCGCGTGGCCTTCTCGCGCGAGTAGCCGAAGAGCTTCTGGAACACGAACACGACGTACGACATCAGGTTCACGGGGTCGTTCCACACGATCACGACCCAGGGCTTGTCGGTGACGACGACGTCGTCGACGTCCGGCTCCCCGATCTCGACGGGCGCGACGGACACGCGTGCTGGGGTCGTCATGGTCGGAGCTCCTCGACCATCCGCGACAAGAGCGCATTCACGAAGCGACCCGAGTCGCGCGTCGAGTAGCGGCCGGCGAGCTCCACCGCCTCGTCGATGACGACGGCTGTGGGCAGCTCGGGCTCCCACCCGAGCTCGTAACCGCCCATGCGGAGCACCGCACGATCGATCGCCGGCATGCGCTCGAGCGCCCAGTGCTCCGAGAGCTTCCGGAGCAGGGCGTCGATCTCCTCCCGGTGGGCGTCGACGCCCCGGACGATCCGCACCGCGTACGGATCGGGGCTGACGGGCAGCTCGCCGAGGACCGTGTCGACGTCGACGCCCCGGGACTCGACCTCGTAGCAGAGCTCGAGCGCTCGCTCGCGGGCCTCGTGGCGTGGCGCCATCGTCAGGCTCGGGCGAGGTACTCCCCCGAGCGCGTATCGACCTTCACGGTCTCGCCGGGCTCGATGAACAGTGGCACCTGCACCACGAGCCCTGTCTCGAGGGTTGCCGGCTTGCGGGCACCCGACACCCGGTCGCCCTGCACGCCGGGCTCGGTCTCGGCGACCTTGAGCTCCACCGCGGCGGGCAGCTCGACGCCCACCACCTGCCCCTTGTACATGGGGAGGATGGCCGAGTCGCCTTCCTTCAGGTACCGAACCGCGACGCCGAGCGCGTCGGCGTCGATGTGGAGCTGGTCGTAGCTCTCGCTGTCCATGAAGACGAGCGCCGGGCCCTCGCGGTAGAGGTACTGCATCTCCCGCTTGTCGATGACAGCGAGCGGCACCTTCTCGTCGGCGCGAAACGTCTTGTCGAGCACCGCGCCGGTGCGGAAGTTCTTGAGGCGCGTCCGCACGAACGCGCCACCCTTGCCCGGCTTGACGTGCTGGAACTCGACGACCGTCATCAACCCCTCGGGCAGCGCGAGCGCCATGCCGTTCTTGAGATCGTTCGTCGAGATGCTCATGCGGTCGCTTCGATCGACAGGTGCTTCGGGAAGGAGGTGAGGGCGTCGGCGCCGTCATCGGTGACGACCACGGTGTCCTCGAGGCGGACTCCGCCGACGCCGGGGAGGTACACGCCGGGCTCGACCGTCACGACGACGCCTGTCTCCAAGGTACCACCGGCCGACTTCGCCACCCGTGGCGCCTCGTGGATCTCGAGCCCCACGCCGTGCCCGGTGCCGTGCGAGAACGCCGCACCCCAGCCCGCGGCCTCGATCACGTCCCGGCTCGCGCGGTCGACCTCGGCGCACGCCACGCCTGCCGCGACGGCGTCGCGTCCCGCACGCTGGCTCGCGTGCACGACCTCCCACAGGCGGGTGGCCTCGGGCCCCGGGTCCCCGACGCTCACCGTTCGCGTCATGTCCGAGCAGTACCCATCCACGATGCATCCGAAGTCGATGACGACGAGCTCACCCCGTTCGACCGGACGATCGCTCGGCCGCGCGTGGGGAAGGGCCGCGTTCGGGCCCGCCGCGCAGATCGTGTCGAAGCTCGTGCCCGAGGCGCCGCGCTCGCGCATGGCGATCTCGAGTGCGAGCGCGAACTGGCGCTCGGTCGGCCGGTCCGCGAGCCGCGGGAGCGTCTCGGCGAGCGCGTCGTCGGCGATCTCGCACGCGGCGCGGATCCGCGCGACCTCGGCGTGCTCCTTGATGCGGCGGGCACCCTCGACGATGTCCTCCGTGGCGACGAGCTCGGTGGCGCCGAACGCACCCGCCCAGGTGCGCTGCTGGGCCCAGGTGACCCCGTGCGCCTCGAGTCCGAGACGCCGGTACGGCGCCACGACGCGGGTGAGGACGTCGGTCTGCGCCGCCGCGGTGGCGATCTCGATGCGCGCCGCGACGCCCGCGGCGGCGAGCTGCTCGCCGGACTGCGTGTCATAGCGACCGTCCGTGACGAAGACGAGCTCGTCGGGCGCGACGACGAGCATCCCGGCGGAGCCGGTGAAGCCCGTCAGGTAGCGGACGTTCGGGAGCCGCGTCACGAGGAGTGCGTCCACGCCGGCGTCACCGAGTCGTGCCCGCACGCGGCCGGTGCGCGCTCCGATGGCCATGGGCTCGAGATCGGGGATCACGGTTGCCCGAGCCGCGTGAGCGCGGCCTCGACCGCGAGCCGGTAGCCGGCACGGCCGAACCCGGCGATCGTCCCGGTGACGTACGGCGCGACCACGGACCGACGGCGCCACTCCTCGCGAGACGCCGGGTTCGAGAGGTGCAGCTCGATCGCGACGCCGTCGTAGGACGCCAGTGCGTCGGCCAGGGCGAACGAGTAGTGGGTGAGGGCTCCGGGGTTCACGACGACCGCGTCGCACCGGCCGCGTGCGCCCTGCACGGCCTCGACGAGCGCACCCTCGTGGTTGGACTGCAGGTGCTCCAGCGCGCAGCCCGCCCGCTCGGCGGCGGCGCGGGCGTCGGCGACGCAGTCGTCGAGCGTGTCGGAGCCGTAGATCTCGGGCTCGCGCTCGCCGAGCAGGTTCAGGTTCGGCCCCGAGAGCAGGAGGATGAGCATCCCGTTCAGGCTCCCACCGACGCGAACGCCCGGTCGAGAGCGCTTGCGGGTGGATCGTGCACGATCTCGATCCCGCCCGCACCCGGGAGCACGAACGTGAGGCCCCCGCGTGCCTTCTTGTCGCGCTGCATGATCGTGAGCAGCTCGGCGCGGTCGGCGTCGCTCGGAACGCGAACCGGGAGCCCCAATGCCGAGACCACACCATGCACGCGATCGACGGCGTCGAGGCCGACTCGCTCGAGTGCGGCCGCGAGGTTCACCGCGAACACCAGTCCGATGGCGACCGCCTCACCGTGGGCGAGGGCGTACGCGCCCGTCGTCTCCAGCGCGTGCGCCAACGTGTGCCCGTAGTTGAGGATCGCCCGGACCCCGGTCTGCTCGTACGGGTCCTCGGCGACGAACGCGGCCTTGATCGCGACGCACGCAGCGACGAGCTCGGCGAGGATCGCGGGATCGCGCGCGAGCACCGCGTCGGTGTGCATGCGCAACAGGTCGACGACCGCACCACCCTGCGGCAGGAGCGCGTACTTCGCCACCTCGCCCAGGCCGTTGCGGAACTCCGACGTCGGGAGCGTCGCCAACAGGGCGGTGTCCGCCACGACGGCGACGGGCTGGTGGAACGCGCCGACGAGGTTCTTCCCCTCGGCGAGGTTCACCGCGGTCTTCCCGCCGATCGCAGCGTCGACCTGGGCCAGGAGCGTCGTCGGGACCTGCACGAGCGCAACGCCACGGTGGTAGACCGCGGCGGCGAAGCCGGCCGTGTCGCCGACGACGCCGCCCCCGAGCGCGATGACCAGGTCCCCGCGCAGCAGGCCGCCTCGTGCGAAGTCGCTGCAGAGCGCGCCGACGGTCCCGAGTGACTTCGCCACCTCGCCGTCACCCATCGTCACGATCCACGGGTCGACGCCGAGCGCGCCCTCGTCACGGAGCGCCTCCGGCGTCGCCTCGGCCACGCGCGTCTGGGAGACGACGACCGCCCGGCGGTAGCCGCCGACGAGGGTCTCCAGCTCCTGCAGCGCGCCGTCGCCGATCACGACGTCATACGGAGGATCGACGCCCACCGTCACGCGGCGCATCGCTGCGCCTCCTCGAGCACCCGTCCCGCGACGGTCTCGGGGTCGAGACCGTCGGTGTCGACGACGGCGTGGGCGGCCGCCTCGTAGGCGGGGGTGCGCACCGCGACGAGACGCTCGAGCGCATCTGCAGTCGGCGCACCCGTGAGCAGCGGTCGGCCGCTGCCGTCGCCGACGCGGGCTGCGAGCTCACGGGGCGAGGCGCGCAGCCACACGACGAGCCCGGCCGCGCGCATCGTGGCGCGGTTCTCGGGGTCGAGGACGGCTCCGCCGCCACAGGCGATGACCAGCGGCTCCGGTGCCGCACATGCGTCGACCAGAGCCGCGCGCTCGCGGACCCGGAAGCCGGCCTCACCCTCCGACGCGAAGAGCTCGGGCACGCTCTGACCGCTCGTCGCGACGACGATCTCGTCCGTGTCGACCAGCGGGCGGCCGAGCCGCTCCGCGCAGCGCGCGCCCACCGTCGTCTTCCCGGCGCCCATGAGGCCGACGAGCACCAGATGTCGACGCGCCGCCGATCCGTTCATCTGCGACCGCTCAACCGAGCGCGGCGAGGTACGCGTCGTGGTTGCGCTCGAGCTCCGCAACCGAGTCGCCGCCGAACTTGCGCATCGCCTCGTCCGCGAGCACGAGTGCGACCATCGTCTCGGCGACGACGCCCGCCGCGGGGACGGCCGTGACGTCCGTGCGTTCCTTGAACGAGACCGTCGACTCCTTCGTCTCGACGTCGACGGTGCGCAGCACGGGCCGGTTCAGGGTCGCGAGTGGCTTCATCGCGACGCGCGCGACGAGCAGGTCACCCGTCGTCATGCCGCCCTCGGTGCCTCCGGCTCGCGTCGACTCACGACGGTACGACGACGACGCGTCGTCCCAGAGGATCTCGTCGTGCGCCTCACTGCCGCGCCGTGCCGCCACCTCGAAGCCGTCGCCCATCTCGACGCCCTTCATCGCCTGGATGCTCATGAGCGCCTGCGCGAGGCGCCCGTCGATCCGGCGGTCCCAGTGCACGTGGGAGCCGAGGCCGGGCGGGACCCCGTAGCCGAGCACCTCGAGCACCCCCCCGAGCGAGTCGCCGGCCTGTGCGGCATCCTCGACTGCTGCGACCATCGCGCGCTCCGCGTCGGGGTCGAAGCAGCGCACCGGTGACTCGTCCACCGCCTCGAGGTCGGCGGGCTTCGGGCGGCGCTCGGTCGAAGCCCGCACCGGACCGAGGGCGATCACGTGGCTCACGAGCTGCATCCCGAGGCGACCGAGCAGCTGCTTGGCGAGCGCGCCGGCGGCGACGCGCGCGGCGGTCTCGCGGGCGCTCGCGCGCTCGAGCACATTGCGCGCGTCGTCGAACCCGTACTTCTGCATCCCCACGAGGTCGGCATGACCGGGGCGCGGCTGGCGCAGCGGGCGCTCGGTCGCGCCGGGACCCGGCGACATCTCCTGCTCCCACTTGGGCCACTCGGTGTTGCGGATCACGATGGCGACCGGCGAGCCGAGTGTGAGTCCGTGGCGCACGCCGCCGAGCAGCTCGAGCTCGTCCTGCTCGAATCGCATGCGCGGCCCCCGCCCGAAGCCGAGGCGACGGCGGGCGAGCTCGGCCGCGATGTCCTCGACGGTGACCGGCAGTCCCGCCGGAAGGCCCTCGACCACCACGACGAGCGCCGGACCGTGCGACTCGCCCGCGGTCAGGAAGCGCAGCACTCGATCAAGGTTACCGGGGGGTGCGCGCGCTCCCCTGGTTCGTTCAGCCGGAGTACCAGTCGAGGATCGTCTCGCCGACGAGCAGCGCGGTGAGTGCGCCGGCCGCGAGGAACGGCCCGAACGGGATGTGGTCGCGGCGGGAGCGCGCGCCCGTCGCGAGCAGCACGAGCCCCACTGCAGCGCCGTAGAGGAAGCCGAGCAGCAGCCCGAGCACCACCTCGCCGACGCCGAGCCAGCCGAGGTCGAGACCGAGCAGGAACGCAAGCCGCACGTCGCCGAAGCCCATCGCGCGAGGGGACATCACGTGGAGCACGAAGAACACCGCGAACGAACCGGCGGCGCACGCGACCGCGCGCCCGAACGCCTCGCCGTCACCATCGACCACGGCCGCACCCGCGAGCAGGACCAGCATGGCGGCGGTCACCGGGTACACGATCCGGTTCGGCAGCAGGAAGTGGCGCAGGTCGATCACCGACAGCGCCACGAGCGCGGCGCCGAAGAGCAGGAACGCCGGGAGCGCAGCGCTGTCCGCGAAGCGCAGCCCGGTCGCGGCCCAGAGGCCACCGGTGCCGAGGACGAGGACGATCCCGGCCGGCGCGCGCAGCGACGCCGCGATCTCCGGGAACGGCGCGCGCACGACGGACGCTCGCGCCGGCACGCGCTCGATGACAAGGGGTAGCAGCGCGCCCACGACGAGGCCGAGCACACCGCACACGGCGGCGACCACCCCGGTCACGGGCTGCTCATGCCGTCGCTGCAGCTCGCATGACGTCGAGCGGCGCGGGTGCGCCCGTGAACGTCTCGAACGCGATCGCCGCCTGGTGGACGAGCATGCCGAGCCCGTTCGCGTGGGGCACACCCCGAGCGCGTGCCTCCTCGAGCAGGGGTGTCGCTGCCGGGTGGTACACGGTGTCGACGACGAGGCGTCGCCCGGTGAGTGCCTCGGCCGGGAACGGGGGCCGCTCACCGCGCATCCCGAGCGGCGTCGCGTTGACCAGGACGTCGCACGCAGCCACCGCGCCCCCCACGGTGTCCATCGAGATCGCGGCCCCAGCCGGCGTGAGCGCAGCCGCGGCCTCGGCAGCGTCGAGGCGTCGAGCCGCGACCGTGACGGACGCACCCTGCCCACCCAGCGCGTGGACGATCGCGCGTGCCGCGCCTCCGGCACCGAGCACCACGACCCGCATCCCCGTCGGGTCGACGCCTTCGTCGTGCAACGACCGCAGCAATCCTTCGCCGTCCGTGGAGTCGCCGAGCAGCGCACGATCGCGCGCCACCACCGTGTTGACGGCTCCGAGCGCCGCCGCCGAGGGCGTCAGCTCGTCGCACGCACCCGCCGCGTCGCTCTTGTGCGGCATCGTGACGCTGAGCCCCGCGATGTCGAGGGCGCGCACGCCGTCGAGGGCGCGGGCCGCCATTCCACGCGGCACCGCGAACGCGACGAACACCCAGTCGATGCCCGACGCCGCGAAGGCGGCGTTGTGGATCGCGGGGGATCGGGAGTGCGAGACAGGATCACCGATGATGCCGGCGACGCGCGTGGCGCCACCGGGCGTCACAGCAGGCCCTTGGCCCGCGCCGCGGCGACGTTGCGCTCGTGCTCCTGGAGCGTCGTCGCGAACGCGTGCTTGCCGTTCGCGTCCGCGAGGACGTAATAGCGGTACGGGACGTCTGCGGGATGCAACGCCGCGTCGAGGGAGGCCTCGGTCGCGCTCGCGATCGGCGTCGGAGGCAGCCCGGCGACCTTGTAGGTGTTGTAGGGGGAGTCGATCGCCTTGTCCGACTCCGTCGGCGGCGGCGGACACCCGCTGCCGGTCGTCTGCGCCCTCGCGAAGCAGAGCGTCGCGTCGATCTGCAACGGCTGACCGTCGGCGAGCCGGTTGCGGATCACGGCCGAGATCAGCGGTTGGTCCTCGGCGAGCTTCGCCTCGCGCTCGATGAGCGATGCCGCGGTCACGACCTGGTAGGGCGTCAGGCCTTGTGCGTTCGCGAGACCGATCTTGTCCGCGATCTGGTCGAACCGGTCGACGAGCCGCTGCACGATGTGCTCCTCGGTCTCCGTCGCGCCGATCTTGTAGGTGTCGGGGAAGAGGAAGCCTTCCAGTGAGGTCTGGTCGGCGGGCTGGTAGCGCGATCGGATGGTGCCGGCCTGCGCCGCCTGCAGGAACTTGTCGGCGCTCTTCCCCTTGAGCTTGCCGACCCGCTCGGCGATCTGCGACACGGTGAGACCGGGTGGAAGCAGCAGGTCGAGGTCCTTGGCGACGGTGCGCGGCGGCCCCGACTTCAGGGTGCTGATCGCACTCCGGATCCCCTGACCTTCGTGCAACCGGTAGGCGCCCCGGGCGAACGGGCCCGCACCGGTGACGGTGGCATACACGTTGAACGCGAGCGCAGAGTCGATCACCCCCTTGCTCGCCAGGGCATCTCCGATGTCGCCGTTCCCCATCCCCTGCTTGACCTGGATCGTGACCTGCGGACCGTTCGAGCCGGGGCGGAGCTGGTACGCGAACCAACTCAGGGCGAGGACGAACGGCAGCGCGATGAGGCCGAGGACGAGCAAGACCCGCAGGCCGCGGCGGCGGCCGCGCCGGCGCTCGCTCGTGGTCGCGTCCGGGGCGCGCCGTCGTCCTCGCCGGGTCGCCGCCTCGCGGCGCTCTCGCCGCGTCCCGCCGACGACATCGGTCGGCTGCGTGCGCGCGTCGGGCGGCGGCGGACCGGGCGATCGTGCACCGGCCACGTGCGCCGACGGCGCGCCGCGACCACGCGGTGGTGGCGACCGGCGTGGGTTGACCGGAGGTCCGCCGGGGCGCGCGCGAGCCGGGTCACGCGGTTCCGGTGCCGGCCCCGGCCGGCGCGTCCCTGGAGGCGGCCCGGGCCGACGAGGGTCGACGGGACGACCGCCGGGCCGGCGCGGTCGGCCGTCAGGTGGTGGTTGGCGATCGGTCAACGGTCCCTCCCGGCGCGACGCGCGGGATCGTCGGCGAGAGCCGCCCGCCGACTCGAGCGCGCGCTGGTCGCGTCGAGGAACGACTGGAGCATCTCGGCCGCTGCCGCGGCATCGACAGGATCGCGCTTCGCGCGACCCCTGCGCGACTCGCGCAGTCGTCGCTCTGCCGACACCGTCGTAAGGCGCTCGTCGTGGAGGTCGACCGGGAGTGACGTCGCCGCACGGAGCTCGTCGACCTCGGCTCGGGCGGCCCGTGCGGCGGGGCCTTCGGCGCCCGACATCGAGAGTGGCAGCCCGACCACGATCCGCGCGACACCTTCCGCCGCGGCCACCGCGAGGATCCCCGCGTGGTCGGCCGCGTGGTCGCTCGCCCGCTCGAGCACGGTGAGCGGGGTCGCGAGGGCTCCCGAAGCGTCGGATCGGGCGAGCCCGATGCGGCGCGAACCGAGGTCGACGCCGAGAACCCTCACGATCGACGGGTCAGGACGCGCTCGATCTCGCTACGTCCGACACCGCGGCGCGGAGCAGCGCGAGCGCGTCGTCGACCGCGTCGGCGTTCGGGCCTCCCCCGACTGCGACCTCTGGCTGCTTGCCGGTGCCGCCGCCGACCGCCCGCGCCGCGTCGCCGGCGATCGCGCCCGCGGAGAGACCGTGCTCGACGAGGTCCTTGCTGACGGCGACCGCGACCGCCGCCTTGGCCCGGTCGGGCGTGAGCCCGACGAGCGCGACGACGCCGGAGCCGAGGGCGTCGCGCGCGGCGAGCGCGAGCTTGCGCAAGCCGTCGTTGGTGAAGCCGTCGCGACGGGCGACGACCACGCCGTCGACCGCGTCGGTGGCGAGCGCCGCGCCCTCGGTCGCGACCTGACGATTGCGCTCGGCCTCGAGCTCCGTGCGCAGCTGGCGGACCTCACCGGCGAGGCGCTCGACACGCTCGGGCACCTCGTCGGGCCCGACCTTGAGCACGTCCGCGGCGCGCTGGAGCGCGTGCTCCTCGTCGCGGATGTGCTCGAGCGCGGCATCACCGGTGAGCGCCTCGATGCGGCGGAGGTTCGCCCCGATCGATCCCTCGCTCACGATCTTGATCGGGCCGATGAAGCCCAGCGAGTGCACGTGCGTGCCACCGCACAGCTCGAGCGAGTGCTCGCCCGCTTCGAGCACGCGCACGAGATCGCCGTACTTGTCGCCGAAGAACGCGATCGCGCCGAGGCTCTCCGCGTGGTCCTTCGTCGTCTCGTAGTGGCGAACGGGCGCGTCGCTGAGGACCTCCGCGTTCGCGAGGTCCTCGACCTGCTCGAGCTGCTCGCGGGTGGGCGCCTCGTGGTAGCTGAAGTCGAACCGGAGCCGATCCGGCGCGACCAGCGATCCCGCCTGCTTCACGTCGGCGCCGAGCACCTCGCGCAGCGCCCAGTGCAACAGGTGGGTCGCGGTGTGGTTCCGCCGGATCCGATCGCGGCGCGTCGCGTCCACGCGCGCCGTGCACTCGTCGCCCTCGGCGATGGTCCCCTGTGAGATCTCGCAGTGGTGCACGACGAGGTCCGGGAGGGCGTACTGAGTGTCGACGACGGTGAGAACGGTGGCGTCGTCCGTGGTGATCGTGCCGGTGTCGCCGACCTGGCCTCCGGCCTCGGCGTAGAAGGGGGTTCGATCGAGGACCACGTCGACGCGGGTCGAGCCCTCGGCGGCGCTGGACGGGACGCGCCGCCCTTCGTGCACGAGGCCCCGCACCTTCGCGGTCGTCTCGAGCTCCGTGCGCCCGGTGAACTCGATCTGCCCGACCTCTTCGAGGATCTCGCGGTACACGTCGCGCATCTCGTCGGACCGCCCGGACGCACGGTGGGCCTCCAGCGCGCGCGTGCGTTGATCGGCCATGCGAGCCTCGAAGCCCTCGAGGTCGACTCCCCGACCGCGTTCGGCAGCGACCTCGCGCGTCAGGTCGATGGGGAAGCCGAGGCTGTCGTGGAGGAAGAACGCGTCCGCGCCCTGGATGTCGCCCTGCTCGACGAGCTCGTCGAGCAGATCGAGCCCGCGCTCGAGCGTCTGACGGAACCGTCGCTCTTCGCGCTCCACCGTGCGCGTGATCGACTCGCGCGCATCCACGAGCTCCGGGTAGGCGGAGCCCATGACCTCGACGGTCGCGTCGACGAGACCCGGTGTGACGGCATTGGCAGCGCCGAGGAGGAAGGCGTGCCGCACGGCGCGCCGGATGATCCGCCGCAGGACGTAGCCACGCTCCTCGTTCGACGGGACGACGCCGTCGGCGACCAGCAAGCTCATCGTGCGCCCGTGCTCCGCGAGGATGCGAAGGGAGACGTCCCGGTCGCCGCCGGGGAACCCCGCGTATGTCACGCCGGTGACGGATGCCGCCGCCGCGAGGAGCGGGCGGAACAGGTCGGTGTCCCAGACCGTCTCGACGCCCTGGAGCACGGCGAGGCAGCGCTCGAGCCCGGCGCCGGTGTCGACGCTCGGC
The DNA here is from genome assembly GCA_036559825.1 of Acidimicrobiia bacterium. Classification (GTDB taxonomy): domain Bacteria; phylum Actinomycetota; class Acidimicrobiia; order IMCC26256; family PALSA-555; genus DATBSK01. The sequence continues at coordinate 4,533 of DATBSK010000141.1, read as the reverse complement.
GCGGGGAGCGGGACGAGCGTCCCGTCGGGCTGCGCGTCGTACTGCATGAACACGAGGTTCCAGAACTCCACGTAACGATCCTCGTCGACCGCCGGTCCGCCGTCGGCTCCGAACTCCGGCCCGAGGTCCCAGAAGATCTCCGAGTTCGGACCGCACGGGCCGGTGTCGGCCATCCGCCAGAAGTTCTCGGCGTCACCGAGGCGCTGGATGCGCTCGGCGGGCATGCCGATGTCGTCGCGCCAGATCTGCGCGGCGTCCTCGTCCGACTCGTGGACCGTGACCCAGAGCCGGGCCGGGTCGAGCCCGAAGACGTCCGTGACGAGCTCCCACGCCCACTCGATCGCCTCGCGCTTGTAGTAGTCGCCGAAGCTGAAGTTCCCGAGCATCTCGAAGAACGTGAAGTGGCGGTTCGTGAGGCCCACGTCGTCGAGGTCGTTGTGCTTCCCCCCCGCGCGGACGCACTTCTGACACGACGCCGCTCGCGGGTACGGCGCCGGCTCGTCGCCGACGAAGTACGGCTTGAACGGGACCATCCCCGCGTTGGTGAAGAGGAGTGTCCGGTCGTGCGGGATCAGGCTCGAGGACGGCACCACGGTGTGGCCACGCGCCGCGAAGAAGTCGAGGAACGTCGCGCGCAGCGCGTCAGCGGACCGGGGCGGTGCCACGCGAAAAGGCTACCGTGCTCGTCCTGCGCTTCCCGTGGCTCGCGCGTCGGGTGCTGCGAGCACCTCACGAAGGCGTGTCTCGCGTCGACGCATCTCGAGCCGAGCGTCGTCGAGCATCTCGTCCACGATCCGTCGCACCCGGCTCGCCACGGACGCGGCCGCGTCCCCCACGATCGTCCCGGATGCCGAGCGCGCGACGCGCCGGCTGGCCAGGACGCCGACGCCGACGCCGGCGACGAACCATCGGAGCCGTCGCGTCACGCGGACCTCGCGAGCCCTCGCCGGCGCGACCACGGCGGTGCGGTCACGCGGGCGATCGCACGCCGGGCCGAGGCACCGAACGCGACCGCGCGCACAACGGGACCCGTGACCGGCTCGAGCGGCAGGCGGGGCCGCGGCGAACCGGTCCCGGCTGCGACAGCGGCGTCCCGCGCCGTCGCGGCGGCGGTCTGCGCGTCTCGGCGCGCCGCCTCCAGAGCCGGCTCGAGCTCGGTGCGGACGAGGTCCTCGAGGCGCCGGGCGCGGTCCTCGACCGCCACCAGCCGCCTCCGGGTGCGCAACGTGAGGAGCGCGAGCGCGGCCGCGGCGGCCAGCGACGCAGCGGCGAGGGACGCCTCGGCGGTCACTCCGTCCTCGGCCGGGCGGTCCCCGGATCGGTCTCGACATCGTTGCCGCGACCGGTCGGCGTGTAGTAGCGGCGGTCCGCGACATCGACCGGTCGGTGCTCCTGCTCCACCCAGCCTCCCGGCTCGTCGTGAGGGTACCGGTAGCCTTCGCCGTGTCCGAGGCGCGCCGCGCCAGGGTAGTGAGCGTCGCGAAGATGCTGGGGGACCCTGCCGGCCGGCAGCTCGCGCACGTCGTCCATCGCTGCGCCCAGCGCGGTGACGACGGAGTTCGACTTCGGCGCGCGTGCCAGGTAGATGACGGCATGCGCCAGGTTCAGCTGCGCCTCGGGCATCCCGACGAACTCGATCGCGCGAGCGGCGGCGTCGGCGACGACGATCCCCATCGAGTCGGCGAGACCGACGTCCTCCGACGCGAGGATCACGAGCCGGCGTGCGATCAGCCGCGGGTCCTCGCCGGCCTCGACCATGCGCGCCAGCCAGTAGAGCCCGGCGTCGACGTCCGAGCCCCGGATGCTCTTGATGAGCGCCGAGAGCACGTCGTAGTGCTCGTCGTCGCCATACCGGAGGGCGCGCAGCGCGAGCGCGGCCTCCGCATCACCGAGCGAGACGCTGCTCCGCCCCGCCTCCGCTGCGAGCGCGGTCGCGACCTCGAGCGAGGTCAGCGCGTGCCGGGCGTCGCCCTCGGCCCGGTCGACGAGGTGCGACAGCGCTTCCGGCTCGATCGTGAGCCCCTCGTCACGGAGCCCGCGAGGATCCGACATCGCGCGCTCGAGCAATGCCCGCAACGGGGCGGGGCCGAGCGGCTCGAGCCGGAACAGCGAGGAGCGCGACAGCAGCGGTCCGGTGAGCGAGAAGAAGGGGTTCTCCGTCGTGGCCCCGATGAGGACGAAGAGCCCCTCTTCGACGTGTGGGAGCAGCGCGTCCTGCTGGGTCCGGCTGAAGCGGTGCACCTCGTCGAGGAACAGGATCGTGCCCTGGCCCTGCTCGCCCAGGCGCCGGCGTGCCCGCTCGGCGATCTCGCGGACGTCCTTCACGCCTGCGCTGACGGCCGACAGGGGCTCGAACGCCTTCTCGGTCGCGCCGGCGATGAGACGCGCGATGGTCGTCTTGCCGGTGCCGGGTGGCCCCCAGAGCACGAGCGACGACAGGCGATCGGCCTCGATCAGCGTGCGCAGCGGCCGACCGGCGCCGAGGAGCTCCTCCTGGCCGACCACCTCGTCGAGCGTCCGCGGCCGCAGGCGCGCCGCCAGTGGCGCGCGCTGCTGGAGTCGCTCCTCGACCGCGGCACTGAAGAGGTCGGCCACGCGTCAGCGCGGCTTCGTCACCGAGAGCCCGAGCTCGCGGAGCTGCTCGGGCTCGATCGGAGTCGGCGCGCCCGTCATGGGATCGGCGCCCGACTGGGTCTTCGGGAACGCGATGACCTCGCGGATGTTCTCCTCGCCGCAGAGGATCGCGACGACCCGGTCGATCCCGAACGCGAAGCCCGCGTGCGGTGGCGCGCCGTAGCGGAACGCCTCCAGCAGGAAGCCGAAGCGGCGCTCAGCCGACTCCCGGTCGATCCCGAGGAGGCTGAAGATCTGCTCCTGCATCGCGCGCGTGTGGATCCGCACGCTGCCGGAGCCGAGCTCCCAGCCGTTGAGTACGAGGTCGTACGCGAGCGACCGCACCCCGAGCAGGTCCTCGCCGGTGCCGTGCGCCAGGAGCTCGAGGTCGTCCGGGTGGGGCATCGTGAAGGGGTGGTGCGCCGGCACGGGGCGACCGTCGTCGTCGAGTGCCTCGAAGAGCGGGAAGTCGACGATCCACACCGGGCGCAGTCCCCCATCGTGCGCGGGCGGCCGGCCCAGGTCGAGGCGGATCGTGCCGAGGACGTGGTCCACGAGGCGGCGCGTCCCGGCGGCGACGAGCAGGAGGTCGCCGGCATTCGCGCCGGTGCAATCGCTGATCCCGAGGCACTCCGCGTCCGACAGGAACTTCACCGTCGGCCCGTCGAGCGCACCACCCTCGCCGACGCGGATCCACACGAGCCCCGGCGCTCCGAGCGCCTGCGCCCGCTCGATGAGCGCGTCGAGGCGCGACCGCGTGGCGTCGCCCTCGCCCGGGACGCGGATCGCCGTGACCGTGTCGGCCTGGAAGGCACGGAAGTCCGTGGCCGCGAACACCTCGCTCACGTCGACGAGCTCGAGCCCGAAGCGCAGGTCGGGCTTGTCGCTGCCGTAGCGCGCCATTGCGTCGTGCCAGGTCAGCCGCTCGACCGGGGGCGCGGGCTCGCCGCGCGCCGCTTCGATCGCGGCCGACACGACCTCGGTGATGACGCCCATGACGTCGTCACCGTCGGCGAAGCTCATCTCGGCGTCCAGCTGGGTGAACTCGAACTGTCGGTCGGCGCGCGGGTCCTCGTCGCGCAGACAGCGCGCGATCTGGTAGTAGCGGTCGAGGCCACCGACCATCAGCAGCTGCTTGAAGAGCTGCGGGCTCTGCGGCAGCGCGTAGACCGAGCCCGGCACGTGCCGAGACGGCACCACGAAGTCGCGCGCCCCTTCGGGTGTCGACGCGACCAGGAGGGGCGTCTCCACCTCGACGAACCCCCGCGCGTCGAGCTCGGACCGCAGCGCCCGGTTGACCACCGCGCGCAGCCGGAGGTTCCGTTGCATCCGCCGGCTCCGGAGGTCGAGGTAGCGGTGCCGGAGGCGCAGCACCTCGTCCGCCTCGGTCCGCTCGTCGATCGGGATCGGCAGCGCGTCCGACGGGTTCAGGACCGCGACGCTGGACGCCGCGACCTCGATGTCGCCGGTCGGCAGCTCGGGGTTCACCGTGCCTTCGGGGCGGTCACGGACGACGCCCTCGACGCGCAGCACGTACTCCGACCGGATGCCGTGCACGTCTGCGCCCGACGCCGTCGCGGGGTCGATGACGACCTGCACGAGCCCGCCGGCGTCACGGAGGTCGACGAAGACGACGCCGCCGTGATCGCGCCGGTTCGCGACCCACCCGAAGATCGTCACCGTCTCGCCCCGGTCCGCGGCGCGGAGCGCGCCCGCGTGGTGGGTTCGTATCACGGCACGGCGCCGCGGTGCTCGAGCAGCCATCCGGCGATCTGCGCGCGGTGGACCTCGGTCTCGTCACCGCGTGCGAGGTCGCGGACGAGGACCATGTCGCGTTCCGCCTCGTGGCGACCCAGGATCACGGCGAACGCGGCATCGGCCCGACCGGCCACCTTCATCTGTGCCTTCACCGAGCGGCCA
>DATBSK010000140.1:0-4372 GCA_036559825.1 Acidimicrobiia bacterium | reverse complement strand
CTGCGCAACGAGTATGACGTCGGAATTCTGTTCTCTGAGGACACCGACCTAGTCCCCGCGCTTGAAGCCGTAGCCGAAATCAAGGGACCAGCCGCCTGCGAAACGGGTACGTGGTACCCGCTCGACGAAGAAAGCCGGCGGAAGCCGAGCGCACTCCTTCTCCCGCACACGAAGTTGGGAGCGGTTCACCTGCTCAGGAAGAGCGACTACGAGCACGTTCAAGACCTGACCGACTACACGGCGCGACGTCGGCGGCGCTAATCAAACTGAGCCACTACCGGCCGTCGGCGGGACGCGGGTGCGCCGTAGCATCGGCTCATGGCTCCTGAGCTCACCGAGATCGACCACGTCGCCATCGCGGTGCAGGACCTCGAGGCTGCGATCGCGTACTACCGCGACACGTTCGGGTGCGAGGTCGCGCACCGTGAGGTGGTGGAGCAGGACGGGGTCGAGGAGGCCCTGCTGAAGGTGGCCGACTCGTACGTCCAGCTGCTCATGCCGGTGCGTGAGGACTCCCCGGTCGCCAAGTACCTGGAGAAGCGGGGCGAGGGTCTGCACCACGTCGGCTACCGGGTCGACGACTGTGCCGCCGCGCTCGAGCGGGTGAAGGCCCAGGGCCACCGGGTCATCGACGAGGCGCCCCGCCCCGGGAGCCGGGGCACGACCGTCGCCTTCGTCCACCCGAAGACCGCCTTCGGCACCCTGATCGAGCTGGTCCAGGAGTAGCAGGGGGCCCTTCCCAGAAGGGCCTTGATAGCTCAGCACTCAAGTTTTCTGCTGCCCGGAGGAACAATCCCGGGCCCGGGACCGTTCTCCACTAGGCACAGGTTCGATCCCGGAGGTGCACGACATGCTGATCCGATACGACCCGTTCCGCGAGCTCGACCGGTACACCGACCAGCTCTTCGGCAACGGGAACCGCAAGAGCTGGATGCCGATGGACGCCGTGCGGCGGCCCGACGGCGTCGAGCTGCGCTTCGACCTCCCCGGCGTGGCGCCCGACTCGATCGACGTCGACGTCGAGCGCAACGTCCTGACCGTGAAGGCCGAGCGCTCCTGGTTCCTCGGTGAGGGCGAGGAGGCCCTGGCCAAGGAGAGGGCTCACGGCACGTTCACGCGGCAGGTGTTCCTCGGCGACGCCCTCGACGTCGACCGCCTCGAGGCCCACTACGACCACGGCGTGCTCACCGTGACGATCCCGACCGCGGAGCAGGCGAAGCCCCGCAAGGTCGAGATCCAGATCGGCGAGCCGCTCGAGGTCGCCAGCGCCTGACGTATCTGCACCGGATCGGCCCCGCCGTCTCGCGGCGGGGCCGCTTCGCGTCCGGGCGCGGTCCTTGATCGCCGGGGGGCGCGCGGCCAGAATCGCCGCCGGATCGAACGGGATCGGAGCGCCCTGTGTCGATCTCCCCCTCCTTCTCTGACCGCGCGCGTCGACGGACAGTGGTCCTGATCGCGCCCGCGCTGGCACTCGCCGCGGCCGCTGCGGCGTGCGTGCCGAGCCCTGCTGCGGGACCGCCTGCGGGCGGCGTGGTCGGCGACATCATCAACCGGCACAACGCCGCGCGCGCGGACGCGGGGCTGCCGGGGTTCAGCGTCGATCCCGGCATGAATGCCCATGCGCAGTTCCATGCCGACCGTCTCGCATCCGGTGCCGGCGCCGGCGCTTCGTGCTACATCGGGCACAGCAGCGAGCTCGGTGCCTGGTACGCGGGGAGCTACGCGGCCGAGAACGTCGGGTGCATCGGACCGTGCCCCTCGGACGGCGCCGGATTCCTGAACGGGTGGCTCAACAGTCCGCCGCACCGGGCCAACATCCTGAACGGCAGATACGGTTTCATCGGCGTCGGCGTCGCGTGCAACGGCCACGTGATGTTTGCCGTCGTGCACTTCAGATCGTGACGATGACCAGCGCCTGACACACTCGCGCGTGGCGCGTCCGATCAAGGTTCGCGGGCTTGCGGCCGATTACAAGCGTGCTGAGATCGCGAGGGGAGCCCGCATGTCGTTCCGAGCTCTGCGCGCGCGTCGTGGCGCGTTGGTCGTGGCCGCGTTGGCCCTGGTCGTCCTCACGGCGGCGTGCGTGCCGGCACCGTCGGCCGGCCCACCTCCCGCGTCGTCGGGCGGCGGCGGTGGTGGCGGTGCCGGTGGCATCGTCAACGGGCTCAACGCCGCGCGTGCCCAGGCGGGCCTGCCGGGCTTCGCCGTCGACGGCGGCATGAACGGCAACGCGCAGTTCCATGCCAACCGGCTCGCGTCGGGCGGCGGAGGCTGCAACAACCTCTGGCACTCCGGCGAGCTCGGCGCGTGGTACGCGGGGCATGCGTCCGGCGAGAACGTCGCGTGCATCTCGCCGTGCCAGGGCAACGCGGGGGTCGTTGTCGGGATGTGGCTCAACAGCCCACCGCACCGGGCGAACATCCTGAACGGCGGCTACTCGTTCGTCGGTGTGGGCGTGGCCTGCAACAGCGGCGCGATGTACGCGGTCGCGCAGTTCCGGAGCTGACGCCGCACGCATCACCGCCCGCAGGGTGGGGCGGTTAGCCTCACGAGCGGTGGCCGTCGACGAGTCCGAGATCCACGCGCAGGCCGAAGCCGAGGCGCTCCACGGTGACGACGGTGCGGGCACGCCCGTCGCGCCCGTGCCCCACCCGATCGAGGAGCGACTCGAGCAGCTGGCGATCCTGCGCGAGCAGGCGCTGCACGCGGGCAGCGAGTCCGCGGTCGCCCGGCAGCACGAGCGCGGCAAGCTCACCGCGCGGGAGCGGCTCCAGCAGCTGCTCGACCCGGGCTCGTTCGTCGAGCTCGACATGCTCGCCCGCCATCGCGCCCACGGCTTCGGCATCGAGAACTCCCGCCCGCTCACCGACGGCGTCGTCACAGGCTGGGGGACCATCGACGGGCGCAAGGTCTTCGTCTTCTCCCAGGACTTCACCGTGTTCGGCGGCGCACTGGGCGAGGTCTTCGCGGAGAAGATCCACAAGGTCATGGACCTCGCCGAGTCGGTCGGCGCCCCGTTGATCGGTGTCAACGACGGCGCGGGCGCGCGCATCCAGGAAGGTGTCGTGAGTCTCGACGCCTACGGCGGCATCTTCTTCCGCAACGTGAAGGCGTCCGGTGTGATCCCGCAGATCAGCGTGATCATGGGGCCGTGCGCCGGTGGGGCCGTCTACTCCCCCGCGATGACCGACTTCATCTTCATGGTGAAGGGCACCTCGCACATGTTCATCACGGGCCCCGACGTCGTGAAGACCGTCACCGGCGAGGACGTCACCCAGGAGGAGCTCGGCGGCGCGATGACCCACGCCGCCAAGTCGGGTGTCGCCGGGTTCGTCGCCGACGACGAGGCCACGTGCCTCGAGCAGGTGCGGTACCTGCTGTCGTTCCTCCCGCAGAACAACCTCGAGGATCCCCCCTACTTCGCGCCCGAGGACGACCCCGACCGGCGCTGCGAGGACATCGTCGGGCTGATCCCGGACGCGCCGAACCAGCCCTACGACATGAAGGCGGTCATCAACTCGGTGGTCGACGACGGCGACTTCTTCGAGGTGCACCGGCACTGGGCGATGAACATCGTGTGCGGCTTCGCGCGCATCGACGGGCACGTCGTCGGGATCGTCGGGAACCAGCCGCAGAACCTCGCCGGGACGCTCGACATCGAGGCGTCCGAGAAGGCGGCGCGCTTCGTCCGCATGTGCGACGCGTTCAACGTGCCGCTCGTGACGTTCGTCGACGTGCCGGGCTTCCTCCCCGGCACCGACCAGGAGTACGGCGGGATCATCCGCCACGGCGCCAAGCTGCTCTACGCGTACTGCGAGGCGACCGTCCCGCGCGTCCAGATCATCACCCGCAAGGCCTATGGCGGCGCGTACGTCGTCATGAACTCGAAGTCGATCGGCGCCGACCTCGCGTTCGCGTGGCCGTCGGCCGAGATCGCCGTGATGGGCTCGCAGGGCGCGGTGAACGTGATCTTCCGCAGGGAGATCGACACCGCCGCCGACCCCGAGGCCCGGCGCGCCCATCACCGCGACCTCCGCCGAGGGCCACGCGAACGCGAGGTCGCACCCGATCGACTTGGAGTTCATCACGACGTAGGCACCGCCGTACGCCTTGCGCGTGATGATCTGCACGCGTGGGACGGTGGCCTCGCAGTACGCGTAGAGCAGCTTGGCGCCGTGGCGGATGATGCCGCCGTACTCCTGGTCGGTGCCGGGGAGGAAGCCGGGGACGTCGACGAACGTCACCAGCGGGACGTTGAACGCGTCGCACGTGCGCACGAAGCGCGCGGCCTTCTCCGACGCGTCGATGTCGAGCGTGCCCGCGAGCACCTGCGGCTGGTTCCCGACGATTCCGACGACGTGCCCGTCGACAC
>DATBSK010000139.1:0-8787 GCA_036559825.1 Acidimicrobiia bacterium | reverse complement strand
GCGTCGTTCACGCCGTCGCCGACGACGGCGACGCGGTGCCCGCGTGCCTGCAGATCACGTACGACATCGACCTTCTCGTCCGGCAGCACCTCGGCAACGACGTCGTCGATGCCGACCTCCCCGGCAACGGCGCGCGCGGCGTCGCCGCGGTCACCGGTGACCATGACCACCGAGATCCCCAGCTCGTGGAGGGCGGCGATCGCGGCGGCCGACGTGGGCTTGACCGTGTCGGCGACGGCGACGACGCCCTGCGCCGCACCGTCCCACCCGACGTACACGAGCGTGTGGCCACCGCCTGCGGCGCGCACCGCGGCATCGGCAACCCCGGCCGCCACGGTGCCGGCGAGCCCCTCGCGACCCACCCGAACCTCCACCCCGTCGATGACACCGCGGGCGCCGCGACCGGGCTCGTTCACGAAGTCGCGCGGTGGCGTCAGCGTGACCCCGCGCTCACGTGCGTACGACGCGATCGCCTGCGCGATCGGGTGCTCCGATGCGTCCTCGACCGAGGCGGCACGTGCGAGCAGGAGGTCGGCGTCGATCCCCGGCGCGGGCACGACGTCGACGACGCGCATCCGGCCCTCGGTCACGGTTCCGGTCTTGTCGAGCACCGCGGTGTCGACGACGCGCGTCGCCTCGAGCACCTCACCGCCCTTGATGACGATGCCGAGCTGGGCGGCGCGGCCCGTGCCGACCATGATCGCCGTCGGCGTCGCCAGGCCGAGTGCGCAGGGGCAGGCGATGATGAGGACGGCGACGGCCGCGGTGAACGCACGGTCGGCCTCGCCGGTCACGACCAGCCAGACCACGAGCGTGACGACCGCCATCGCGAGCACGACCGGGACGAACACCGCCGAGATCCGGTCGGCCAGGCGCTGCACCGGCGCCTTCGACCCTTGCGCCTCCTCGACCAGTCGGGCGATCTGCGCAAGGGCGGTGTCGTTGCCGACCTTCGTCGCCTCGACCACGAGCCGGCCCGACGTGTTGATGGTCGCGCCGAACACGTCGTCGCCGGCAGCCACGTCGACGGGCACCGGTTCGCCCGTGAGCATCGAGATGTCGACCGCCGACGCGCCGTCGACGACGCGACCGTCGGTGGCGATCTTCTCGCCCGGCCGCACCACGAAGCGGTCGCCGACTGCGAGGCTCGCCACCGGGACCTCGTCGCCGCTCTCGAGCCGCGCGGTCTTCGCGCCGAGCTCGAGCAGCGCGCGCAGCGCGTGGCTGGATCGGCGCCGCGCCCGCGCCTCGAAGAAGCGGCCGAGGAGCAGCAGCGTGATGATGGCCGCGCCGGTCTCGAAGTAGACGTGGACCTCGCCGTCGCCCGAGAGCAGCGCGCCGAACGTCATGCCACCGGTGTGCTCGGCGGCACCGAGGAAGACGAGCGCGACCACCGACCAGAGGTAGGCGGCAAGCGTGCCGATCGACACGAGCGTGTCCATCGTCGTCGTGCCGCGGCGCAGCGCGGCGAGCGCGTACTTGTGGAACGGCCAGCCCGCCCAGAGGATGACCGGCGTCGCCAGCACGAACGCGAGCCACTGCCACCCGTCGAACATCAGCGGCGGCACCATCGAGACGAGCAGCACGGGCACCGTGAGCACGATCGACGCGACGAGGCGAGGTCGCAGCTCGCGCAGCTCCTCGGCCTCCGGGTCGACCGGCGGCTCGTCGAGCACCGAGTACCCGAGATCGGCCACGGTCTGCACGAGCTCGCCGCGGTGGACGGCGTGCGGGTCGTAGGTGACGGTGGCGCGCTTCGAGGCGAAGTTGACCGACGCCTGCTCGACCCCGGGACGGCCGTCGAGCGCCTTCTCGATGCGGGTCGCGCACGAAGCGCAGGACATGCCCTCGATGGGGAGATCGCAGCGCTCGAGCTCCGTCGCCGTCATGGTCACACTCTATACCCCCATGGGGTATGCTTCCACCCATGGCAACGCCGGGCTATTCCCTGACGAAGGACCGGTACCGCACACGCCTGAACCGCATCGAGGGGCAGGTGCGCGGGATCCGTCGCATGATCGACGAGGACGAGTACTGCATCGACGTCCTCACCCAGCTCGTCGCGGTGACCAAGGCGCTCCAGGGGGTGGGGCTCGGGCTGCTCGACGAGCACCTCCGCCACTGCGTGCGCGACGCGGCGGCGGCGAGCCGCGCCGCGGGCGACGAGAAGGTCGAGGAGGCGGTGCGCGCGGTCGAGCGGCTGCTTCGGGTCTAGGGGCCCGGCGCCGCGGCCGGCGCGGCCTCCTGGCGCTCGCGGCACGCGTGCTGGCGCGCGCCGAGCCGCCGGACGACGAGCACGGCCAGCACCGCCGAGGTCGCGGCGCACACCATGGCGAGCAGGGCGACGAGGTTGGCTCCACGCACGGCGTCGGCGTCGAAGCCGCGCCGGTCCGCCGGCCGGCCGGCGAACGCGACGAGCGCGACGACGAACAGCCCCCACCACGAGCCGACGAGCCACGATCGGTCGGCGATGCGCCACCGAGGGTCGCCACGCGCGATCCCGGCGTCGGAGCCCCGCCAGAGGTCCTGGACGACGAGCACCGGGATGACGAGGTTGGCCAGCGGGATGAACCACCCGCCGACGGCCCAGCCCGAGCCGAGGCGCTCCGGTGCGCGCCCCAGCGTCTCCTGGTTCTTCGCCGCGCGCCAGCACCACACGATGAAGCACGGCACGATCGCGACGACCACGAGCGCGACGACGGCGTCCGTCACCGCGACGAACGCGTCGGCGTCCCGCGCCCGTCGCGCGAACGCCGCGCTGTCGATGTCGTCGAGCGCGTGGAGCCGCGTGGCGAGCGCGGCCGCACGGACGAGCACGGCGACCACCGCCAGCGCGAACAGAGCCGTGAGCGTGATCTCGAGTGGACGTTGTCGCCGCCAGCGCACGCCCGCGCATCGTACGGGCGACGCATGCAAGACTCGCGGAGAGCAAGCGTCAAGCGGCGGCGGGTCCCGCCGCCGTAGCGAGCGACCAAGGGAAACCGTGCCGCCAGAGAAGCTCCAGTGGTTGCATCTCTACGACGAGGTCGTCACGACCGGCCTCTGTACCGGCTGTGCCGCCTGCGTGGTGGTGTGCCCACACGACGTCCTCGGGTACCGCGACGACGAAGGCATCTACAAGCCCTTCCAGACCGAGGACGGCTACGCACCCGGTGACTGCAGTCACGGTCAGAAGGGCTGCACCACCTGCACCCGCGCCTGCCCGCGGTTCCGCAGCTGGGAGACCGAGTGCGACGACTTCCTCTTCGGACGTGTCCGCGAGCCAGGCGAGGTCTCCGGCGTCACGAAGGACATCGTGCTGGCGCGCGCCACCGACCCGGTGCTCCAAGAGGTCGGCCAGGACGGTGGACTCGTGTCGGCGCTGCTGCTCTACGCGCTCGAGCACGACGTGATCGATGCCGCGCTCGTCTCCTACCTCGAGGGCGACGGCTCGACGTGGAAGGCGATTCCGGGCGTCGCTCGCACGAAGGAGGACATCATCGCCTCGGCGGGCAGTCGCTACACCTACTCGGCCAACCCGATGGCGTACGCCGAGGCGGTCGAGGGGGGTGCGGAGCGGATCGCGCTCGTCGGGATGAGCTGCCAGTCGAGCGCGCCGGCGATCATGAAGCAGCGCAAGGTCGGCAAGGTCGGCCGCCGCATCAGCCTCAACATCGGCCTGCTGTGCTCGAAGACCTTCGACGACGCCATCTTCGACGAGCTGCTCGACGCGAAGTACGGGCTCAAGCGCGCCGACATCAAGAAGATGAACATCAAGGGCCGGCTGCAGATCTGGATGCACGACGGCGAGTACCACGAGGTGCCCCTCAAGGAGTGCCACGCGTGGACACGCGAGGGCTGCCTGCTGTGCCCCGACTTCGCCGCCGAGCACGCCGACATCTCGACGGGTGGCATCGGTGCGTTCAACGACTGGACGCTCACGCTCGTGCGCACCGACATCGGCCGTGAGCTGATGGACGACATGCTGCGCGACGGCTGGATCGAGGTGCGCCCCGGCGACGACGACCCGGGCGCGATCGAGCTGCTCCACAAGCTGTCGGCGAAGAGCCGCAAGCGCTGGCCCGAGACGGCCGTCGACGCGCCCCGCCTGGTGGGTGCGTAGCGCTACGTCGTGGGCGTCGAGTCCTCGGTCGTCGTCGTGGTGTCGTCCGTGGTCGTCGTCGACGACGGCGGGTAGGGGTCGGGGACGTACTTCTGGTTGACCTGGCTGCTCGTGACGAACGGCAGCTTGAACACGTCGTCGGTCGCGGGGTCGAAGGTCGAGAAGTCGAACGCGTCGAACGCGGGCCGGTTGATCGTGAGGAAGACGACCTGGTCGGAGCCGGGCTTCGGGATCGTGGCCTTGAGCCGGAACTTGCTGTTCCCCGGCGGGTCGGCAGACTGGATCGACTCCATGAGCGCGAGGGCCTCCGAGCGCGCCTTGGTGCCCTGCTGCTCGGGCGTCAGCGAGGAGTCGAGCTTCCACGTGACGTCGAGCACCTTGTTGTTGCTCATCGGCTGGATGGTGACGCGCTGGGGGGCGCTGGGCTGACCGTCGTTCAGCACGACGTCGAGCTGCAGCGCGAGCTGCTCGGCGGGGCTCGGCGGCTTCGTGGTCGTCGTGGTCGGCTTCGTCGTCGGCGGTGCCGTCGGCGGGGACGTGGGGGGCGGCAGCGTCGGGATCGTGATGATCGTGGGAGGTGCCGGCGGCGGGACGGTCAGCGGCAGCGTGATCAACGTCGTCGTGGTGCTGCTGGTGCTCGTCGTCGACGACGACGATGTGGTCGACGAGCTCGTCGTGGTCGAACGGCGCACGTCGATCGCGTTCGTGTTGTCGTCACCACCGCTGCTGAGCGCGATCGCGAGTCCGATGATCGCGAGCCCGCCGACCGCGGCACCGCCGACGATCATCGCGGCGCGCTGCTGCCGCTGGCGGTCGCTCATCGGCGTGCCCATCAGATCGGGTCGCTCGCTGCGTCGCCGGGACACCCGGCGACGCGCACCACTCGCTCCATCGGCCAGAACCTATCCCCGGGCGCTCGAGAACGCGTGGCGGGCAGGCTCGCCGGCGGCGTGGCGCCGATCGGCGCGGACGGCTAGGAACCGGTCATGGCCCGCGTCGTCGCGCTCCTCGGCGATCTCATGGACCGCAGCCGCTTGCAGGGCGCGGTCCCCGACCTCGAGGTCGTCGCCACGGCCGCGGACGCCGCGGGCGCGGCCGTCGTCGTCGTCGATCTCGCTCGCCACGCGGACGCGCTCGCCGAGGTCCGCGCCGTTGCGCCGGATGCTGTCGTCGTCGCGTTCGGCCCCCACGTCGACGCGGACGCGCTCGCGGCCGCGCGCGCGGCGGGCGCGGACCAGGTCCTGCCGCGCTCCCGGTTCTTCCGGGATCCCGCCGCCGTCCTGACCACGCCTCCCGACCAGTAGGCAGGCGCGACGCGCCCTCCAGAGGTGCCGGGCCGCGATGGCGCGTAACGTGCGCGTTCGGGAGGAGGTCGAACCCTTCGTGACGTCGTCGCACTCCCTCGTCGCGCGCCTCGAGGCCGCCGCCGACACCCCGGCCGCGGTCACCTTCCTCGGCTCCGCGGGCCGTGACGGTCGTGAGCGCGTGTCGTGGGCGGAGCTCCACCACGACGCGGCCGGCGTCGCTGCCGCACTGCAGGCGCGCGGCGTCGCGCCCGGTGTGCACGTCGCGCTCCTCGGGCCGACGACGCGGAGCCTCGTGACGACGATCCAGGCCGTCTGGCTCGCGGGCGGGACGCTCGTGTGCCTCCCGCTCCCGATGCGCCTCGGCTCGATCGAGGAGTTCACCCTCCAGACCCGTCGCCGCATCGTGAACGCGCGCGCCGATCTCGTCGTCGTGGACCCCGAGCTCGAGCCGTTCCTCGCGATCGAGCCCGACGACCCCGTCGTCGTCCGTCTCGACGAGCTGCGCGGTGACCCGGCGCGCTGGGTCCGTCCCGTCGACGACCCCGAGCGGCTGGCGATCGTGCAGTTCACGAGCGGCTCGACCGACGACCCGAAGGGCGTGATGCTCCCGCATCGCTGCCTCGTCGAGAACATCGACGCGATCGTCGACGGTGCCGGTCTCGGCACCGACGACGTCGGGATGTCGTGGCTTCCGCTCTACCACGACATGGGGCTCATCGGGCTGCTCATGACACCCATGACGGTCGGTTTCGAGCTCGGCCTCGCGCCGCCACAGGACTTCCTGTCGAGCCCGGGCGACTGGATGCGCTGGATGTCGGTGATGCGCGCCACCGTCACCGGCGGGCCCAACTTCGCGTACGCGCTGGCAGCGCGCGCGCTCCACCGCCTCGACGGCCTGAACCTGTCGGCGTGGCGCATGGCGCTGAACGGCGCCGAGCCGATCGACCCCGACTCGGTCGAGGGCTTCCTCGACGCCGGGGCCCGGCACGGCCTCGACTCGAAGTCGGCGTTCTGCGTCTACGGCATGGCGGAGGCGACGCTCGCGATCTCGTTCCCGCAGCCGGGCACCGGGATGACGGTCGACACCGTCGACCGCAGCACGCTCGAGCACGAGCGGGTCGCAATCCCGGCCAACGGCGGTGGCGCGCGGCGCCTCCCGTTCCTCGGGCGCGCGCTGCGCGGCCTCGAGGTGCGCGTCAGCGATCCGGTCACCGGGGCACCGCGGGCGGATCGCGAGGTCGGCGAGCTCGAGCTGCGCGGCACGTCGGTGACGCCGGGCTACTTCGACCGGCCCGAGCTCACCGCCGAGACGTTCCAGGACGGCTGGTTGCGAACGGGTGACCTCGGGTACCTGGTCGACGGTGAGGTCGCCGTCTGCGGTCGGATCAAGGACGTGATCATCGTGGGTGGCCGCAACGTGTTCCCCGAGGAGGTGGAGCGCGCCGCGGCCGTGGTCGAGGGCGTGCGGGCCGGCAACGTGATCGCCTTCGGCACCGAGGGACGCCGCGGCAAGGAGGGCATCGTCGTGGTCGCCGAGACCCGGGCGTCCGACCTGCGGCGGCTCCACGACGAGGTGCACGACCGGGTCTGCGACGCGGTCGGGATCCCGCCGCGCGACCTCGTCTTCGTCGAGGCCGGCAGCCTGCCGAAGACCTCCTCCGGGAAGCTCCAGCGATCGCTCTGCAAGGCGCAGTACGCGGACGGCGGCCTCCTGCGGGCCTGAGCCCGCCTGGGATCCCGGAACGACCCGCGCGCGGAGGCGCCGATGGGCAAGAATGGCCCCCCGCCCCCGACACCCTCGTTCGAGGCCATGCCGGTCGACAGCACCACCATTCCAGAGGCGGTTCGCCTCCATGGCTCAGGACCGCGGGCGGTCCTTCGTCCGGCGTCGGCCGTCGAGGCCGCCCGACGCCGGTTCTCCTCCGTCCGATCCACCCGTCAGGATCTCGCGCGCCTCGCGCTCGTGATCCTCGCCCTGGCGACGTTCGTCCGTCTCCCGGCGTTCTTCGTCGACGTCTTCAACTCCGACGAGACGTTCCTCGCCACGCAGGCTCAGGTGATCCAGGACGGCGGCAACCTCTACCACGACGCGGCCGATCGGAAGCCGCCGCTCGTCCCCTACGTCTACGCGGCCGGATTCGAGCTCTTCGGCACGAACGACCTCTGGTCGGTGCGGGTCCTCGCGATCGGTGCCGCCGCGTTGACCGCGCTCCTCGTCGCGGTCGAGGCGCGGCGCCGCTACGGCCGGCGCGCCGCGTGGTGCGCGGGACTGCTCTGCGTGTTCGCGCTGGTGGCGTTCGCGCCCCAGGACGGTCAGGCCGCGAACTTCGAGATCTTCATGCTCCCGGCGATGACCGCGTCCGTGCTCCTCGCGCGCCGAGGTCGCACGATGTCGGCCGGCGCCGCAGTCGCCGTCGCGACCCTCGCGAAGCAGACGGGCGCGCTGACGCTCGCGCCGGTGCTCTACCTCGCGTGGCGTGCCCGCGGGCGGCGCGGCGTGGCGGATGCGCTCGGGGGGTTCACGCTCCCGATCGCGCTCGTCGCCGCCGCGCTCGGCGCCGGACAGCTCTTCTACTGGACCGTCCTGGGCAACGGCTCCTACGTGAGCGTCGAGACCGCGTCGACGGTCGTGCTCGCGTCGTTCGTGCTCATGACGATCGGCTGGATCGGCTGCAACCTGCCGATCGTCTGGCGCCTGCCCGATGCGTGGCGTCGGCGGCGTGACGTCGCGCGCGACGGCGGCACCGACCTCGACCTCTGGATCTGGCTCGCGTCCGCGTTCATCTCGGTCATGGTGGGCTTGAGGTTCTTCGGTCACTACTACCTGCAGCTCGTCCCACCGCTCTGCCTGCTCACGGCGGCCGCGCTGTCGAAGGGCCCGCGCCGGATCGCGGTCGCGACCCTCGCGTTCGCGGCGGTCTTCGCGATCGCGTTCTCCGCCGCCGGGTACTTCATGCGACCGTTCGGGCCCGAGCCGCCGTACCAGACGGTCAGCAGGTTCCTCGCCGCGCACACCCAGCCGACCGACCGCGTGCTCGTGTGGGGCAGCGTGCCGGAGATCTACTGGGCGTCGGGCGCGCTGCCGGCGAGCCGTCTCATCACGACGAACACGTTCCTCGCCGGCAACCACCCCGGTCGACCGCCCGAGGACGCCGCCCCCGAGGAGTCGGACCCCGAGGTATGGGACTGGTTCTTCCAGGACCTCACGCTGCACCCGCCGCGCTACATCGTCGACACCGCGCCCGCCGCGATCCGCGGCGCGGAGTGGACGCCGATCGACCGCTTCCCGCGGCTCGAGGCCCTGCTGCGCGCGCAGTACCAGTTCGTCCGCTCCATCGACGACATCGACATCTACGAGCGCGTGGTCTGACGTTCGAC
>DATBSK010000138.1:0-37552 GCA_036559825.1 Acidimicrobiia bacterium | reverse complement strand
GGAGGTGCTCGCCCGCCTGGAGCCGGGCGCGACGGACGAGCGCGACCCACGCGGTCGACCACCCGATGCTGAATCCCGCGGCATCGGCGTCGTCCATGGTCTCGGGCACCCGGAAGATGCTCGTCGCGCCCAGGACGGTCTGCTCGGCGAAGCCACCGTGTCCGCTCGGGAACCGCGTCACGCCCAGCACACGGTCCCCGATCCCGAATCGGGCTCCGTCACCGACGCCGGCCACGACGCCACAGACCTCCTGGCCCGGGGTGAACGGGAGCGGTGGCGAGAACGCGTACGACCCGCGGCACATGAGGACGTCCGGCAGCCCGACGGCAGCCGCCCGGACGTCGACGAGCACCTCCCCGCGCGCCGGAACGGGTGGTACGACCTCCCTGAGCGTGATGACGTCGCGGGGCTCGCCGTGCGCCGCGACCTGCCACGCGCGCATCGCGCCACGCTACGGCTTATCGTCTTGTCGATGTCGCAGTCGCCGACGGGGGAACCGTCGGAGCACGCGGACGCGACGCTCGTCAGCAGTGCGCGAAACGTCCTGGCGCGCAATCGGCGCGGCGCCTGGACGTGCCCGGCTCGCGGCTTCTATCCGCACCAATGGCTGTGGGACTCGTGCTTCGTCGCGATCGGCCTCGCGACCTTCGACGCGCCGCGTGCCGGCGGCGAGCTCCGGGCGCTGTTCCGGGGCCAGTGGAGCAACGGCCTGCTCCCGCACATGGTCTTCGCCGACGAAGTGCGCGACGCCGGCAGCCGCCACATCTGGCAGTCGATGACGCACCCCGAAGCGCCGCGCGACGTCGAGACGTCGTGCATCACGCAGCCGCCGCTGCCGGCCATCGCCGCAGAGCGCGTCGCGGAGGCACTCGGCGCAGACGGGAAGGCGACGCTGCGCGACCTCTATCCCCGGATCCTCGCCTACCACGAATGGCTCTACCGAGAGCGGGCTCCCGGAGGGAAGGGGCTCGTCACGCTGATCCACCCGTGGGAGTGCGGGCTCGACACGACGCCACCGTGGATCCGTGAGCTCCGCCGGATGCGCGGACCATGGTGGCTGCGCCCGGCGCTGCGCCTTCGGCTGTCACGCATCGCGCGCGTGTTCCGCCGCGACACGCGGTACGCGCCGGCAGCCGAGCGGCTGAGCGACGACGACGGGTTGCGGATGCTCGCGCTCGTGCACCACGTGAAGCGCGAGGGCTTCGACCTCGCCCGGCTCGCGCCCCGCACGTCCGTGCTCGTCGAGGACCTGGCGTTCAACTCGCTGCTGGTGGTGGCGAACCACAGTCTCGAACGGATCGCCGAAGCCCTCGGCGAGACCATCGACCCTGCGCTCACGGCGCGCTTCCGGCACGCCGAGGTCGCCCTGGACGAGCTGTGGCACGAAGGCCACGGGCAGTACTTCTCGCGCGACGCGTCGACGAACGAGCTCATCACGTTGCCGACGCTCGCGACGTTCATGCCCCTCTGGGCGGGTGTCGTGCCACCCGAACGCCGCCGCCGGCTCGTCGCGCTGCTCGGCGACACCGACCGCTACTGGCCGCGCTTCCCGGTCCCCAGCGTGCCGGTCGACGCGAAGGAGTTCGACGCCAACCGCTACTGGCGGGGCCCGACCTGGGTGAACACGAACTGGATCATCCTGGAGGGCCTGCGCAACGTCGGCGAGCACGGCCTCGCCGACGAGCTCCGCGAGCGGACGCTCGATCTCGTCGAGCAGTCGGGCTTCGCCGAGTACTTCTCCGCGTTGAACGGGCGTGGGCACGGCGCGTCGGAGTTCTCCTGGACGGCCGCGCTCACGCTCGATCTGCTCGCCCGGCCCTGACGCCCGCCGGCGGCGTCAGGCGATGGCGTCGACCGGCACGACCCGGCAGCGCGGCGTCTCCGGTTGCTCCTCCGGGAGCAGGAAGCGCCAGAAGATCGTTCCGAAGCGGTGCCCTCCCGTGTCGAGCCAGTTCGCGACGCCCGGGTCGCGCGGGGAGACCACGATCCGGTAGCTGTCCCCCTCCCCGGTCTCGATCTGCTCGCTGTTCAGCGATGCCCGCCGCGACCGGTACTCCAGGGTCTGCATGTGCACGTTCCACAGCACGACGTTGGCGAAGGCGCATCGGGGGAGCACACCGTCCATGACGAGTGCGTCGTCGGGCCCGAGATCGAAGTTGCCGGAGGAGTAGTAGATGTCCACGGCACCGGCAGCATCGACGTCCGCGTTCCGGAAGCTCCACGGTGTCCCGACCGTGTTCGCCTCGTTCGAGACGAACGGCACGGTCGCCGGCTGGCCGAAGACGCGCAGGCCGAGCGTCGTGGCGTGCAGGAAGGCGTTCGCGTCACGCAGGCGGGAGGCGAACGTCGCGTCGTCGAGCTGCGGCGCCGGCCCGGGATCGTCGAGCGGCTCGATGTCGAGGCACACCGACACGTCGGGATCCGTCTGCACGGAGCGGTCGCGCAGGTAGTAGTTGCGCACGATCACGAAGCGAGCATCGGGCTCGAGCTTGATCCAGTTCCCCCGGTGCTCGTCGGGGCTGAGGATCAGCTCGTAGCTGCCGTCGGGTGCGATCGAGAAGTCGCGGTCGTTCCGGTCCGCGAGGATCGGGCCGTTGATCCCTCCGTTCGGATCCGGCCCGTGGATCGTGAACGAGATGTACGTCTGCTCGTCGCGGCGCCCCGTGATGCGGTACGACCGGTCGCCGCGGATGACGGCCTGCTGGTAGAGCGCGTCGGGGTTGTCGCCGAGGAACTTGCGCGCCGGCGAGACGATGGACGAGAACCGCGGCCGCTCGGGGTCGGCTTCGGCGAGCAGCTCCGACGCCTCGGAGAGGAGCTGGGCGACATATCGGAAGCCCTCGACCACATCGAGGTCCTCCGTGAAGCGCTCCGGTGCGAGCACGTAGCGGTCGCGGATGTCGACGAGGAGATCGACGAGCTCGTCGAAGGCCGCAGTGGACTTCGGCGCGGCCGCCATGTCAGGAGACGTCGAACCCGAACACCGATGCGGCGGTGCCGCCGACGATGGCGCGGACCTCGTCGTCGGGGACGTCGGCGAACTGCTTCGCGGCGATCTCCTGCGACGAGGGCCACGTCCCCTCGGGGTGCGGGTAGTCGTTCCCCCACATGATCGTCTCGACGCCGGTGATGTGGCGGTTGTTGATCGCGACCGGGTCGTACATGAACGTCGCGTGCCCTTGACGGCGGATGAGCTCACTCGGCTTCAACGAGAGCTTGGGCTTGGCGTACATCGCGTGGTCTTCGTAGATCGAGTCCGCCTGCGTCATGATCCAGCCGAGCCACGCGGCGCCGGTCTCCACCGTGACCACCTGCAGGCTCGGGAAGCGGTCGAGTGCGCCACCGGCGGCGAGCATGAGCAGCACCATCGGCCCGTCGAGCTGCGCGCCGAGCAGGTAGTTGATGACCGCTCCCCCGGGCCCGCGCGCCACGCGGGGTTCGTGCCCGGTACCCGAGTGGAAGGTGAGCGGCAGCCCGAGCTCCTCGGCGACGACCCAGAAGCGGTCGTACTCCCCGTCGTTGTACGGCCGGGACGCGACGCGGGCCGGAAGGAACAGGGCGCGGCAGCCACGCTCGGCGAGCCGCCTGGCCTCGCCGATCCCGTCGTCGATGTCGAGCATCGGGACGAGACCTACCGCGAGCAGGCGATGCTGACCCGAGAACGTGTCGTACGCCCAGTCGTTGTACGCGCGGCACAGTGCGAGCTGGAGACCGGGGTCATCGGGCGCGAAGCAGGCTTGCAGCGCGAACGTCGGGAAGATCACCTCCGCGCTGACACCGTCACGCTCCTGGTCGCGCGTCCGCTCGTCCGGATCGGTGCCGCCCACGATCGCGACCTCCCGCTCGGTCGCGGTCATCAGCTTGCGCGGATCCATGCCCTCGCCGACGAACGTGCGCCAGCCGTTGCCGGTCTCGATGCGCGGCACACGCTCCCGGTACTCGCGGTCGACGCGCTCGGCGTAGAGCTCGATCGGCTCGGTGACGTGGCAGTCGGTCGAGATGAACGGGACGTCCCGGTAGGTGTCGACCATCCCCCGACGGTACCGCGGGGCGCGACGATGGCGACGCCGAAGGAGGGACCGGATGGCCATCTGCACGCACCTCGACACGATCCAGCCGAACCAGCCGAGCGACGACGGCTGCCACGAGTGCCTCGAGATCGGCGCTCGATGGGTGCATCTGCGGATGTGCCAGCAGTGCGGCCACGTCGGGTGCTGCGACAGCTCGCCGAACCGCCACGCGAGCGCGCACTACCGGGCGACGGACCATCCCGTGGTCCGCTCCTTCGAACCGGGGGAGGACTGGTTCTGGTGCTACGCGGACGACGTCGCGTTCGAGCTCGACGTGCCACCGGGCCCGTCGCACTCCTGATCGGCCGTACGGGGTCAGCGCGGGACGGTGAGCTGGAGGTGCTCGGTGCGCTCCGGTGAGTTCGGCACGGTCTCGGTCGCGGCGTGGCCGTCGACGGTGAACGTGATCGGCGCGCCCGCAGTGCATCCCGGGACCGAGTCGGGCCCCGCGACGCTGAGGATGTAGTACTCGGAGTCGCGGATCGACGCCACACCGCACCGGGTCGATCCGACGCGCGCCTCGACCACGCTGCCGACGGGGTATCGGCGGCCCCCGTCGTCGTACACCTCGCCCGAGAACTCGGTGACGGGTGGCGCGTCACCGAGTGGGGACGCGCTCGAGAACGCCACGTCGAATCGCGCCGTGCGCCGGCGCGGCCACGGGAGCGCGCTCGTCGCGTACAGCTTCGTGTCGCTCACATACGTCCAGAGAAGGATGTCGGATCCGCGGGTGCCGCAGCCCGCGGACGTCTCCCGCGAGTAGACGCGGATCGTGTAGCGCCCGTTGGTGCTCGGCGGGATGCCGACGTTGCACGGCGTGATCAGACCGTGGTGGCGCACGACCGCGCCGACGAACCGGGCGTCGAGCGGCGCGCCGTCGACCGTCGCCCGTCCTCTGATCGTCACGCGCGAGCTGGCTGGTGCCGGGGTTCGGCGCGATCGCTGCTCGAACGTCCGGTCGAGATGCGTGAGATCCGTCGTGTCGAGGTTCGTGCCGGCGGGCTCGACGCCGCGCTCAACCCAGCGCGTCAGCGCTCGGAACGCTGCCTCCTGCTCACCGGTCGTGAAGCCGCAGTGGCCCGGGTCCTCGACGACGCGTTGCACGAGGAGGTCGGATCGTCCGGCGGCCTGCACGCGCCGCCGCAGGATCTGAACCTGGTTGATCGGAACCTGTCCGTCACCCGTCGTGTGCATGGTGAGCAACGGCATGGCGAGTGCTCCCGTCACCTCCATGCCAGCGCTGAAGGACGGGTAGCCGGCGCTGGTCGGGACCACGATCGCCCGGCGGTTGAGCTCCGCCGAGCTGACCGGGGCACCCGGGCTCAGGCGGTACGGCGCGCTGCGTGGCGGCACGAGCCCGGCGGCGACCTCGAGCGTGGCCCGCTCGAAGTTGGTGTCCTCCTCGGCGTGGATCCCCTCGACCGCGAAGGCCCGAGGCCCTCCGGTGAGATCCACCATGAGGCGGTCGAAGAGCGCGCGCCGATCGGGGAGGTCGAGCATCGGCCGGATGTAGTCGTCGACGAGCGATCCGACGCTCGTGCCCGCGTCGAGGTGTCGCTGCTCGAGCCCGGCGACGAACGCGCCGATCACGAAGTAGTCCGCGCTGATCCACAGCGCCGGCGCCGTCCCGACCGCGCCGCAGAGCGCGAGTGCGCCGTCGTAGCGATCGGCGTACCGCTCGGCGGCGATCTCCGCCGACCAGCCGCCCATCGACTGACCCGCCGCGTACGTCCAGCGCGGTCGACCGTGGGTCGAGACGAAGTGGTCCCAGAGCGCGGCCGTCTCCTCCGCACCACGCTGCGGGATCAGCGACGTGCTCGAGTAGCTCGAGGCGGCCCATGCGTAGCCGTTCGTGATGAGGTACCGGCGGAAGTCTGGCGGCGCGACGCGCGCCTCGGGCGCGAGCTCGCCGTATCCGTGCATCCACATCACGAGCCCGCCGTTCCAGTGCTCGGGCATCTCGATCTGGTAGGCCGCGCCCCCGAGGTACCCGAAGTCCGCGGCCGCGCCGGGCAGCGGCTCGAACGCCGGATCGCCGAGCGAGATCCCGTCGGGCGTGTCGCGGAACGCGACGGGCGCGGGGAGCGGGCGGTCGCGCAAGGGGCTGTGCTCGCGCTGCTCCGGCGCCGCGCCCCCGATGCTCGGGAGGCCGGCCGGCACGACCAGCAGGAGCGCCGCGACCATCACCACTCTCATGCGCGCTCCGTCCGCCGAGCGCTGCGGTCACGCGGTTCGAGCACGACGTGTGCGAGCTCCTTGAGCAGGCGCAGGTAGTCGGCGACGGGCCGCTGGCCCCGCGGGACGAGCCGCTGCAACGCGACACCCTCCATGGCCGCGAACACGAGGTCGCGCACCATCTCGAGCTCGCCGGGATCCGGCGCTCCTGCGCCGCGCGTGAGCTCCACGAACAGCAGGCGCGTCTCCTCCGTGAACCGCCGGTCCATGTCGGCCATGGCGACGGCGAGGTCCGGATCGGTTCGGGCGGCGACCCAGAGCTCGACCCATGCCACGAAGGCCGGCCCTTCGAACATCGTCCAGAGCAGGTCGATGCCGTCGTCGACGAGATCGCCGCGGAGGGCTTCAGCGGTGAACGCCTCGCGGAACTCCTGGACCCGCAGCGCGAGCAGGTGCTCGATCGCGGCGGTCATCAGCTCGGCCTTGGTCGGGAAGTGGTGCAGCTGGGCGCCGCGCGACACGCCGGCGCGGCGCGCGATCTCCGAGGTGGTGACCGCGGCATAGCCGTCCGCGCAGATGGATTCGATGGCTGCGTCGAGGAGCGCCGCCCGCGTGGCCACGCTCCGTGCCTGCACCGGTCGGCGGGTGGGCTGCGCGGGCATGCCCGTCCCTTGTAGCCAACCCGAAACATTCAGGCAAGACGGAATGTTTTTGGGCGTCCAGCCCGGTCGGTGTGGCGCTACCGGTCGCCGGCCGCGTCGCGGGGCTTCCGCCCTCCTTCGAGGACGCCGCGCCGCGCCGCCTCCGCGTCGGTGGTCTTCTCCATGATCGACATCACGTCGGCCGACATCTGCAGGTGGTCGCGCATCCCCATCAGCTCCCAGGCGCGCACGAGCAGCGACTTCGTGCCCATGAGCGTCGACAGGGGCGCCCGCGCGATGTGCGCGGCCATCTCGTCGACCGTGCCGTCGAGCTCGTCGCGGGGCACGACCCGGTTCACGAGCCCCATCTCGAGCGCTTCCGCCGCGGTGAGCGTCTTGGCCGTGTAGAGGTACTCCGCCGCGCGCTTGCGGTTCATGAAGGTCCACGGCTCGACCATCGTCTCGCCACCGGGGAACCCCAGACCCTGGACGAGGGGCATCTGGAAGTACGCGTCCTCGGACGCGATCGTGATGTCGGGGAGGAACGCCCAGTACGTGCCGCCACCGAGCGCGTACCCGTGCACCTGGGCGATCATCGGCTTGGGGAACTCGAAGAAGCGGAGCGTCGGCCAGAGGAACACCCGGCGGCTGCCCAGGTAGTTCGACCCGATCGCTTCGTGCGACGCGACGAACTCGGGGTACGCGTCGACGCCGGTCGTCACGTGGCCCGCGCAGAAGCCCTTGCCGTTCGCCTTGAGGACGACGACCTTGACACGATCGTCGGTCTCGGCGCGGTCCAGACAGGCATCGACCTGCCACACCATCTCCGACGACTGCGCGTTCGCCTTCTCGGGCCAGTTGAGCACGATGCGGGCGACGCTGCCGTCACGCTCGTAGAGGACGACACCCAGGTCCTGGCTCTCGGTCATGCGCCAGTGTCCCGCGTCTTCGTGCAACCCGCACGAGGTACTGTCCGCATCCGTGCTCAGGCCGATCGGCATCGCGCTCGCGCTCGCGCTCGCAGTCGGTGCGACCGGGCCGTTCGGATCCGCAGATGCCGCGCGCGAGCGAGACCCTGCGGGTGCCGCCGATCGAGCGCTCGACCGTGCGCTCGACCGCTTCGTGGACGTGCAGGGCGGGCCTCCGGCGGTGGTCGCCGTCGTCCAGCGTCCGGGCGCGGACGCGACGCTCCACGCCGCGGGGATCGCCGATCTCGCCAACGACGATCCGCCGACGATCGACGATCACATGCGCTTGGCGAGCGTCGCGAAGGCATTCAGTGGGGCGGCGGCGCTGTCGGTCGTCGCCGACGGCATGCTCTCGCTCACCGACACGCTCGGCGCCCGCGTCTCGGGGCTCCCCGCGGCATGGGCCGATGTGACGCTGGCACAGCTCCTGCAGCACACCAGCGGCCTTCCCGACTTCAGCGACTCGAAGGAGTTCCGCGACGCGCTGCGTGCGTCGCTCCTCACGCCGCCACCCCCCGCGACGCTGCTCTCGTACGTCGCCGGGGAGCCACTCCTGTTCGAGCCCGGGACGAAGTACCACTACTCCAACTCGGACAACATCGCCGTCGGTCTCATGGTCGAGGCCGCGACCGGCCGGAGCTACGAGCAGAACCTCGAGGACCGGGTGTTCGCACCGCTCGGCCTCACGAGCACCAGCCTCCCCGGCGACGCCGCGCTCCCCGAGCCGGCGCTCCACGGCTACGACGTGTCGTCCCCCGCCGATCCCGAGGACGTGAGCGTTGCGCTCGCAGCCGGGTGGACGTGGGCGTCGGGCGGCATCGTCGCGTCACCGGCCGACGCCAACCGCTTCGTGCGCGGGTACGCCGCCGGGACGACCACGAACCCGCCCACGAGGAAGGAGCAGCGCTCCTTCCTCCCGGGCAGCTCTGAGCCGCCGGGTCCGGGCACGAACGCCGCGGGCCTGGCGATCTTCCGCTACTCGACGAAATGCGGGACGGTCTACGGCCACACCGGCAACACCGCGGGCTACACGCAGTTCGTGGGCGCCACCAAGGACGGTTCGCGCTCCGCGACGGTCAGCATCTCGGCGCAGATCACGCCGAAGAGCAACACGAAGCGGTTCGGCGAGCTCCGCCGCATCTTCGGGCTCGCCGTCTGCGCGGCGCTCGCGAAGTCAGCCTGAGTCCGCGGGCTGGGCATACTGGTCTCGTGGCTCAGGGTCCCGTCCGGCTCAACCATGCCGTGCTGTTCGTCGGCGACCTCGACCGAGCCGTCGACTTCTACACCGACGTGTTCGGCATGGACGTCGCCGCCCGTGAGCCGCGCGCCAATGCCGCCTTCCTCAGGCTCCGGCGGTCCGGCAACCATCACGACCTCGGGCTGTTCGGGCTCGGTCCCGCGGCACGACCGAAGGAGCGTGGCGCGATCGGCCTCTACCACCTGGCGTGGCAGATGGACACGATCGACGAGCTCGTCGAGGCGCGCCAGGCGGTGCTCGAGGCCGGTGCGTACGTCGGCGAGTCGGACCACGGCGCCACGAAGAGCGTCTACGGCGCGGATCCCGACGGCAACGAGTTCGAGATCATGTGGATGCTGCCGCG
This sequence comes from Acidimicrobiia bacterium, assembly GCA_036559825.1. Lineage (GTDB taxonomy): Bacteria > Actinomycetota > Acidimicrobiia > IMCC26256 > PALSA-555 > DATBSK01. The sequence goes on along the minus strand of DATBSK010000138.1, from coordinate 28,097 downwards.
CGACGCGTGGGGTGCCTCCGAGAACGCCGCCCCGATCGCCGCGCTCGACCTCGCGGCCGAGGTCGCGCGCTGGTCGGGCGTGCGCACCGCCGGCCGCATCGCACCGGAGCCCGCCGAGCAATCAGGCTGACGCTCGACGCCGCGTCGGATCGCTCACGCGAAGCTGCGGGGTGCGAGCTGGTCGGCGGGCACGATGCCGAGCCGGCCCGCCTGGTAGTCGTCGATCGCCTCGAGGATCTCCTCGCGGGTGTTCATCACGAACGGGCCGTAGTGGGCGATCGGCTCGCGGAGGCGGATGCCGCCGAGCACGAGGACGTCGAGCGGTTCGCTGCGCCGTTCGGCCGCGGCGAGCACGAGATGGTCGCCCGGGCCGAACACGACGAGCTCCCCCGCTTCGATCGGACGCGCGTCGGAGCCGGCCGTGCCGCGGCCCGTCAGCACGTACGCGAACGCGCTGAACGCCGGGTTCCAGGGAACCGAGACCTGCGCGCCGGGCGCGACGGTCGCGTGCGCATACGTGATCGGCGTGTGCGTGGCGCCCGGGCCCTCGAACCCCGCGAGATCGCCGGCGATGAGCCTGATCAGCGCGCCGCCGTCGTCGGACGTGAGCAGCCGGAGCGCATCCTTGGTGATCGCCTGGTAGCGGGGCGGCGTCCTCTTCAGCCGTGCCGGAAGGTTGACCCACAGCTGCACCGCGTGGAACGGGCCGCCGGCTCGGAACATCCCCTCCGTCGGCAGCTCGTCGTGGAGGATGCCGGCTCCCGCCGTCATCCACTGGGTGTCGCCCTCGGCGATCACCCCTCCTCCGCCGTTGGTGTCGTGGTGCGCGATCTCGCCGTCGAGGATGTAGCTCACGGTCTCGAAGCCGCGGTGCGGGTGCCACGGCGCGCCCTTGGCCTCGCCCGGGCCGTTGACCGTCGGACCGGCGTGGTCGAGCAGGAGGAAGGGGTCCGCCTCCGCCATCGAGAGACCGCCGGGGAACGGCCGCCGGACCCGGAAGCCGGCGCCCTCGACCTGGGAATGCGCGGTCACGACCTGCGCGACCGGCCGCGCCCGGGACGTGCCCGCATCGGGCCTGGGCAGACGGGGAAGCACGAGCGTGTCTTCGACGCTGATCGCGGGCATCGGGCAGACCTCCTGGGACCGTTGCCGAGTGGCAACAACTCTTTGATGACACGTCAACCAACTCGCCATAGGATCCATTCCGTGGCGGTGGCACCGGCGCTACTCGACGAGGACGAGCGGGCCGTCTGGCAGACGTACCGCGACCTGCACCGGGAGCTGAGCGGGGCCCTCGAGACCCAGCTGCTCCGGGACGCAGGCCTGTCCGGCGCGGAGTACTCGGTGCTCGTGCCGCTGTCGCACACCCCCGGTGGCGTGCTCCGGGCCCGTGACCTCTGCACGAGCCTCGGCTGGGACCGCAGCCGGCTCTCCCACCTGATCGCCCGGATGGAGCAGCGGGGTCTCGTCGCGCGCGAGGAGTGCTCGGAGGACCGGCGCGGCTCCATGCTCCGCCTCACCGACGCCGGCCGGGACGCGGTCGAAGGCGTCGCGCCCGCGCACTCCGCGGCGGTGCGCCGCTGGTTCTTCGACCAGCTGTCGGCCGCCGAGCTGGAGACGCTGGCGACGGTGTTCACCCGCCTGCTCGACACGCTCCGACACGAGCAGCGATCCCCCTGAGGGATCGAGCCAGACCGAGCCGCGGGACGATGATGAGCGTCCTCGGGAGGAGGCCCGCATGCGCAGCCATCCGGTCGTGATCGTCGTCCTGATCGTCCTGGCCGTCGGGGCGATCGCCATCGGCATCGGCCTCGCCGCCGGAGACGACACGAACGACACGGCCGCGGTCGTCGAGGCGAGCGCCGACGACTTCGCGCCGCGCTCGCTCAGCCTCGGGGCGTCGGGCGGGACCGTGTCGTTCACGATCGGCAACGACGGGAAGGTCCCGCTCCGCGTGAAGCTCGGGTCCACGACCTGCGCGTCCACGATCAAGCCGCCGCCCGGCACGCCGTACAACGTCATGGAGCCGGGCCGGGGCCTGCAGGTCACCTTCGCGATCGACCGCGACTGCAAGGAAGCCGACGTGAGGTACGAGGTCATCCTCGAGTCCGTCGTGGCCGGGCGCGTCCGGTTCTTCAAGCCGCAGCTGAGCGACGCCACGATCGAGTGCGTCGACACGACTCCCGCGCTTCGCTGCGAGCTCGTCGAGGGCGTCGTCGTGGTCGCCGCCAAGAGCTGACCCCGGGCGACGTTCCATCGGCTACACCTGGGACCGCATCGATCGCGTGCAAGGAGAGCAGCATGGGACGCAAGGCGCGGCTGGATCTGGTCCTCGATTGCGCGGCGCCACAGGAGCTGGAGGGGTTCTGGCGCGACGCGCTCGGCTACCGCACCTACTACTCGAGCGAGGCGCACGTGATCCTCGTGCCGAACGACGACTCGCATGCGTCGCCGCTCGTGCTCCAGCAGGTCCCCGAACCGAGGATCGGGAAGAACCGGATGCACGTCGATCTCGTGACGGACGACGTCGAGGACGAGGTCGATCGCATCGTCGGGCTCGGCGCGACGCGCCTGCACGAGGGCATCCAGAGCGCCGGCCCGGTGCGCTGGGTCACCCTCGCCGACCCGGTGGGCAACGAGCTCTGCGTCTGCACCGGAGTGGAGTGGTAGCCCGGCTGCTACATGGTGTTGTGCACGGGGTAGACCTTCGGCTCCGCTGCGAGGCCGGCCTTCTCGATCGCCGGACCGAGCACCGCGCCGAAGGCCTCGAACGCCTCCGGTGAGTCCCACACGTCGACCACGGTGAAGCCACCATCGGTCTCGAAGCAGACGTGATGGCTCCGCGCCGGCTGCGTCCTGGTCGCCGGCTCGGACTTCAGCACCTCGTCGTACTTCGCCACGCTGTCGGTCGGGAACTCGAACACCACTGCAATCGCCATGAACCCTCCTCGGGGTGCCCCGCACGCCACTCCGGACGTGCGGCGACGATTCGCTCACACGAGGACCGCCGGATCAATCGCTCCGCGGCGTCAGGTCGTGATCGATCCGCCGTTCACCTGGATCGTCTGCGCCGTGACCCACGACGCCTCCTCCGAGGCGAGCCACACGCACGCCGCGCCGATGTCCTCGGGCGTCCCGGTGCGCCCGACGGGGATGGCACGGGCGAGCTGCGTCGTCACGGTCGGATCCGGCATGCCCATCAGCCCGATCGCCAGCGAGTTCGCCGTGACGCCCGCACGCGCGACCTCGAGCGCGAGCGTGCGCGTGAACGCGATGCCGGCCCCCTTGCCTGCGCTGTACGCCGAGACGCCGATGTTCACTCCTCCCGTGCCCGCGCCCGACGAGATCGTGATCACGCGCCCCCAACCCCGGTCGACCATTCCCGGCACGACCGCGCGGCAGCAGTTGAGGACACCGTAGAGGTTCACGCGGATCGGGCCTTCCCATCGCTCGGGCGGCGTCTCGACGAACGGCGCCACCGCCATGCCCTGGACGCCGGCGTTGCCGGCGTTGTTGACGAGGATCTCGACGGCCCCGATCCCCGCGACCGCTGCATCGACCGCCGCGAGATCGGTGACGTCGAACACGGACGTCGTGGCCGAGCCACCCGCCTCACGGATCGCGGCTGCGGTCGCCTCGGCGCGCTCGTCGACGACGTCGTTCACCACGACGGTCGCCCCCTGCCCCGCGAGCGCTCGCGCGATCCCCGCACCGACGTTCTGGCCGGCACCGGTGATCAACGCGGTCTTCGTGCTCAGGTCGAACACGGTCACCTCCTGTCATCGCCGCCCGACGAGGCAGGATTCTCGCTCAGAGGCCGTACAGGCGCGCCGCGTTGCCGGCGACGATGAGGTCGCGCTCCTCGTCGGGGATGCCGGCGAAGTTCTTCTCGACGATGTCGACGGAGTTCGGCCACGACGTCGCCGGATGCGGGAAGTCGGTCGACCACATGATCCGGTCGACACCGATGTCGTGGCGATGACGGAGCCCGCGCGGGTCGTCGACGAAGGTCAGGTACATCTGGCGGTGGAAGTAGCTGCTGGGCTTGTCGTCGAGCGCGGGGAAGTCGTAGGGGCCCTCAGCCATCGAGTCGAGCATGTCGAGGTAGAACGGCACCCACCCGAGGTTGGGCTCGACGAGGACGACCGTGAGCTCCGGGAACCGTGCCAGCACGCCCGGGAGGATCCAGAACCCGATCGTCTCGGCGAGTCGCAGGCACGGCTGCGAGGTGAAGATCGCCTTCTGCGGCGTCGGGTCACGCCGGAGCAGCTCGAAGAGCGAGCCGACGAGCCCGAGGTGCTGGCTGATCGACATGCCGTGCTCCGAGATCGCGCTCCAGACCGGGTCGTAGCGCTCGTCGTGGTACTCGGGGAGCCCGACCTCGGACGGGAACGTCGGGATGTGCACGGCGCGGGCGCCCTCGGCCGCGAGCCCGTGGATCTGCTTCACCGCGAAGTCGATGTCGATCAGCGGCACCTGGTACGCGGGCACGAGGCGCGCCGGGTCGGCCGAGGCGAAGTCGCGCATGGTGCGGTTGAACGCATCCGACGCCTCGCGAAACCCGTCCCGCATCAGCGGGTAGTGCCGGAAGGCGCTCACCTCGCTGTAGAGGATCTCGGCCTCGACGTGGTCGCGGTCCATGGCCTTCAGTCGCTGCGACGCGTCGGAGTAGCCCGGGTCGGTCATCGCCTCGTGGCTGAACCCGGCGGCCAGGACCTTCGGGTCGAGGCCACCCATCTCCTCGACGTGCTTCGCCGCGTCCGCCGCGATGGCCTCGTCGAACGGGTCGTGGAGCTTCGACGCGAGGTTCGCCTTGATCTGCTCGGGCTCGATCTTGACGTGCGAGTCGACCGAGATGAGTCGCGGGGTCATGCGTCCTCCCAGGGGGCGGCGAGGACGACGTTGGCCGTGACGAGTGCATCGATGGCGTCCGCCGTGTAGCCGTGCTCCGACAAGATCTCTCGGGTGTGCTCGCCGCACATGCACGGTCCGCGCTGCACGACCGTCGGCGTGCTCGAGAGGTTGACGAGCAACCCGGGATCCTCGAAGCGGCCGACGCTGCCTGCGCGCGTCCCGGCGACCAGCCCCGCGGCACGGAACTCCGGCGCGTCGAACAGGTGCCGACAGAACTCCTCGTCGACCACTTCGACCGGGACGCCCGTGCCGTCGAGACGGTCGAACCAGTCCGACGCGGTGCGCTCGTCGAAGCGAGCCTCGAGGATCGATGCGGCCTTGTCCGGATCGCCGAGCAGCGCGACGTCCTCACCGACCGCGTCACCCAGCCGCGTCTGCGAGGCAGCATCCACCGCCGCGAGGAACAGCCAGCGGCCGTCGGCGCAGCGGTACATCCGGTACCAGGGCGAGAGCCCGGTCTGGTCGGCATCGACCTCGGGCCAGTCGCCCGGCTTCCCGTCGGCGTGGATCCACGCGTACGACCCGGCCAGGAGCTGCGCGTTCACGATCGAGGTGCTGACCGCCTGACCAACGCCCGTGCGGTCGCGGTGCGCGAGCGCGGCGACGATCGCGATCGCAGCGAGCATCGCGTTGCCCGTGTCGCCCATCCCGGACCGACTCCAGAGCGGCGGGTTGCCACTGCTGCACGCCCCGTCCTCCCATTCCACCCCCGTCAGCGCGGCCGCCGTCTGATCGGTGCCGGGGAGGTCCGAGCGCGGTCCCTTCTCGTAGCCCCGGGTGTTGCAGGTGACGATTCGCGGGTTGCGGGCGCGCAGCGTCTCGTCGTCGAGACCCAGACGCGCCGCGGCGCCGGGCCGCCAGTTCGTCGTCACGACGTCGGCGCGGTCGATCAACACGTCGAGCACCTGGCGGCCGCGCGGATCCTTCAGGTCGACGGCGATGCTGCGCTTCCCGCGGTTGGTGCCGAGTCCCATGTGCGTCCCGGCCCAGAAGGTGTCGTGCAACGCGTGGACCTTGATCACGTCGGCACCCAGGTCGGCCAGCGCGCGCCCGGTGAACGGGCCGGCGACGCCCAGGCCGAGGTCGAGGACGCGCACGCCGCTGAGCGGATGCGGCAGCCTCTTGGCCGGCGCGGGCGCGCGCGCCGCCGGGGCCGGGTTGGTGGCGGTTCGCTCCGCGAGCACCTCGTCGGTGTGCTCACCTGGGCGGGGCGTCGGGCCACGGACCGCTCCCGGGGTGACCGAGAACTCGAGCACCGGGCCGACGTGGCGGATGGGGCCGATCTCGGGATCGGCCACCTCGACCACGCAGCCGTCGGTGCGGAAGCTGGGGTCGCTGAGCGCCTCGTCGGGTGACCGCACGAGTGCCACGCCCACGCCGGCGTGCTCGGCGGCGGAGACCCAGGCCGTCGAGGGGAGCTTCTGGAACGCGCCGGTGAGCATCGGGTGCAGGAAGAGGCCCGTGACGAAGCCGTCGGGGTCCATCGGCACCCGATCGGGGTCGTCGCGATACGCCGTGTCGAGCGTCACGTGCCCGAGATCGTCGGCGTCCGCCGCCGCGAGCACCCAGCTCGGACGGAGCGTCCAGTGGTGCACCCACCGCCCGTCCGCGCACTCGTAGAGGCCTTCGACCGACCGCGCGTCGACCGGCCACATCCAGTACAGGGGCGCGTCGGGTCGTTCGACGCGCTGCCAGCTGAGGCTCACGGCCGCCAGCGCGCCCTGGAGCAGCGACGTCTCGACCCACTGCCCCTCACCCGTGACCTCACGCGCTCGGAGCGCGGCGGCGATCCCGAGCGTCGCGAAGTACGCCGCGCCGAGGCTCGGGAGCGGCGTACGCGGGAACACGGGGCCGGGACGATCTGCACCCCGCACCAGCCCTTCGGGAGCGTCGACGTCGGGGTGCGGTCCCGGCCGGCGCTCGATGAACTCCATCGCAGTGCCGCGGCGACCCTTCTGGTCGTAGAGCACGCCCGTGCGCGCGGCGACCAGCGCGTCGTCTGCCGGACGCGCGCTGAGCGACGTGCCGCGCCCGTACCCGGTGATCGAGCACGTGATCAGCCTGGGGTTCGCCGCGCTGAGCGTCTCGTGGTCGATGCCGAGCTCGGTCGTCACCCCCGGCGCGAACGTCTCCACCACGACGTCGGCGATCGCGGCGAGGTCGCGGAGGGCCTCGCTGCCCGGCGCGGTCCGCACGTCGATGTGGGCACTGCGCTTGCCCCGGTTCCAGACCCGGCGCGAGGCCTGGGCCGCGGCCGGCTCGTGATCGGCCGGCTGGATCATCGTGACCTGCGCGCCGTTGTCGGCGAGGAGCATCGTGGTCATCGGGCCGGCGATGCCGCTGGAGAGGTCGAGCACCCGGAGACCGTCGAACACTCCCCCCATGGCACCGAACAATAGCAGTCACTATGTCAAGGCGCAAGCGGTGCCACGTTGACATACCAGGTACTATGGATCACTGATGGAGCCTCGGCCGGTGCCGATCGTCACCGAGGACAGCGCGGTCTTCTGGGACGCCGCGGCCGAGGGGCGGCTCGTGGCGCAGCGCTGCGCCGACTGCGGCCGGCTCCGCCATCCCCCACGCCCGATGTGCCCGGAGTGCCACTCGCTGTCGGTCGACGTCGTGACGCTGTCCGGGCGCGGCGAGCTCTACAGCTACTCGATCCTGCACCATCCGCGTCATCCCGCGTTCGAGTACCCCGTGCTCGCTGCCCTGGTGGAGCTCGAGGAGGGCGTGCGGCTCGTCAGCAACCTCACCCACGTCGATGCCGCCGACGTGCACATCGGGATGCCGCTCGAGGTCGAGTTCGAGTCCCGAGGCGACGGCGCCCGTGTGCCCGTCTTCCGACCTCGTCGCGTGACGGCATGAGCACGTTCGCGCATGCCCCGTCGATCGTCGGCATCGGCAGCACCGAGCTGTCGCGCCAGGCGGGCCGCAGCGAGCTCCAGCTCGCGTGTGAGTCGACCACCACCGCGCTCGCCGACGCCGGCCTCGCCGCCGCCGACGTCGACGGGATCGTCACCTACACCGTCGACCCCGTCGAGGAGACCGAGCTCGTGCGGGCCGTCGGGTTCCGCGAGGTGTCGTGGTCGAGCCGCGTGCCCTACGGCGGGGGAGGATCGATGGGCGTCCTCCTCCATGCGGCCTCCGCGGTCGCCGGCGGCGCCGCCGAGGTCGTCGTCGCGTACCGCGCGATCCGTGCCCGGTCGGGAGCGACGCGGTTCGGCGCGGCCAAGACCGCGCCGAGCCCCACGTCGGCGCACTCCGGCACCACCGCGATGCAGTGGTGCATGCCCTTCGGCCTGCTGACGCCTGCGTCGTGGATGTCGCTGAACTCGACGCGCTACATGCACGAGCACGGCGTCACGAGCGCCGACTTCGGTCGCGCCGTCGTGCAGCTGCGCGACTATGCCGCCACCAACCCGTCGGCCTGGGGGTACGGCCGGCCGATCACGCTCGCCGATCACCAGGAGTCGCGCTGGATCGCCGAGCCGTGCATCCGACTCTTCGACTGCTGCCAGGAGACCGACGGGTCGGTCGCACTCGTCATCACGAGTGCGGCACGCGCCGCCGACCTCGCGGCGGCGCCGGTCACGGTCTCGGCGGCGAGCGGCGCCGGGCTGTTCGAGCAGGAGATCGCGTCGGACCACTACGTCCCCGATCTCTCGGTCATGGAGAGCTCGGTCGCGCTCGCGCGGCAGCTCTTCGACGGCTCGGGCGTCCGTCGTGACGACGTCGACGTGGCCATGATCTACGACGCGTTCTCCCCGCTGTTGCTCATGCAGCTCGAAGGCCTCGGCTTCTGCGGGCGGGGCGAGGCCAAGGAGTTCGTCGCCGACGGCAACCTCGCGCTCGACGGAGCCCTCCCGTGCAACACGAACGGCGGTCTGATCGGTGAGGGGTACATCCACGGCCTGAACCTCGTGACCGAGGCCGTGCGTCAGCTGCGAGGCACCGCCGTCAACCAGGTCACCGACGCACGGACGGCGCTCGTGAGCTCGAGCCGGACCGGCGCGATCCTCCAGGGCTCCGCGTAGCCATGGCGACCAGGTCGGCACGCGTCTCGAGGGCGCCCGCGCGTCGCACGACACGCAGGGCCGACGGGGAGCTGACGCGGGCGCGGGTCGTCGACGCGGCCGTGCGGTGCATCCTCGACATCGGGTACTACCAGGCGAGCTCGAACGCGATCGCGCGCGAGGCCGGCGTGACGTGGGGAACGATCCAGCACCAGTTCGGGACCCGGGAGGCGCTCCTCCTCGAGGTGCTCGAGGAGGGCCTCGCTGACCTCGACCGCCTCCTCGCCACGGCACAGGTGACGGGCGCGACGCTCGAGGACCGGCTGCTCTCGGTGTTCGAGCTGCTCGAGCGGCACTACGGACGGCCCGAGCAGCTCGTCCACATCCAGATCCTGCTCGACCTGTCGGCCGACCCCGACACGTCGGACTCGACCCGCCGGGCCCTCCAACGCCACGGTCGCGCCCTCTCCCGCGCGTGGAACCCCTTCTTCGTGCAGGCGATGGGCGAGGCCGGCCACGACGCCGAGCTCTCGGCGTTCGTGTTCCTCACGCTCCGCGGCTACCTGACGTCGAACCTCTTGACGTCGCGGGTCCGGTCGGTCGGCCGGAGCCCGGCGGTGCGCAACCTGCTCGTGCGCGGCGTCGCGAGCGCGGTCGAGGCACGCGCACGCGAGCTCGGTGTGACCCTCGACCCCGCTCCGACGCGCGTCTGAACGCTCAGGCGCCGCGATCCCTCGAAGGTCCACGCGGCGCGGCACAGCTCCCCGCGGCGCGACCGGCGGCCCACAGGATGCCGCCGAGCAGGTGCGAGAGGTAGCGACGATCGGAGAACAGTGGCGCGTCATGGCCGAGCGCGGTGTAGAAGGAGCGGCCGCGGCCGACGCGGTGGCACCACGCGATCGGGTGGTCCTCCCCCATCGCGCCGGGGCCGAACTCGAGGCGATTCGGATCGTCGAGATACGAGTGCTCGTCGATCGTCGCGAGAACGTGGACCTCGGGCCGTGGGTTCGTGAGGAAGCCGTAGAACTCGTCGTAGACCCCCCAGGTCCGGCGACCTCCTCGCGTCGACGGATGACGAGGGTCCTCGATCGTGACGACCCCCGTGTGACAGGAGACGACCTCGCCGACCGCGCACGACTCGTCGCCCGACGGCCTCGTCCGGTACAGCGGGTGGCCACCGAAGTACGCACCCAGCAGCACGCCGAACCAGGGCCAGCTCGCCCGCGAGTCCGCGTCCTGATCGGAGGCGGCGTGCACGCCGACGAAGCCGCCGCCCCGTTCGATGTACTGGCGGAGCGCCTGGTGCTGCGCGGGGTCCGAGATCGGGTTGCCGGTCGTGCTCACGAACACGACCGCGGCGTAGTCGCGGAGCTTCTCGGGCGTGAACACCGCCGGGTCCTCTGACGCATCGACCTCGAGGTGGTGCTGCTCGCCCAGTCGCTCGATCGCGGCGACGGCGGGCTCGATCGACGCGTGACGGAAGCCGGTGGTGCGGGAGAACACCAGGACGCGGGTGGAGGTTGCGGACGCAGGGAGCGCGGCATCGCTGATCACGACGAGGGGCACGAGTGCGAGAGCACACAGTCTCGACGCGCGCATGACGGCGAACTCTATGGTGCTCCCGTGATCCCGGTGCTCGACGGCGCGGCCCCATGAGCGCGCTCGATCGCTTCCGGGTCGACGGCAAGGTCGCCATCGTCACGGGAGGCGCCGGCGGGATCGGGTCGATCTACGGCCGGGCGCTCGCCGAGGCCGGTGCCTCGGTCGTGCTCGCCGATCTCGACGGCGGCGGCGCCGAGCGCGCCGCGACCGCCCTTCGCGACGACGGCCTGGCCGCGAGCGCGTGCGGAGTGGACATCACCGACGCCGAGTCAGCGGCGGCGATGGCCGCGCACACGACCGAGCGCTTCGGCGGGATCGACGTGCTCGTGAACAACGCCGCCCTGATGGCGGAGATCCCCGCGCTGCCGCTCACGCAGATGCCGACGGAGTGGTTCGAGCGAGTGATGCGCGTCAACGTCATGGGCGCCGTCGTGTGCACGGGCGCCGTGAAGGATTCGATGATCGAACGCGGTGGCGGCCGCGTCATCAACCAGGTGTCCGCGGGCGCATTCACCGGCGGCGGCCTCTACGGCGCGAGCAAGCTGGCGCTCGTGAGCGTGACGGTGTCGCTCGCCCGCGAGCTCGGTCCGCTCGGCATCAACGTCAACGCGATCGCGCCCGGTCTCGTCGAGACCGAGGCCGGCTTCCGCAGCCTGGCCTCGGACGATCCGATCCGGACTGCGATCGCCGCGAGCATCCCGGGCAAGAAGGGGGCCCCGCCGGAGGACCTCGTCGGCACGTTGCTGCTGCTCGCGTCCCCCGCGGGCGACTGGGTGAACGGCCAGACGTTCAGCGTCGACGGAGGCTGGGTCGTCCGTCTCTGAGCTGTGTGTGCAATCGAGGCCCCAAGGGGCCCTCATTGCACGAACAAGGCGCGGCGGAGCGCGCGGATCTCGTCGGCGTGCATCCGCCGGGTGACCTCCACGTCCTCGAACTGCGTCGACCCGTGGAACGTGCCGGGGACGAGGTGGAGCTCGGTGTGCACGCCGGCCTGGACGAGGCGCTGCGCGTACGTGATGCCCTCGTCGCGCAGCGGATCGAACTCACACACCGACACGTAGGCCGCGGGCAGGCCCGCGAGGTCACGCGCGCGCGCCGGCGCGGCGTACGGCGAGACGTCCGCGCCTCCCTGAGCTGTCCCGAGGTAGTGCATCCAGCTCACCTCAGCCCGGCCTCGGTCCCACATGGGCGTGTCGACGAACTGCCGCATCGACGGCGTCTCGAGGCGGTCGTCGAGCTCGGGCATGAGGAGCACCTGGAAGCAGAGCGCGGGACCCCCTCGATCGCGCGCGACGAGCGTCAGCGCAGCCGCGAGCCCACCACCGGCGCTCGCGCCGCGCACCGCGATCCGGTCGCGATCGACGCCGAGGTCGTCGGCGCGCTCGGCCACCCAGCGCAGCGTGGCGAAGCAGTCGTCGACGGCAGCCGGGAACGGGTGCTCGGGGGCGAGGCGGTAGTCGACGGACACCAACACGGTCTGCACCTCTGCGGCGAGCCGCGCGGCCGAGCGGTGCTCGGTGTCGAGGCTCCCGACCGTGAACGCGCCACCGTGCAGGTACACGATGCAGGCCGTCGGCGCGCTCGCGTCGGTCGGCCTGTACACGCGCACCGGCACCGCGGGCCCGGCCTCCCCCGCGGGGACGACGTCGTCGACGATCGTGAGCGGCACCGGCGGCTCGTACGCCGGGAGCGCCGCGATCGCGGCGGCGAACAGGGCCCGGGTCTCCTCGAGGGTCCCCCCGCTGTACTGCGGCATGGCAGCGACGAGCGGCGCGATCTCGGGGTCGAACTCGTAGCCCACCGTCCGCAGCTCCTCTCCCGACAAGCTGAACCTACGGCCCGTGTTGACAGACTGTCAACCGTTGACAAGATGTCAGCGACCGACCCCTCCGGGCGTGATCGGAGGCAGATCGGCGGTCGAGAGGATCCCGGGCGGCCCGGTGCACACGAGCGGGATCGCGTTCACGGGCCGGTTCGCGGTGTACGCCGGCGTGAACGCGCCGAGGTCGTCGAGTGGGATCGGGAACGGGAGCTCCACGTCGAGCGGCGCGTCGCCGCGCACGCGCACCCGCCATCCCGTCGGTCGGAGCTCCCAGGCGGGCTCGAGCTCGTCCGTGCAGTACCACGTCGGCGTGAACCGCACGACCTCGTCGCCGTCGCTCGTGCCGACGATCCTGGTCCGCTGCGCGGCGACCGAGCCGGCCGCGAGCTCACCGGCCACGATCGACGTCGTGCGTCGCGCCGCCGCGACCTCCCCCGTGCACGTCCACGTGTCCACCGGTCGGCCGGCTGCCTCCATGAGCACGCCGAGCGGCGGCCCGAACTCCCCGAGGAGGTATTGCGCACGCGCGGGGTTGTACGTCTCGAGCGGCCGCCCGAACCCCATGAGCTCGAACAGCATCTGGGGCGAGTCGCGGCGGGACAGGTTCGCGAACTCCTCGATCTCGATCAGGTCCACACGACGCTGCAACGAGAGCAGCGCGAACGGGAGGGCGTCGGTGATGAACCCGGGGCTGCTCCCTGTCGCGTAGATCGACGATCTCCCGCGTTCGCACGCCGCAAGGACGCGTGCTCTGCCCTCGTCGCCGAGTCGGTGCGCTCCCGCGAAGAGCTCACCCCGCGTCGTGACGACGTCCGTGCCTGCTTCGAGCAGCGCGCAGACATCGTCGAGATCCAGGGCGCTCGGCATGTACAGCACGCACTCCGCGCCCAAGGCGTGGATGGCATCGCTGTCGCGCGTCGCCCGGACACCGACCGCGTCCTCGCCGCAGAGCTCTCCCGCGTCCACACCCTCCTTGGCGGCGTCGTAGACGCGCACGCCCACCAGCTCGAGACGGGGGTCCCGGATGACCTCGCGCAGCGCGCGAGTCCCGATGTTGCCGGTGCCCCACTGCACGACCCGGATCGGAGCTCGTGCCATCAGCGGGCCCGCGTGAGGAGCAGCGCTCCACCGGGGAGGCCGCCACCGGTGGCGACGATCGCGACCTCGGCGCCGTCGACCTGCCGCTCGCCGCCCTGACCGCGGAGCTGCGCCACCGCCTCGTGCAGGAAGCCGAAGCCCTGCGTGCGCCCGGCCGAGAGCTGTCCCCCGTGCGTGTTCAGCGGCAGCGGGCCACCGAGCGCGATCCGGTCGCCTCCTTCGAGGAAGGCGGGGGCCTCGCCGATGCCGCAGAACCCGAAGGCCTCAATCCACGACACGCAGTTGAACGTGAAGCCGTCGTAGATCTCCGCGACGTCGACGTCCGCGGGTGTGAGGTCCGTGCGACTCCAGAGGTGCGCGGCAGGGCCGAACACCATCGGCTCGTGCGTCACGGTTCCCTGGTCCCACGACACACGCTCGGTGATCTCGGTCCCGACCGCCTCGACCCGCACGACAGGGTTCGGCGCATCCGACGACGCGTCGAGCGCGGAGACGACGAGCGCGATCGCGCCGTCGCAGGGCACGTCGCAGTCGTAGAGGCCCAACGGTGTCGTGATCATGCGCGCGTCGAGGTACTCGTCCATCGTCAGCGGATCGCGATAGATGGCGGCGGGATTGCGCGCCGCGTTGGCGCGGGCATTCAGGGCGATCCAGCCGAGCGTCTCCCGACCGCCGCCGAAGCGATGGAAGTACTGCGACGCATAGATCGCGATCCAGTTGGCCGCGGACGCGGCGGCGAACGGCAGGCGCCACTGGAAGTCGCCTCCGATGCGCCCACGCGGCGGTGGCGTCAGGCGGCCGGTGCGCATGAGCTCGGTCGCGGTCGCCTCCCAGACCGTCCGGTAGCACAGCACGTGACGACAGAGTCCCGACGCGACCGCGAGCATCGCGGCGACGAGCGCGCCGCTGTGACCGGGGGTCTCCATGCCGCCCGCATGCCAGGTCGGCCGGATGCCGAGCGCGTTCGCGACCGGGGCGATCCCGCCCTCGGAGATCCCCGTGCCGCCCGGCGTCGCTCCCGGCCACGTCGCGAGCCCGTCGACGTCACCGACCGAGAGCCCCGCGTCCTCGATGGCCGCGAGACAGGCGTCCATGGTGAGCGTGAGCGGCGCGCGCATGAGGCGTCGACCCACGTCGGAGATCCCGATGCCGGTGATCGCGACGCGGTCCTCGAACTTGTCGCGCACGAGCATGGGGCGCACGACGACCTCGGGCAGTGGAGGCTCCGCCGCCTTCCGGGCGCGCTCGTCGTCGGGACCGGAGGACAGCGCGAACACCGGCAGCCACACGTCCTCGTGCTGCTCGAACGTCACCGCGACACGCAGCCCGACGTGCACGTCCGCAGGGTCGGCGTCGACGATGTTCGTGAAGAGGCGCACCCGCGGGTCGTCGTCGAGCGCGACGATCGCCACGACGTACGGAGGCGCGACGTCGGGGAGCCACTGCTGCACGTTGACGGTGCACCCGATCACGGTCGCCCGGCCGGAGGCCTCCTCCCACTCGAGCTCGCGGTCGGGATGATCGCGGCACACGACCTGCGACGGGTGCCACAGCCGCCCGCAGTCCGGGCACCGCTTGACGAACAGCTTCCCCTCGCGACCGCCGGTCCAGAACGCCTCGGTCTCGGGCAGCACCTGGGGCAGCGGTCGCACCGACGTCCTCTCTCTCGCGTCTCGCCCGCCGTTGCGGCGGAAACGTCGCTCTCCTAGGATGCTAACGAAGTAATCGCAACTGCGCCCGGAGGCTGGATGCAGGACGTGTTGTCGGGAATCCGGGTCGTCGAGGTCGCGGCGTGGACCTTCGTGCCGATCTCCGGGGCGGTGCTCTCCGAGTGGGGCGCGGACGTGATCAAGGTCGAGCACCCCCAGACCGGAGACCCCCAGCGCGGGCTCGTCTCGTCGGGTCTCGTGCCGGGCGGGGACGGCGTCAACTTCATGTTCGAGGTCCCGAACCGCGGCAAGCGGTCGGTCGGGCTCGACATCTCGACCGACGACGGGCGCGAGCTGCTCTACCGCCTCGTCGAGACCGCCGACGTGTTCGTCACCAGCTACCTCCCCGACGTGCGGGCCCGTCTCGGCATCGACATCGACGACATCCGGGCGCGGAACCCGAGCATCATCTACGTGCGCGGGTCGGGCCAGGGAGCCCGCGGTCCCGAGGCGGGGCGCGGCGGCTTCGACGGCGCGTCGTTCTGGGCGCGGGCAGGCCTCGCGATGGCGTTCAAGGACCCGAAGGTGGAATGGCCACCCGACCAGCGTCCCGGCTTCGGCGACGTGCTCGGCGGCCTCACGATCGCCGGCGGGATCTCCGCCGCGCTCCTCCGACGCGAGCGCACGGGCACGCCGTCGATCGTCGACGTGTCGCTGCTCGGGCTCGGTCTCTGGAGCATCGCTCCCGAGGTGACCTCGGCGAAGCTGTACGAGGGCATCGAGATCCCGGTGTTCGACCGCGACTCGATCCCGAACCCGCTCGTCGGGACCTACCCGACGAAGGACGGCCGGTTCGTCATCCTCGTGCTCCTCCAGGCCGATCGCTACTGGCCCGACCTCTGCTCGCACCTCGAACGCCCCGATCTCGTCGACGACGCGCGCTTCAAGGACGGGGCGGCGCGCTACGAGAACCGGCGGGAGTGCATCCAGGTGCTCCGCGAGATCTTCCGCACGCGCACCTACGACGAGTGGTGCGAGCGGCTTCAGACCCTGCAGGGTGTCTGGGCACCGCTCCAGACGCCGCTCGAGGTGCACGACGACCCCCAGGTCGTGGCCAACGAGTACCTCGAGCGCATCACGGCGACGAGCGGCGCCGACTTCGTGCTGCCCGCGAACCCAGTGCAGTTCGACGAGACGGCACCGTCGGTGCGCGCGGCACCCGAGCACGGCGAGCACACCGACGAGGTGCTGCTCGAGCTCGGGCTCGGCTACGACGAGATCATCGAGCACAAGGTGAGTGGAGCTGTGCTGTGAGCGAGCGACCGCGAGGCGGGCATCCCACCGAGCAGCGAGCGGGGCCCGAGCGGCCCGGCCCGCAGGGCCAGGAGCGGACGTGGTGAGCGACTACGAGACGATCGACTTCTTCCGCGGCGACGAGCTCATCCCCGACCCGTACCCGTACTTCGACGACCTGCGCACCCGGTGCCCGGTGCACCGCGAGCGGCATCACGACGTCGTGATGGTGACCGGCTTCGACGAGGCCATCGAGGTGTACAACGACACCGAGACGTTCTCGTCGTGCAACTCCGTGACCGGTCCGTTCCCGGGGTTCCCGGTCCCGCTGGAAGGTGACGACATCAGCGGTCTCATCGAGGAGCACCGTGACGCCCTGCCGTTCAGCGACCAGCTCCCGACCTTCGATCCGCCGAAGCACACCGACCACCGCGCGCTGCTCATGCGGTTGATCACGCCCAAACGCCTCAAGGAGAACGAGGAGTTCATGTGGCGGCTCGCCGATCGGCAGATCGACGAGTTCCACGCGGCCGGGCGGTGCGATTTCGTCCGCGCGTACGCGAAGCCGTTCGCGTTGCTCGTGATCGCCGACCTGCTCGGCGTCCCGGACGAGGACCACGAGGCGTTCCGGCGGCAGCTGGGCGGCGGGTCGTTGGGGAGTCCCGACGGCGAGCTCGAGCACAGCCCGCTCGGGTTCCTCTACGAGCGGTTCACGACCTATGTGGAGGATCGTCGCCACGAGGGGCGCGGCGACGTCCTCACGGGCCTCGCGACCGCGACCTTCCCCGACGGGTCGCTCCCCGAGGTCCTCGACGTGGTGCGCGTCGCGGCGAACCTCTTCGCCGCCGGCCAGGAGACGACGGTGCGCCTGCTCGGCGCCGCGCTCCAGCTGATGGGCGAGCGTCCGGACCTCCAGCAGCTCTTGCGCGACGAGCGGGAGCGCATCCCGAACTTCATCGAGGAGATGCTGCGTTACGACGGACCCATCAAGGGAGACTTCCGTCTCGCCCGGGTGGGGACCACGATCGGTGGTGTGGAGATCCCCGCGGGGACGACGCTCATGGTGCTGAACGCTGCGGCCAACCGCGACCCGCGGCACTTCGAGAACCCCACCGAGTTCCAGGTGGACCGTGCCAACGCCCGCCACCACCTCGCGTTCGGCTTCGGCGTCCATGCGTGCCCTGGCTCTCCGCTCGCGCGCGCGGAGGCGCGGGTGAGCATGGAGCGGCTGCTCGAGCGCATGGCCGACATCAGGATCTCGGAGGCGGAGCACGGACCTCCCGATGCGCGGCGCTACGAGTACGCGCCGACGTACATCCTCCGGGGCCTGCAGCGCCTCCACCTGGAGTTCACGCCCCTCGACTCCCGCTGACATGACCGGCGAGGACCGCGACGACCTGGAGGAGGCCCGCGCGATGCGCCGGGCCGTGCTCGGCGACGCCCACGTCGACGCGATGACCGCCGATCCCGACCCCGCTGCGGTCGAGTTCCAGGACTACCTGACGTCGATGGCCTGGGGAGTCTGGGCGCGCGGCGGTGCGCTGAGCCCACGCGACCGGAGCCTGCTCGTGCTGGCGATGACGGCCGCGCTCGGGCGGATGGACGAGTTCCGGCTCCACGCCGCGAGCGCGCCGCGTGCCGGCGTGACCGACGCCGAGGTCGACGAGCTGTTGTTCCAGATCACCGCGTACTGCGGCGCACCCGCCGGCGTCGCGGCGCGGCGTGCGCTGCGGGACGTGCGCGCGGCACGGTCGCCGTGACGGAGACCCTGGGGTTCGTCGGGCTCGGCAACATGGGCGGTGTCCTCGCCACGAACCTCGTGCAGCGCGGTCATGCGGTCGTCACGCACGACGCCGCCGGCGCGGACCGCATGCCGGAGGACGCGACTCACGCCGCGACCGTCGCCCAGCTCGCATGCGAGGCCGAGGTCGTCGTCCTCAGCCTCCCCGACGGGGCGGCATCGGAGCAGGTCGCACGCGAGATCGCCACCGCTCCGGAGAACCGCGTCACCCACGTCGTCGACACCTCGACGATCGGCGTGCGCGCCGCCGAGGAGGTCGCCGCGCTGCTGGCGCGGGACGAGATCGCATACGTCGACGCGCCCGTGTCGGGCGGGGTCGCCGGCGCCCGGGCGCGCACCCTCACCGTCATGTACGCGGGGCCCGACGACGCCTGCGCCCGCGTCGAGCCGGTGCTGGCGGCGCTCAGCGACGGGCGTCATCGCGTCGGCGACCGGGCAGGCCTCGGCCAGGCGATGAAGCTCGCGAACAACTTCCTCTCCGCGACGGCGCTCGCGGCGACGAGCGAGGCGATCGCGTTCGGCCGATCCGTCGGACTCGACATGACCACCATGCTGGAGGTGCTCAACGGCTCGAGCGGGCGGAGCGCCGCGACGAGCGACAAGTTCCCCGACCACGTGGTCACCGGCCGCTACGCCGCCGGCTTCACGAACACGTTGATGACGAAGGACGTCCGCCTCTACCTCGACGCCGTCGAGCAGCGGGGCCTGCCCGCCGAGATCGGCGCGGTGACCACGTCCGTGTGGGAGCGCTTCGCCGAGCTCGAGCCCGGCGCGGACTTCACCCGCATCTACCCGTTCGTCGAGGGCGCCTGAGCACGCAGACGCGGCGAGAAATCGTCCCTCACGCTGCGGAAATGGGGTTTTCACTGAGGGAGATCGATGCTATCCTATCGGGGTCGCCCGGACTCGGAGGATCGACGACATGCCGCACTTCCCGAAGCCGCCCGAGGGCTCCTGGACCGAGCACTACCCCGAGCTCGGCACCGGACCCGTGTCCTACGACGACTCGACCTCGCCCGAGGTGTACGAGCTCGAGCGCGAGGCGATCTTCCGCCGAACCTGGTTGAACGTCGGCCGGGTCGAGCAGCTCCCGAAGGTCGGGAGCTACTTCACCAAGGAGCTCGACGCCGCCGGGACGTCGATCGTGATCGTGCGCTCGTCCGACGACGAAGTGCGCGCGTTCCACAACATCTGTCGCCACCGCGGCAACAAGCTCGTCTGGCAGGACTTCCCGCTCGAGGAGACGAGCGGCACGTGCCGGCAGTTCACCTGCAAGTACCACGGCTGGCGCTACGGCCTCGACGGGCAGTGCACGTTCGTCCAGCAGGAGTCGGAGTTCTTCGGCATCGACAAGGCCGACTTCTCGCTCGCGTCCGTGCAGGCCGACGTGTGGGCGGGCTGGATCTTCGTGAACCTCGATCCCGAGAACACGACGTCGCTGCACGAGTACCTGGGGGAGCTCGGCAAGGGCATCGAGGCGTACCCGTTCGACCGGCTCACGCAGGTGCACAAGTACCGCGCCGAGGTGAAGAGCAACTGGAAGCTCTTCATCGACGCGTTCACCGAGTTCTACCACGCACCCGTTCTGCACGCGCGCCAGTCGGTGTCCGAGGAGGCCCAGAAGCTCCAGCAGTACGGCTACGAGGCGCTCGCGTACGGGATCGACGGCCCGCACGGGATGGTGTCGTCCTGGGGTGGTCAGTCACCCCCCAAGGACCTGAAGATGGTCAAGCCGATCGATCGCGTGCTGCGCAGCGGGCTGTTCGGTCCGTGGGACGCGCCCGACATCGGCCTCGACGAGATGCCGCCGGGCCTCAATCCGGCCCGGCACGAGGCATGGGGTCTCGACTCGTTCCTGTTCTTCCCCAACTTCATGATGCTCGTCTGGAAGCCGAACTGGGTGCTCACGTACCACTACTGGCCGACGTCCTACAACACGCACATCTTCGAGGGCGCGTGCTACTTCGCGCCGCCGAAGAACGCGCGTGAGCGCATCGCGCAGGAGCTGGCCGTCGTCACGTTCAAGGAGTACGCGCTCCAGGACGGCAACACGCTCGAAGCCACGCAGTCGATGCTCGAGTCGCAGACGCCGGTGAAGAGCTTCCCCCTGAACGACCAGGAGATCCTGCTGCGTCACCTGCATCACCAGGCGCGGGGCTACGTGCGTGACTACCAGCAGCAGTCCGGCAAGACGCCGGCGACGGTCTGAGTCGAGGAGACACGCCATGCCGACGCTTCCCGCCGAGTTCTCGGACCTCGAGCCCTTCGCCGGGTGGGCGATCCCGACCGAGCGCGCCCGCTACGCCAAGCGCATCGACAGCACGATGGACGAGCTCTCCGCCTTCTACGACGCGGCCTTCCCGCGCATGGAGGAGGCGTGCGCGTACCTGGAGCAGTTCGAGATCGACGGGCTGCCCGACGACGCCAAGCACCTGCTGTGGCTGTACTGCGCGATCGTGACCGTGTCGTTCCCGGTCGAGGTGTGGCGGCAGCCCCGCGTCCCCGACAGCGGCTCGTCCACCTTCGACGCCACGCTCGAGCCCGCGGTCTGACGCACGTTCAGGCGGCGTCGTTGCGGTAGACCTCGCCGCCCTTCATCACGAAGCGGACGTGCTCGGTCACGCCGATGTCGCCGAGCGGGTCGCCCGGCACGCCGATGACGTCGGCGAGCAGCCCGGGCTCGATCCGGCCGCGGTCGTCGGCGTCGATCAGCTCGGCCGACACCGTGGTGGCGGCGCGGATCGCCTGGAGCGGGCTCATGCCGCGGTCAACCAGCGCGAGCAGCTCCTTGGCGTTGCGGCCGTGCGGGATCGCGGGTGCGTCGGTGCCGCACGCGACCTTGGCACCTCGCTCGATCGCCTTCTTGATGGTCTCGCGCGCACGCGGGAACACCTCCGCGGCCTTGGCCTGCAGCTCGGGCGCGGCGTGTGACAGGTCCATGCCGTCCGCCAGATAGGTGGTTGCCACGAGGAACGTGCCGCGCTCGATGAACTCCTCGAGCGTCTCGTCGGTCATGAGCGAGCCGTGCTCGATGCAATCGATGCCCGCGCGGATCGCGGCCCGGATGCCGTCGTCGCCGTGCGCGTGCGCCGCAACCTTGAGCCCGGCGCGGTGCGCCTCGTCGGCGATCGCAGCCAGCTCCTCGTCGGAGTACTGCTGTGCACCCGCGGGACCGGTGTGCGACATGACACCGCCCGACGCGCAGACCTTGATGACCTCGGCGCCGTGCTTGATCTGGTAGCGGACGGCCTTGCGCACCTCGCTGATGCCGTTGGCGATGCCCTCCTCGACGGTGAGGGGCATGATGTGCGGCGCGAACGCCTGGAACATCGTCGGGTCGAGGTGCCCACCCGTCGGCGTGATGGCGTGGCCCGCGGGGACGACGCGCGGCCCGTCGATCCATCCGTGGTCGATCGCCTTCTTGAGCGCCACGTCGAGGAGGAGCCCGCCGGTCTGCACGAACAGGCCGAGGTTGCGGACCGTCGTGAAGCCGACGTGCAGCGTTCGGCGCGCGTTGGCGACGGCGCGCAGCGTGCGCACGGCGGGGTCGTCTTGGACCGGGTTGAGCGGGCTCGCGTGGTCCGGACCGCCGAGGAGGAGGTTCACCTCCATATCCATGAGCCCTGGGAGCAGGGTCAGGTCGCCGAGGTCGATCGTCGTCGCGTCGCTCGGCACGGACGTCGGTGCGACGTCCATGATCCGCTCGCCCTGGATCAGGAGATCCGCCGGCTCGACGTACGCGCCTGCTTCGACGTCCAGGAAGCGGGCGCTGCGCAGGTGGATCGGCTCCTGCGATCTGCGACGCGGCACGCATCCTCCCTTGCCGCGAGTAGAACCTAGTGCCGAGAGGAGGTCCGGATGACCGAGCGCTCCTTCCCCAACCCGTACGACATCCTGCCGCCGGTTCCGTCGCTGGACGTGAGCAGCGACGACATCGGCCACGAAGAGGAGCTCGGCGGACCGCACCGCTTCGACGGCATGGGCGTCGGGGGCGACAATCTCTCGCCGCATCTCCGCTGGAGCGGCCATCCGTCCGAGACGAAGAGCTTCGCGGTGACGTGCTTCGACCCCGACGCGCCGACGGGCAGCGGGTTCTGGCACTGGCTCGTCGTCGACATCCCCGCCGACGTCACCGAGCTGCCGCGCGGCGCCGGCACCGGTGCGGCGCTCCCGAAGGGCGCGTTCCACGTGCGCAACGACTACGGCGAGAAGGCGTACGGAGGCGCCGCGCCTCCTCCGGGCTCACCCCCGCACCGCTACATCTTCGCGGTGCACGCGCTCGACACCGATCAGCTCGGCGTCGACGAGCACGCGTCGCCGGCCTTCGTCGGCTTCAACCTCGGGTTCCACACGGTCGCGCGTGGGCTCATCATCCCGGTGTTCGCCCGCTGAGCCTTCGGTGATCAGCCGAACGTGATCTGGCTCGCGGCGGTCTTGAAGTGCTCCGCCTCGGGTCGGAGCCAGATCCCCGCCTTCACCGCCTTGTCGACGGCCTTGTCGAACGCCTTCACGTAGTCGCCGGAGCCGTTCGGGTACAACGCGGCGAGCGTCGCGGCGTCGAACGGCTTCGAGTGTCCGAAGAGGCGGCAGAACGTCGGGCCGCTGTTCTCCTCTCCGTCGTTCGTCGCCAGCGGCACCTCCACGATCGGCGTGCGGAGCCCGCCCTTGGCGATCCCGTGCTCGTCGCGCACGACGGTGGCGGCGTCGCCACTCCCGGTCGTCTGGATGCGGGGGTAGCTGGGCGGTGGAGTGCCCGTGCGCACCCAGCGCTCGAGCCGCGCCAGCGCGGCGTTGACCACTGCGTACTGACCGTTCGCGTTCACCGCCGAGGCGCACCCGAGCCGACCGCCCGTCGCCTGCGCGGGATCGAGCAGTGCGAGCTCGGCGCTGCCGTCGCCGAGATCGGCGAGTGCGAGCCCGCCGAGGTAGGCGTCCGCATGCGACATGCCCGCGGCCTCCCACAGACGGAGGTTCTTGGAGTCGGGTTGGCGCGCGGGGAGGTACCGGAGCAGCTTGAGGTCGGCCTCGGTCTGGAAGAGCAGCACGGGCACGTCGAGGTCGCGGCGGATGCGGACGTCGTTCGGGACCTTCGGGTCGTCCTGGCCGAGCACCGCGTCGCCGAACGGCGAGGGCTGGCCCTGGCGGCTGTGGATGAGATAGCCCTCGTACAGCTTGGCCAGCGGGTGGATCGCGTCGACGTACGTCGTCATGCGTCCGGCCGACTGCGACTCGCCGATCGCGATGACGCGCTTGACGTCGTAGCCTTCGAACGGCTTGACACCCTCACCCTTGCCGAGGACCGCGAGCCCACCTTGGGTGAAGACGTCGTACGAGTACGCGTCGCCAGGGTGCTCGAGCGTGCCGTACCGCTCCGGATCGGCCGCCTTGAGGCCCCCGGGCGGAGGTGCGCCCTCGGCCTGGATCGGGTTCGCGCCGCCGCGCACGCTCGCCGCCTGTGCCGACACACCGACCCACGCCGCACCGGTCCGAACGAAGAAGTTGTGCGAGTTGAGCCAGTCGGGCGGGTTGTCGAAGCCCGGGCTGACGTTCAGCCACTCGACGAACACCGTGCCGTTGAAGTCAGCGGGGTCCGCCGGCTTCCACACGACGACGCGCGTATTGTAGGGCTGCTCGTCGGTCTTCTCGACCTTCCACTTCCCGTCGGACGTGAGCGTGCCGACGGGCTGGTAGTTCGCCGCGTCGCCCTCGATGAAGTACTCCTCCTCCACGTAGCCCTTGCTGGAGAGATCGGGCCCGATGAGGCTCACGCCGGTGCCGGCGGTGATCGGGCCGGTCACGGTCGGCGTGCGGCCCGCATCGCGAGGTGCGGCGCTCACGGTCGCGGTCGCGGCTGCGGTCGAGATCGCGAGCCCCGCGGCGATCCCGGCGAGGCGACGCATCCAACGGGTCATGGCTCCCCCTTTGCCAAGCATCGGCGGCTGGAGAATATCGTTCTGACGATGGAGAACGCAGTTCGGACCGATCCGGGCGACGTCGCGGACCGCATCGCGCAGCGGACGCTCGCCCGGCGGGGCGCCGGCTACGCCAACGAGGTCCGGCGGCTGCTCGACGCCGGCGTTGCCGTCATGAGGGCCTGCGGCACGTCGTCGCGGCCGCGAGTGGCGGACATCGTCGGGGCGGCCGGCCTGTCGAACGACGCCTTCTACCGCCACTTCGCCTCGAAGGAGGCGCTGGTCGCCGCCATCCTCGAGGAGGGCACCGAGCGCCTGGGCAGCTACCTCGCCCATCAGATGGGCAAGGAGGCGACACCCGAGGGCCGGGTCCGGCGGTGGGTCGTCGGCGTGCTGTCGCAGGCCGTCGACGACGAGAGCGCGGCGGCGACGCTCGCCGTGCTGTGGAACGCGGGCGTGCTGGGCGCCGGCGCCGCGGCAGGCCCGGCCGCGGCCCGCGGTCCCATGGCGACGCTGCTGCGCGACCCCTTCGCCGAGCTCGGCAGCTCCGACCCCGAGCTCGACGCGTCGCTCGCCGCGCACGCGGTCGTCGGGAAGCTCGCCGACTACCTCTGGCGACGCGCGCGCCCGACGGGCGAGGAGATCGAGCGGATCGGCGACTTCTGCCTCGCCGCCGTGCGTCGATGAAGGCCGTCCGGGGCACCGACGGTGGCGTCGCGCTGGTCGACGTCGACGAGCCCCCCGGCACGGGCGAGGTGCTCGGAATCAGGTCCGCGAGCATCTGCGCGTCCGACTTCCTGTACCTCGAGCTGGGGAGTCGCTTCGTGCTGGGGCACGAGCTCGCCGGCGTCCGCGCGAACGGCACACCGGTGGTCGTGGAAGCGATCTACGGCTGCATGGAGTGCGAGCAGTGCCGGCACGGCGACTACAACCTGTGCGCGACGCACGGAGCGCGCGCGCTGGGCATCGCCGCCGACGGCGGAATGGCCGAGGCGTTCCGCGCACCTCCGGACCGACTCGTCGACATCCCCCAGGGGCTCGACGTGCGGGACGCGTCGATCGTCGAGCCCGCGGCCGTCGCGTGGCACGCGCTCCGCCTCGCCGAGACCGGGCCCCAGACGCGTGTCGCGGTCGTGGGTGCAGGCGCGCTCGGCCTGCTCGCGGTGGCCGGCGCCCGTCGTCAGGGTGCCCGGCACGTCGCGCTCGAGGCGCGCCATCCACATCAGCTGGAGGCTGGTGAACGTCTCGGCGCGCGCATCGGTACGCACGACTCCTACGACGTCGTCGTCGAGGCCGCGGGCACGCACGCAAGCCTCGCCCGGTCGATCGAGCTCGTCGCTCCACACGGCACGGTCGTGGTCCTCGGGGTCCACCTCGGCACCGTCGAGCTCGACTGGATGCCCTTCTTCCACCGGGAGGCCCGGCTCATCCCGTCGCTGGGATACTGCCGGCACGATGACGGGCGCGAGATGGAGGACGCCGCCGCGATGCTGGCGGACGACCCCGAGATCGCCCGCGCCCTCATCACGCACCGCTACCCCATCGAGGACGCCGCCGAGGCGTTCCGGGTCGCCGCCGATCGGGCATCCGGCGCCATCCGGGTCGTCATCGAGCCGAGCTGACGCCACACACCGAGGAGCAACCCATGGCGTGGGACTTCGAGACCGAGCCTGAGCTCCAGCAGAAGCTGGACTGGGTCGACACCTTCGTGCGCGAGGAGGTCGAGCCGCTCGACATGATCTGGCCGCACGAGCAGTTCGTGCCGCTCGACGAGACGCGGCGCGCGATCGTCGACCCGCTGAAGGACGAGGTGCGGCGCCGCGACTTGTGGGCCACCCACCTCGGGCCCGAGCTCGGCGGCCAGGGCTACGGCCAGCTCAAGCTCGCGCTGCTGAACGAGATCCTTGGCCGGTCACAGTGGGCACCGATCGTGTTCGGTTGCCAGGCACCCGACACCGGCAACGCGGAGATCATCGCCCACTACGGCACCGCCGAGCAGAAGGAGCGGTACCTCCAGCCGTTGCTCGATGGCGAGATGTTCTCCTGCTACTCCATGACCGAGCCCCACGCCGGTGCCGATCCGACGCTGTTCAAGACGCGAGCCGTCAAGGACGGCGACGAGTGGGTGATCAGCGGCTGGAAGTACTTCTCCTCCAATGCGAAGACGGCATCGTTCCTCATCGTGATGGCCGTGACCGACCCCGAGGTGAGCGCGTACCAGGGCATGTCGATGTTTCTGGTGCCGACGGACACGCCAGGTGTGAACATCGTCCGCAATGTCGGTCTGTACGGGGAACCACTGAACGAAGGGTTCCACGCGCTGATCCACTACGACGACGTGCGCGTGCCGCAGTCCGCGCTCCTCGGTGGCGAGGGTCAGGCGTTCGCGATCGCGCAGACGCGCCTCGGCGGTGGTCGCATCCACCACGCGATGCGGACCATCGGCCTGGCCCAGAAGGCGATCGACATGATGTGCGAGCGTGCTCTCAGCCGCGAGACCCAGGGCAGCATCCTCGCGGACAAGCAGTTCGTCCAGGGCTACATCGCGGACTCGTACGCGCAGCTCGTCCAGTTCCGGCTCTTCGTGCTCTACACGGCGTGGGAGATCGACCGGTACAACGACTACAAGCGCGTCCGGAAGGACATCGCCACCGCGAAGGTCGTGATGCCGACCGTCCTGCACGACATCGCTTGGCGCGCGATGCAGGTGCACGGCGCGCTCGGCGTCACCAACGAGATGCCGTTCTTCACCATGATCCACGGTGCCGCGGTGATGGGCCTTGCCGACGGGCCGACCGAGGTCCACAAGGTCACGGTCGCTCGTCAGGTCGTCCGCGACTACAAGCCGAGCGACGACCTCTGGCCGACCGAGTGGATCCCGAAGAAGATGGACGCCGCGCGCGCGAAGTTCGCGGAGTACCTCGAGCACGAGGTGGGGAACCTGTGATCGAGTTCGAGCGGCTCGCCGCATGGATGGACGACCAGGGACTGCCCGGCAAGGGCGAGCCCATCGAGGACCGCTTCCTCTCGGGCGGGAGCCAGAACGAGATCTACGAGATCCGCCGCGGTGACGACGTCTGCGTGATCCGGATCCCACCGCCGACCGCGCCCGCACCGCGCGACGAGGGCATCCTGCGCGAGTGGCGGATCATCGAGGCGCTCGACGGCACGGACGTGCCCCACACCCCCGCGGTCGCGATGTGCAAGGACGCCTCGGTGCTCGGCCGGCCCTTCTACCTGATGGGCCTCGTCGACGGGTGGTCGCCGATGAACATGGGCAGCACCTGGCCGGCGCCCTTCGACACGGACGTCGCGGCGCGCGCAGGCCTCGCGTACCAGCTGGTGGAGGGCACCGCGCTGCTCTCGAAGGTCGACTGGCAGGCCAGGGGGCTGCAGGACCTCGGGCGGCCCGACGGCTTCCACGACCGCCAGGTCGACCGCTGGACCGCGTTCCTCGAGCGGATCAAGGGCCGCGAGCTGCCGGGGTTCGACGTCGCCGCCGCGTGGCTCCGCGCGCACCGGCCCATCGACTACATCCCCGGGATCATGCACGGCGACTACCAGTTCGCCAACGTCATGTACTGCCACGGCGCGCCGGCTCGGCTGGCCGCGATCGTCGACTGGGAGATGGGCACGGTCGGCGACCCGAAGCTCGACCTCGCCTGGGTGGTGCAGAGCTGGCCCGCCGACACGAGCGCCGCCGAGGCCGGCGAGTCCGGGTACGTCGACATGCGAGGCATGCCATCACGCGACGAGGTCCTCGCGCACTACTCGCACGTCTCGGGCCGGCAGGTCGACGACATCGACTACTACGTGATCCTCGCCAAGTGGAAGCTCGCGGTCGTCCTGGAGCAGGGCTTCCAGCGCGCGGCCGACGACCAGAAGCTGCTCGCGTTCGGGCCGATCGTGCTCGATCTGATGCAGGGTGCGGCCGACCTCGCCGAGAGCACCGCCTACGCGATCACGAGCTGAAGAGTCCTTGTTTGGTGG